>JAJYWF010000020.1 GCA_021791635.1 Actinomycetes bacterium
TCCAGGTCTGGGCGGCGCCGGTGGAAGAGAACGTGATCGTGCATGTGGACCCGCCACTGGGCAGGGTCTGGCACGTGGGGGAGGGAGAGGCTGTCACCGCCGTCGCCCCGGCGAAGGTCGAGGCCACCCCCAGCCCACCGGCGCCGAGCGCCCCGGCGAAGACCAAGCGGGCCGCCACCCGACGCACCGACCGGTGCTTTCCCGGAGTGGTCGGGCTGCCGGACTGCGGCGGAGATCCGGGTGCCGAGCGGTGCGTCACTGGTTGGCCTGCCTTCCTGGGCACGAGCGTGGAGACCCTGCGCCCAGAGAGTACTCGGGGCGGGGGCGTGGGACAGGAAGGCTCGGGGCTCACCGACCGACGGTCACGAGGAGACGGGCGCTCCGGTGGGCTCCATCGCCGTGTGTTGCCGGGGTGGACGGGCAGAGGGACGGGTCTTCGGGCAGCTGGCGCCCCGACCACCCTCACCCAGCCGGCAGTAGCTGCAGACCCACTCGCCCCCCGCAGGGCGCCAGAGCATCGACCCGCAGCGGTCGCACCGCTCCTGGCCCTCTGAGCACTCCCACCCGGCGTAGCGGGAGGACGACAGGGGGCAGCCCCTTCCGTGGCACACCGCCCACTCCGGGTCGGGACCGAGCGCGTCCACCGGGCAGACCGGCACGCACTCCGCACAGTCGTTGCAGCGCAACGGGTCTACGGCGTAGACGACCGGGAAGCCCTCAGACTGGCTGATGGCCGCCGACGGGCAGGCGAACTCGCAGGCGCCACAGCCGATGCAGGTCTCGAGGACCCGGAAGGCCATCGAGGCGCCCTTCAATGGCCACCGGCGACGGGAACGGCCCGTCCGGCGGAGTCGAAGAGGGTCTGGAGGGTCTCGGCGTAGCGGTAGAACTTGTCCCGGCCCACCGGGTCCGGCGAACGGGCGCTGAGGGGGAAGCCGGCGATGGAGAGCGCGTTCAAGGTGTGGGCACGATCGGCCCCCCCGTGCCTCACGATGTTGGCCACCATCTCCGTCCAGGCCGCGTGCGGACCGCTCAGGACCACGTCGGGAGCGAAGGGCTCGAGACGGTCCAGCTCGCCCTCACTGATGATGTCGTAACCGTCGAGGACCAGACCGAACCACCGGCACGTCCCGCGGTCGTCCACCACCTCGACGGCGAACCGGCAGTCGGCGAAACCGAGGCGCTCGTACTCTTTACGGCGGCGGTCCACGTCGCCCACCAGGGCGTCGAACCAGGCGCTGGAAGGGAAATCCGGGAGCAGGCCGGTGCCGGCGCTCACGTCCGGGCTCCCACGACGTCGGCCGCCACGGCCGGAGTGGGTGGAGGCGCGGCACTGGTGCCGGCGATCATGTCGTCGGGGAGGCGGATCCGACCCCGGCGGTCCAACCCGGCCCGGTCGCAGCGCTGGAGGTACTCCTCGATGGACTGGACCCGCAGGACATCGGTGGCCGCCGACCCCAGTTCGGACGCCGCCTCCAGGCTGCCGGCGGCCAGGATCGTGGCCGGTTCGGCGACCTCGGGGGTCGAGAGCAGGACCCCGATGAGCTCCTCACCGCGGTCCAGGTACGAGTGGAAGTCCTCGGCCAGGGACGGGTCTCGTTGCAACCGGTACCGCAGGTGCATCGTGCCGTAGGAGACGTGCCGGGCCTCGTCCTGCATGCAGAGCCGGAAGATCCGCTTCTCCACTTCGGACGGAGCGATCGTCTCGCCGGCTCGGAAGAGTGACAGCACCAGGCCCTCGCCCAAGAGGTGCATGAGCGCCGAGCCCTCGTCGTAGCTCTGCGCGTCGAGGATCACCTTCAAGAACTGCTCGACGATGGCCGTGGCCCGACCCATGCCACCGCCATTCGCCAGGGCCCGTTTGCGGAACACCTCGGTGTGCCGTGCCTCGTCCATGGCCTGGGTGCACAGGAACATCTTTGCTTCGACGAAGTCGTGGTTGATGCGCCAAAGCCACTTGGCCGGGAAGTCGGCCGCCACCATCTCCACTTCGGACAGGACGGTGGCCAGCTGGCACATGGCGTGCTCCAGATCGGGGTCGAGGGGAGCCAGCTCCCCCCAGGGGATGTCCCGGGTGGCGCTCCACTGCCGGCTCACCGCCTCCTCGTAGAGCTCCATGACGTTGTCCGACCAGACCTCGGCCTTGTCGTTGATGGTGTAGCCCATGTCGGGGACCTGGTCGGGAATGTCCGAGCCCCGCGGAGCCATCGTGCGCCGTGGCGGGTGGTCCGGGATGTCGCCGTAGCTCCCCACGGCGATGTCCTTCAGGGTGAGGCCGATCCGGCTGGGCGTGGCCTTCACTCCCCACTCGGCCCGTGACTCCCTCAGCCAGCCCAGATCGAGTGGCCGGTCCCGACCGGCGTCGCGCTCGTCGAGGTTCGCCCCTCCGTCTTCCATGGCACACCCTCCGTTCCCCGCCGGCGCCCCGGTCCAGCCCGACGGTGCGGTGGAGCCCGAACCGCCGACACCGAGCTGGTGACACAGGACCTGTCGTTCTGTCTCACTTGGACGCTACGATGCCCGATCGGTGGCGAGTAGGGCCGAAAGTCCCAAGAGCGGCGGTGCCGGAGCGATTCGGGACCGTCCGGCGATCATGGCCCCACGCTGCCGCGCTGACTCCTTGGCGCGGCGCGCAGCCTTGGTCCCTAAAATCTTCCGTTAACGTCAACGAGAGGTTCTGAGGCCCGGGTGGGCCGGAGGAGGGAGTCCGACGGACCGGAACGGATCACTGCGGGCCGGCGGGGACGGTCGGGTCGGGGACGGTCACGCCGGGGACCGGGCGGCCGACCGTTACAAGTGGGTGGCGTTGTCCAACACCACCCTCGGTGTCCTCATGGCGACCATCGACACCTCCATCATGCTCATTGCCCTCCCGGACATCTTCCGGGGCATCCACCTGGACCCGCTGCTGCCGGGGAACAGCTTCTACCTGTTGTGGATGATCCTCAGCTTCCTCGTCGTCACCAGTGTGCTGGTGGTCAGCCTCGGCCGCTTGGGGGACATGTACGGCCGGGTGAAGATGTACAACCTCGGTTTCGCCGTGTACACGTTCTTCTCCCTGGTCCTCTCGGTCACCTGGATGAGCGGTTCGGCTGCTGCCCTTTGGCTGGTGATCATGCGCGTCTTCCAGGGGGTCGGAGCAGCGTTCCTCATCGCCAACTCGTCCGCCATCCTCACCGACGCCTTCCCGACCAACCAGCGCGGGATGGCGCTCGGGATCAACCAGGTCGCCGGGATCAGCGGCACCTTCATCGGCCTGGTGCTCGGGGGGGTCCTCGGACCCATCCAGTGGCGCCTGGTGTTCTTGGTGTCGGTGCCCATCGGGCTGTTCGGGACGGTCTGGGCGTACCGCAAGCTCCGGGAGGTGCCCCGCCGGGCCCACGCCCGGTTGGACTGGCCGGGGAACCTCACCTTCGCACTCGGATTGGTGGCGATCATGATCGGCATCACGTACGGGATTCAGCCCTACGGAGGCAGCACGATGGGGTGGGGCAGCCCCCTGGTCATCGGTTCCCTGGCCGGCGGTGCCGTCCTCCTGGCCGTGTTCGCCGTGGTCGAGACCCAAGTGGCCGACCCCATGTTCCGGCTGGCCCTGTTCCGTATCCGGGCCTTCACCGCCGGGAGCCTGTCCAGCCTGCTGGCCGGCATCGGTCGCGGCGGGCTCATGTTCATGCTCATCATCTGGCTCCAGGGGATATGGCTGCCGCTCCACGGCTACGACTTCGCCCGGACCCCCCTGTGGGCCGGGATCTACATGCTGCCGCTCACGGCCGGCTTCCTCATCGCCGGACCCATGTCTGGGTTCCTGTCGGACCGTTTCGGTTCGCGTCCCTTCGCCACCGGTGGGATGATCGCCGCCGCGGGGTCCTTCGCCCTGCTGGAGCTGCTGCCCATCGACTTCTCCTACTGGGCCTTCGGGGGGCTGCTCCTCATGAACGGGCTGGCCATGGGGGCGTTCGCCGCTCCGAACCGGGCCGGGGTCATGAACAGCCTTCCGCCCCAGCACCGCGGGGTTGGATCAGGGATGAACTCCACCTTCCAGAACTCGGCCCAGGTGCTCTCGATCGGGATCTTCTTCACCCTCATGATCATCGGCCTGTCCGCCCACCTCCCTTCCTCGCTCTATCGGGGACTGACCGCCCACGGAGTGCCCTCGGCGGCGGCCGAGCGGGCGGCGAGCCTCCCTCCGGTCTCCACCCTGTTCGCCGCCTTCCTCGGGTACAGCCCGGTGTCCCACCTGCTCGGGCCCTCGGTGCTGGCCCACCTCCCCAGGGCCACGGTGACGACGCTCACCGGGCGGAGCTTCTTTCCCCGGCTCATCGCCTCGCCGTTCCGGGATGGCCTGCACGCCGCGTTGGACTTTGCCGTGGTGGCGTGCCTCGTCGCCGCCGGGACCTCCTGGCTCCGGGGGGGCAAGTACGTCTTCGTGGAGCCGGATGGCGACGCCGACGCTTCGGCGACGGAGGGCGACCCGCTTGTGGGCGTCACGGGGGATCCGCTCAGCCCCTGAACCCGATCGACCAGTTCGGGTTCAGCTCGCCGCCGCCCGTTCCATGTGCTCGCTCAGGGCATCGAGGGCGGCGGGGACCTCGTCGGCGCTGAAGGCCAGGAACAACGCGGCGACGGCGTCCACCCCGGCGGCGGAGTACTGGCTGACCCGGTCGGGGGTCAGCTCGTGGAGGTACGGGCAGACCGTCACCTCCACCTCGCTGCGGGTGCGTCCGGCGTCGTCCAGCATCCGCTCGAGGCGGGCGACCGGTTCGGCGACGTCCTCGGGCAGGCGGTTGAAGCTGTGCCACCCCTGTGCGTACCGGGCCACCCGGCGCAGGGCCGCTGTGCTCTCCCCACCGACGTGGATCGGTGGACCGCCGGCCTGGATGGGCTTGGGGAACATGGAGCATGGCGGGAGGTCGTAGGCCGCACCGTGGAACTCTGACGGGTCGTCGCACCACAGCGTCTTGAGGACCTCGAGGTACTCGTCGGTGCGGGCACCCCTGCGCTCCCACGGAGCGGCCACGGCGTCGAACTCCTCCTTCAGCCAGCCGACGCCGACCCCGAGGTCGACCCGACCGTCGGACAGCCAGTCCAAGGTGGCGACCTCCTTGGCCGTGTACACCGGGTTGCGCTGGGGGAGCAGGACCATCGCCGTGCCCAGGCGGACGGCGTCGGTGTGAGCCGCCAGGAAGGTCAACGTGGAGAGCGGCTCGAGCAGCCCACTCTCCGAGGAGATGGGGATCCGACCGTCGGCGGCGTAGGGGTAGTGCGACTCGTACTGGTCGAACAGGACCACGTGCTCGCCCACCCAGATCCGGTGGATCTCCCGGGCCTCGGCTTCGCGTCCGAGCACGGAGAGGAACTCCGAAGTGGCGAACGGCGCCGCCGTCGGCACCCACAGGTCGAAGTGCATGGTCGTCCTTCCTTGTCGCTGGTGGCCGGTGGCCGGTGGCTGGTGGCCGGTGGCCGGTGGCCGGTGGCCGGCCGCTCGTCGGTGCTCGGGTGGTGACTCGGGGGTGGAGCCTCGGGCCCGCCCCGTCCTCAGGGCCTATCAGATCAGAATGCCAGCTCGGCGGGGAGTGGTGCGCCCAGTCCGTGCCTGACGAACGCACAGATCTCGCCAGCTGCATCCTGGAGCGGCGGTGGAGTCGGATCTCCGGCCCGGACGGCCATGGCGCCGAAGATCTGCTGGCCGATGAGGACGGCGGCGCGACGGGGATCGACGACTTCGAAGACTCCTTCGGCGACGCCTTCTCCGACCAGCTCTTCCAACAGTCCGGCCATGTCCAACCCGATGAGGGTCAGCTCGGCGTCCACCGCCTCGGCTCCGGGCCGGTCACCGGTGACCTGGAGACCCACGGCCAGGCGCATGAACGCCGGGTCCTCGTCGATTCGCTCGAGAATGCCGTGGACGACCGCCTGGAGCCGCTCGATCGGCCCGCCACCCCGAGCCCGCACCCCGTCGAGGTCGGCCTGGAGCTGCTCGTACATGCGCTGGAGGCACGCCCGGAGCAGCTCGTCTCGATTGGTGAAGTACACGTAGACGGTGGATCGGGCCACCCCGGCCCGCGTGGCGATCTCATCCATCGGCACCTCGGTCGTCCCGCGCTCTCCGAACAGCCGGCGTGCCATGTCGATGATCTGGTCGCGCCGGAAGTCCCGGATGACCTCGCGAAGCTCGTCTGGGGATCGGCGTGGCACGGGTTCGTCAAGCCTGGCCGAGCGGCGCCGAAGGGGTGAAGGCCACCGGGAGGTGCTTGACGCCGTTGATAAATCTGGACTGCAGTCGCTCGACGTCACCGTTCTGGTGGATGTCGGGGAGCCGTTCGAGCAGGTGCCGGTACATGACCTGGATCTCCATCCGGGCCAAGTTGGCTCCGAGGCAGAAATGTGGTCCACCGCCCCCGAAGGCGATGTGGGGGTTGGGGTCGCGCCGGACGTCGAGCTCGTCGGGACGATCGAACACGTCCTCGTCGCGGTTGGCCGAAGCGTGGAAGAAGACCACCTTGGCGCCCTCTTTGATCGGGGTTCCCCGTAGCTCCAGGTCACACGTGGCCGTTCTCCTGAAGTTCATCACCGGGGTGACGAACCTGAGCATCTCTTCGGCTGCCGTGGGTAGGAGGCTGGGCGATTCGAGGAGAAGGCGCCACTGGTCGGGGAACTGGAAGAAGGCGTGCATCGCCCCGGACATGAGGTTCCTCGTGGTCTCGTTGCCAGCCACCGTGAGCAGTAGGAAGAACAGCTCGAGCTCGACATCGGACAGGCGCTGACCTTCGATCTCCACCTGGGTGAGGACGCTCATGAGATCGCCGTGGGGATCGATCCGCTTCTTGGCGAACAGCTCGCTGGCGTAGCCGTAGAGCTCCATGGCCGCCACGAGGGCGTCTTCGGGCGTGACGTGGTACTCGGGGTCCTCGCTACCGACCATCCGGTTGGACCAGTCGAACATCCGGTGGCGCTCGTCGTGGGGCACCCCGAGAAGCTCGGCGATGACTTGGAGGGGGAGCTCGGCGGAGATCTCGGTGACGAAGTCGGCCTCACCCTTCTCGCAGACCGAGTCGATGATGCGATCGGCGGTCCGATGGATGCTGGCCTCGAGGTCTCGGACCATCCGCGGGGTGAACCCCTTGTTCACCAGCCTCCGGTAGCGGGTGTGGAGAGGTGGGTCCATGTTCAGCATCATGAGGGACTGCTGGGCGATCTCGTCGTCCGACAGCTCGAAGGGCATGGTCCCCTTTCTCTGGGATGAGAACCGCTCGTAGTCCCGGTTCACCGTCACGCAGTCGTCGTACTTGGTCACCGCCCAGTAGCCGGGCCCATCGGCCTCCTCGGTCCAGTGCACGGGGTCGTGCCGCCGCAGCTCGGCCAGATAGGGGTGGGGCACGCCGGGCACGTAGGCCCGCGAGTCCGAGAGGTCGACGGGGTCGATGTGGGTGACGGCTTCGGGCATATCGGACAACTCCTCCAGTGAATCGGACATACCGTCCGATCCGCGGGATGATAGGGATCGACTAGGCCGGTGTCAACGAACGCTCGGGAGTCCCGGACGGTGCCGAGCTCAGGCCCGGGCTCAGCCGCTGCCTCCGGGTCCTCCGCCGAGGTCGGGTCCGCTTCGACGTCCTGCTCGCCCTCCCATGTGCCACCCACGGCAGAAGGTGCAGAAGTACACGGCCAAGGCAGCTCCGGAGGCCCGAGCACGGTCCTCGGCCGCGTCGAGTGCGTCTGCCTGAGTGGCAAACCGGGTCTTGGGTGCACCGTCTGCCCGCCAGTGCGAACCAGCCATCGAGACTGCCCGCTGTGGGAGATCCCGACCGGTGGCCCCGTCGCTCCACTTCGACCGACCGCTCCGGGTCGACCGACTATTCCGGCCCGGTCCGTCTCGCCGGCCCGGTCGGCTCGACCCGTCTCGTCGATTCGGTCGGTTCGAGCGGGGCACGCCCTCAGTCTGGCCTGAGCCGTCAAGTGATCGGAGCCGGATCGGTGAGCGCCCCGACGGTACGCTGCACATCGATGCCCGGGTCCATTCCGAGTGAGCCCGCCGAGGCCGGCCCGACGCCACCGGTCGCATCGATCCCGCTCGACCTCGCCGACCTGTCGCCCGAATGGCTGACCGATGTCCTGCGGCGTCACGCCCCCCGGGCCAGCGTGGTGGCAGCGAGGACCACCGACTCTCATTCCGGCACCACCGGGCGGGCCCTCTTGCATCTGGACTACGCCGGCGATGCCGGGCCGCTCCCTTCGAGCGTGTTCTGCAAGCTCGCGCCGTTCGATCCTCGGCAGCGGCGCCTCCTCCAGAAATTCGGCATCGGTGCCATCGAGGCCCGCTTCTACGCCGAGTTGGCCGGCGATGTGGCCGGGAGAGTAGGGGTCCGGTTGCCCAGGGTGTGGCACGCTCAGGCCGACGCCGACGGGTCATTCATCATGGTGCTGGAAGATCTCGTGGCGTCGGGGTGCCGATTCCGCCGTCGGCCGGTCGGGGCCGGGGAAGCTGGCAGGGAATCCGGAGTCAGCGAAGATCCCCACCCCGGCTCGGGGGTGGACCCCGGCTCGGGGGTGGACCCCGGCTCGGGGGTGGACCCCGGCGGTCTTCGGATCCTCGACAGAGCTCGGGCGACGGTGGACGAACTGGCCCGCCTGCATGCCGGATACTGGGAGAGCCCCCGCTTTGCCGACGATCTGTCGTGGGTACCCGATCGTGCCGGGTTCGGCGACGGGAAGGGACGGAGTGCAACGGCCCTGGAAGCGTCAGCCCACTTTGTCCGCAGGGCGCTCGATCGCTTTGCCGACGACATGTCACCTGGGTTTCGTGCCGTCGGGAAGTTCTACGAAGCGCACGTCGGTGACATCCTCGACCTGTGGGACGACGGCGAGCGGACCTTGATCCACGGTGATCCCCACGAAGGAAACCTGTTCGACGACGGAGAGCGCGCCGGGTTCTTCGACTGGGCGATGTTCAGTAGGTCCCCTGGCGTCCGGGACCTGGCGTACTACTGCTGTACCTCGCTTCCTCTCGCCACCCGTCGCTCGGCCGAGGTGGAGCTCTTGGGACGCTACCGAACCACCCTGGAAGGTGCCGGCATCGAACTTCCCGAGCGAGTTGCCGATCGCCAGTACCGGGAGTTGGCGGTGTTCGCCTGGGTGTCGATGGCCTCCACGGCGGCGATGGGCGGCCGGTGGCAGCCGGTGGCGACAGGGACTCGGGCGATGGTCAGGGCCACCGCTGCGGTGGAGGACCTGTCGTCGATCGACGTCCTGGCCGATCGGCTGAGGTGAGGGAAGGTCGGCCAGCGGTTTAGGCCGTCGTCACCGACCCCGGGTTGCCGAGCTGCTTCAATGCCCTGAGAAATGTCTGGAACGGAACGACGGCGTCGGCCGGCGGCGCCGATATCGATACCGGGGCGCCGTACCCGGACAACTGGATGGACTGGTTCACGGTGATGGGTCGTGAGCCTGTGACCGACTCGCTGAAGGCCATCGTCACCAGGCGGAGATGACCGGTGGAGTCCACGTAGACGTGGTCGTCGATCCCCGAAGTCTTCACGGCCGAGAGCATGTTCCGCATCCATTGGGGAAGGGCAGCCTTCGCTATCAGGGACTGGATCTGAGCAGGGCTGAACGTCACCGTGTACCCCTGGACCGGAACCCCGGTCACCGTTGAGGGCCCGAGGGGCGTGACCGTCCCCCCCTCCTGCTGGAGAAGTTCGAGCATGCCTGCCGGGTTGTCATCCAGCCCATCCGAGGAGGCGGTGGAGGAAGTGCCGCCAAACGGAGTGGTGGCCCCGGCGCCGAGGTCGATCGACATCCACGATTTCCCCGGGAACAGTGTGCTGACGCCGGGAGAGTTCACATAGACGGTGCCGCCTACCGAGATCGACTCCTCGCTGATCGTCTGGTCGAGAACCTTGACGTTCAAGTGGAATTCGGAGGAGTTTTCACCGAAGTCGAGCGCTCCACTGCCGGAAACGGAGACCGAACGCCCTGTCACGCTTGCCGAGCTGGCGATCGTCACGTCGGCCGTATGGCTCGCAACGGTGCTGCTCACGGCGGCGGTGAGCATCGCACCGGGCCCGCCGGGATGGTTGCCGACTGTGCGTACGACGTAGATTCCTGCACCCAGGGCCAGGAACACCACGATGAGCAGGCTGAGAACGGTGGTGGCAGATGGCCGGTGCCGGTGTGTGCGACTCGCACCGGGTGGCGTCGTCGGGGGTGCGGGCCAGTTCGGATCCGGGTAGTGGTAGGTCGGGTAGGGGGCTCCGTACGAGAGCTGGTCGCCGACGAAGACCCATTGCCCGGTTGCGTCCTGAGCCCAACCTTCACCGTGTGGCGTCGTCACATCCACGGCTCCCCCTTCCTGGCCTCAATCAGAGCTTACATTGGTGCCGGGAGCTGGCACGGTCCAGCAAAATTGTCCCCGTTGCCCGTTGCCCGTTGCCCGTTGCCCGTTGCCCGTTGCCCGTTGCCCGTTGCCCGTTGCCCGTTGCCCGTTGCCGGCGTGCCAGCGTGCCGGCGGATCGCGGAGTCGCGCCAGCGGTGCCGAATCACTCTGTCGCGGCAGCGCCGAGAAAGACGACATCGCCGTCCACGAGGGTGAAGTGCTCAGTCCCGTCCTCGACGTGGGCCGCGTCGGCACCCAGCGCCACTGCCACCTTCTGGCAGCTGTTCCGCATGACGTCGGCAACGAGCTCCACCGCCTGGCGGGGGCTGAAGTGCGATCGCACTTGCTCGACGAGTGCGTCGGTGATTTCGGCGGGCCGGGTCACCATGGCGTCGGTCAGACGAAGGGCGACCTTGTGGCGTTCGGACACATTTCGATGCTCGTAGTCATCGATGCAATCGAAGAGGGCCTCGTCCGCGCCGGCTTCGAGGGCTGCGACCGAGCGAATGGATTTGCAGATACGACACGAGTGGACTCGAGCCCCCCTGAGGCGGATCAATTCCGAAGTGACCGCGTCGAGCTCTTCAAGACGCGCCGTGGCACGGAGCAGCCCGTCCAGGTCCTCTCCCGAGCGCGCTGATCCGCCGGAGCAGGCCGCGACTCCGGTGATCACCAGCACCTGGTTCTCTGGGAAGAGGCGTTCCAACACCATTTGCGAGCGCATTCCGTAATCCAGGAGATAGAGGGCGGTCAGGAGTGCTCCGACGCTGGACTGCGAGCTGGCGGCGACTGCGTGAGCAGACGACGGGTCGATGCCGGACACATCGACCACGAACTGCTCGGTCAGCGAGAGATGGAGTCGTTCGGATTCGCTGAACACGGAGGCGGTGGGCCAGTTCGAGAGATGCTCCAGCTTGGCTGAAGGCGGATCGGGTACACCATGTGCGCGACACGCCACCTCCGAGCGGTTCCCGAGCAGCTGGGCCATTCGTATCCGGGACAGTTCGAGGAGCTCGGGATCGGCGAGCGCCCAGAGACTGCCGAACAGCCTGACCAGATGCTCGTGGACTTCGACTGCGTGGACCGCCCTGGGGTCGCGGGTCGGTGTGACACTCCACGGGTCACCGCTCACCTGGCTGCGCCGATCCGTCGAGGTACTCGGCCCCGCACTCGTCCGGTACTCGCCACGATCCACGGGCTCTGGCGTCGCGCTGGTGCAGCGCTCTTTGGCGGCACGGTGGGAGCATAGGGCGCGCACCGTGTGCAGCGCCCTCCTCCCCCTCTCGGGTTCTCTGGTTCTCCGTTCGACGACGGTCATTCGCTCGCCCCGGTGAACCCGGTGAACCCGGTGAATCCGTCATCCCTCCTACGTTCGGTGCTACTGTCGGCGCCGACGCCAGGGGATCCGAGTACCTTCTTGCCTTCCTGCACGTGGGCGAGTGTGGGACATCTGAACCCACCCCACTTCATTTCCCGAGCCCCCCGAATGTGAACGAGGAGAACTATGACGACCCACCGACAGCCCCGCCAGGCTGGAGACTCTGCTGCAGTTTCTGTCTTCACCTCGTTCACCAAGCGGGTGGCCCCTCGGCTTGCCGTTGTCACCGCGGTCGTTGTGGTCATGTTCGCCTTCGGCATCCCGGCGAGCGGAGCCTTCTCGGCAGGGGCCTCGTCCCAGAGGTCGATATCGGGGACAGGCTGCACCGTCGTCGGGACAACCGGCCTCACCGCCAAGTTGGTGACGAGCGTGGGCCTCACAGGTACCACGGTCACAGCCACCGGCTGTGACGTGGGGATCTACGTCCCCCCGGCAACCACAACAATCGTGATCGCCCACGTCAAGGTCTCCGGGGCCAAGGACGAGGGGATCCTGGTGCAGAACAGCACATACGTCACCGTGGAGGACTCCACGGTGACCGGCAACGGCGTCGACCCCACACCGTCCATCGCCTTCGACAACGCATTGGAGCTCGTCGGGACGTCGAATTCGACAGTGGTCGGCAACACAGTGAGTGGGAATTTCGCCGGCGGCATCGGTGTGGCCGACGACGGTCCGACCAATCCTGGCGGCCCGAAGCCCAGCACACTGAGCCCGGCCAACCACGACACAATCACGAACAACACCATCTCAGGCGTCTACGGCGGATGCAGCATCGTGTTCTCGTCCCGGAACCCTGGTGCCGGGATCACAGGTGGCCACATCCCCGGAAACGTCCTGACCGGAGATCCAGGACACTTCGGTCCTCACGGCCCGGTCATCGGCAATATCGTCGTGGCGACCGCCGGTTTCGGGGCATCGCTCTCCGGGGTGACAGTGTCCCGCAACAAGGTGACCGGTGCTGGCCTGCCCGGGATCATCGTGCACGCCGACGCGCCCAAGTCCAAGGTGTCCCGTGTCACCGTGACACACAACACACTGAGTGGGGACGACTGGCTCACCACAGACGGCCCTCCGGTCCCCGCCGGGATCGTCCTGGCATCTTCGCCGATCCCGCCGCCGATCTCCCCGGTCGTCACCACAACGTCGATCAGCGCCAACAAGGTGAGCGGTGAGTACTACGACGTCTGGTCCTCGGGGGCGCAGAAGAACAGCATCGGGACCAACACATTCTCTACGACACCGGGAGGGACCCAGGTCTACTCGACGCCCGTGCCCGGATCCGGTTACTGGGACGTGGCCTCCGACGGCGGGTTGTTCGCCTTCGGGACGGCCGGGTTCTACGGGTCCATGGGAGGTCAGAAGCTCAACGCCCCTGTGGTGGGCATGATGCCCACCCTGGACCAGGGGGGGTACTGGGAAGTTGCCGCCGACGGCGGGATATTCGCCTTCGGCGATGCCATCTTCTACGGTTCGATGGGGGGCAAGCCCCTCAACTCCCCGGTGGTCGGTTTGGCTCCTACTCCCTACGTGGCCAGCGCCTCGCCAGGCGGTACGCCGTCACCGGCAGGCAAGGGCTACTGGGAAGTGGCTGCAGACGGCGGTGTGTTCGCCTTCGGTGACGCCGCGTTCTACGGCTCGATGGGGGGCAAGCCGCTCGACTCCCCGGTGGTCGGCATCGCCCCGACGTCCACAGGCAAGGGCTACTGGGAAGTGGCCGCCGACGGCGGGGTCTTCGCCTTCGGTACCGCCCAGTTCTACGGCTCGATGGGCGGCAAGCCGCTCAACTCCCCCGTGGTCGGCATCGCCCCGACGCCCACAGGCAAGGGCTACTGGGAGGTGGCCGCCGACGGCGGGATATTCTCCTTCGGTGCCGCCGCGTTCTACGGCTCCATGGGCGGCAAGCCGCTCAACTCCCCGGTGGTCGGCATCGCCCCGACGCCGACGGGCAAGGGTTACTGGGAGGTGGCCGCCGACGGCGGGGTATTCGCCTTCGGCGATGCCACCTTCTACGGCTCCATGGGCGGCCAGCCCTTGAATGCCCCGGTCGTGGGAACGGCACCGGTCGGCGTCACCTTGTCGGCCTGAGCGCCATAGGCGGTGGATCTCGACCCTTCGAGTCATGCGGTGAGGTCGAGTCACCGCTCCGTGAGGAGAGCGTGAAGTTGGAACCTTCGGTGTCGGTCGGGATGGCCCCTTGGCCCCTCGCCCCCTCACTGCGAGAGCGGATGTGGCAATGAACCGAGTGCGCCCCTCGGGATTCGAACCCGAAACCTGCGGATTAAGAGTCCGTTGCTCTGCCGTTGAGCTAGAGGCGCACCGGGGAGTGTAGGCCATCTGAACGGACTGTCGTGGCAGATCCCGGCATGAAGGGATCTTCGCAAACGTCCGAGCGGGTGGTTGGCCCGAGATGCAAGGGCGGATCATCGATATCGTGAAGCCGTCTCCAATGACTCCAAGTGCTCCCTCCGGCCCGCTGAGGGTGGCGGTGACGGTCAAGCAGGTACCGGTGACCGAAGCCCTGAGCCTCTCTGCCGACGGTCGCCTGCGCCGTGAGGGTGCGGACGCCGAGATGAACCCATTCTGTCGGAGGGCCGTTGCCAAGGGAGTCGAGCTGGCCAAAGCATCTGGTGGCACCTGTGTCGTGTTCACGCTGGGCCCCCTGGGTGCCGAAGACGTTCTCCGCGAAGCAGTGGCGTGGGGTGCTGATCTGGGTGTGCACCTGTGTGACCCCGAGCTTGCTGGTTCGGACACGCTGGCCACGGTCCATGCGCTCGATGCGGCGATGCGGCATTACTCACCCTTCGATCTGATCATCACCGGGAGGAATTCGATCGACGGTGAGACCGGTCAGGTCGGGCCCGAGCTGGCTGAAGTCACCGGCCTGCCATTCGCTTCGGGTGTGCGGCATCTCGAGCTCAGCGGGAGCGTCCTCCACGCAGAATTGGAGCACGACGACGGGTACGAAGAGGTGGAGCTGAGCCTTCCGGCGGTCATCTCGGTGGCCGAGCGGCTGTGCGACCCGTGCAAGGTGCCACCCGAGAAGAGAGCAGCGGTTCCAGCTGCCACGATCCGACGGCTGAGCGCATCAGACCTCGGGATCGGGCCATGGGGAGAGAAGGGGAGCGCAACCAGGGTGGAGAGGGTGCGCTCCGTGGCGCCCGATCGCGCCGGGATCGTGCTCAGCGGGGGCCTCGTTACCCAGGTGACCGACGCCTTGGAGATCCTCACTGCCCGTGGGGCCCTCGACGGTCGGGATGGTAAACGAATGGGTGGAGGAGTCCCGACGAAGTCCGGTGCTCTCATCACCCACCACGGCACCAGTCCGGCGAGATCGTCGTCGAACCGGGAGCCAGGCGGCAGTGTCGGTCAGTCCACTCGTGGCGGCGCTCGAGTGGACCGCAGAGAGCACGCGTTGATCGGTGTGGTGCTCGAGCCCGAGAGGCCGAAGGTGGACGCCGAGCTACTCGGGATGGCCGCACGCCTGGCTGCCGGAGTGGGCGGCGTGGTGGTGGCTCTGTCACTGCAGCCTTCCGGTGTCGATCCCCGAGGTGCAGGCGGACCGGTTCCCGGAGGGGCGGCCGGTTCACTCGAAGACCTCGGCGCCCTCGGGGCCGACCAGGTGCTGGCCTTCAGGGGCGAAGCCATCGCCGACGACGTGGCGTCCGAAGTCGGCCGCTGGGTGGCCGAGGAGCGTCCCCGGCTCGTGATCGCCCCGGGAACGGCGTTCGGGCGCGAGGTGGCGGGACGGGTGGCGGCGGCGACGGAGTCGGGCCTCGTCGGCGACGCCATCGATGCGGATATGGTCGACGGGCACTTGGTGGCGGTGAAACCAGCGCTCTCAGGTGCTCAGGTGGCGGATGTCGTGTGCACCACCGGGGTCGAGATGGTGACGTTTCGCCCCGGTGTGCTGGTCGTCCCGCCGCGCCGTCAATCGGTGGCGACGGTGAGCTTCCGCGAGATCAGGTCTCGCGGCCGGGTGAGGGTGCTCTCCAGCCGACGCGACGACGACGTCGAGGTGCTGGCCCGAGCCTCCGCGGTGATCGGGGTGGGCATTGGGGTTCAACCCGACGAGTACTCGTCCCTCAGCACCCTTGCCGCTCTGCTCGGAGCCGATCTGGCGGCGACCCGAAAGGTGACGGACCGAGGGTGGGCGCCGCGATCCCGCCAGGTCGGGATCACCGGTCGCAGCATCGGTCCCGATCTCTACGTGGCCATCGGCCTCAGCGGGAAGCTCAACCACATGGTCGGGACTCGTTCGGCCGGGACGGTGCTCTTCGTGAATTGCGACCCGGCTGCACCGGGCTTTGCCTTCTCCGACGTCGGTATCGTCGGAGACTGGCACGACGTGGTGCCCCTCCTCGAAGACGGTCTCCGCAAGCTCTCCGCCGGCCGGTCAGCTCACGGAGTGGACGACGACCTCAACGTCTAACCCATCAGGGACGAACCCATCGGGGTGGCCTAGCCCTGGTCACCGGTCAGGTCCGGTCCAGCTCCAGCATCTTGATGGCGTTGCCGCGGAGCACCTTGTACGCCGTCTCGTCATCGAACCCGTCGAGCATCTTGGTGATGTAGGCCTCAGAGTTCGGCCACGTGGTGTCGGTGTGCGGGTAGTCGGTCTCGAAGCAGATGTTGTCCGGACCAACCTCGGCGAGCGAGTGGAGGCCGTGGTAATCGGCGGTGAAGCACCCGTAGACCCGACCGTAGTAGTAGGTGGACGGGGGCTCGGGGATCTTCTCCCTGGTGTGCTGCCAGCCGTCGTGGTGCTCCCAGACGGCGTCGGCCCGCTCGAGGACGTAGGGGATCCAGCCGATCTGGCCCTCCGAATAGGCCAGCTTCAGTTTTGGGAACTGGATGAGCTTGCCGGAGAAGAGCCAGTCCACGAGGGAGGCGAATGAGTTGTTGAACGACAGCGTCACGCCGGCCGCTTGAGGGGCGTCGGGCGATGCTGCCGGATTGGAAGAAGACGAACCCACATGCATGCACACGGTGACCCCGGTGTCGTTGCAGACCTGGAACATGGGGTCCCAGTATCCCGAGTGGATGCTCGGGAGCTTCAGCCGCGTCGGTAGCTCCGAGAAGGCGATGGCCCGGACGCCACGCTCGGCGTTCCGGCGAACCTCGGCCGCAGCCAGCTCGGGGTCCCACAGGGGGATGATGCATAACGGGATGTTGACGCCGTTCGACGGGGCGCACCACTCTTCGACCATCCAGTCGTTGTACGCCTTGACGCACGCTAGGCCCAGCTCCTTGTCGTCTCCTTCGTAGAAGGTCTGCCCACAGAACCTGGGAAAGGTGGGGAACGGGAGTGAGCCGTCGGTCCAGTTCGACTGGAGGTCAGCTATCCGGGCGTCACGGTCGTAGCACCCCGGGATCATCTCGTCGTAGGTGACCGGCGTCATGGGCATCTTGGAACTGTCGAGCGTCTTCGTGCCGTTCTCGCCGCTCACCGCGTCCGAAGGGATGGCCACGAAGCGCTTGTGGACGTAGATGAGCTTGTCCTCGTAGATCCACGCGTCGCCCGGTTCGCCGTCGGGATCTTCGGCGACGTCGTACTTGGCCCCGCCGAGCTGCTTGACCGCGCCCCACGTGCGACGTTCGACCCGGGGCCCCTTGGCACGGTGCTTCTCGGGGAGCCAGGTCTGCCACACGTGGGGTGGTTCCACGACGTGGTCGTCAACGGAGATGATCTTGGGAAGTGGCATCGGAATTGAGGGTACCACCAAACCTGACTTTCGTGTCAGGTTGATGGGCGTCGGGCTAACATCGGCCCGCCGGTGCCTGGCTTCGGAGCCCGGTGCCGGTGACGCCGGGAGGGCCTGCTGCCGAGATCGCGGGCACCAGGGGCGGGTTCCCGCCGAGAGGGTTCTAGAGAGAGGCTGGTCGATGGACCTCGAATTCACGCCGGACCAGGAGGAGCTTCGCACCACGGTCCGAGCCTTTCTCGCCGCCGAATGCCCTGTGGAGCTGGTTCGACGGGTGGTTGAGTCGAGGATGCGCTCGGGTGCACATGGCGACCCCGCCGGCACCGACCCTGCCGGCACCGACCCCGCCGGCACCGACCCTGCCGGCACCGACCCTGCCCTCGACCTCTGGCGGTCCATGGCCTCGCTGGACTGGCCGGCCCTGAACGTCCCCGGTGACTTCGGGGGGATGGGCCTCGGCATGGCCGAGGTGGCGGTGGTCACCGAAGAGCTCGGTGCCGTCCTGGCGCCCGGACCGTTCCTGGCCACGGCCACCCAGTTCGTCCCGGTGGTCGTCCGCGCCGGGAACGCCGACCAGGGTGAGCGCCTGCTCGGTCCGGTGGCGTCCGGGCACCGGACTGGTGCGTTGGCCGTGGCCGACCACCCGGCCCGGTGGGTGCCGGACGGCATCATGGCAACCGCCGAGCGCACGTCGTCGGGTTGGGTGCTCGGGGGGGTGAAGCACATGGTCTGTGTCGGACCCGACGATGCGGCAGACCTCGTGGTCGCCGCCCGTCCGTCGACCTCGGAGGGGGGAGTGGGTCTCTTCGTGGTGGCCCGCGAGCACCTGGTCGTCCGTGCGGAACGAGTACTCGACGCTTCGCGCCCGCTTTCGAGCGTCGTGGTCGACGGCGTCGAAGTGCCCGACGAGAACGTGCTCGGTGACCCCGGGGCACCGACGGTGGCCGCCGCACTGAGGCAGGCCATGGCCGAGGCGGCCCTGGGCTTTGCCGTGGAAGTCATCGGAACGTGCCGGACCCTGTTCGACATGACCGTCAGCTACGCCAAGGACCGGCACCAGTTCGGAGTTCCCATCGGCAGCTTCCAGGCGGTCAAGCACAAGATGACCGACCTCTACGTGGCCCTGGAGCGGGCGCGATCGCTCGTGTACTACGCCGTGGCCACCGTCGACGAGGGTGATCCGGGTGCTCCACTGGCCATCGCCATGGCTAAGGCCGCCGCCGACGACTGCCAGAGACTGGTGTGCCGGGAGGCCATTCAGACGTTCGGGGGCATTGGCTTCACCTGGGAGGCCGACGTGCACCTGTACGTGAAACGAGCGATGACCGCGGGAGCCATGTTCGGCTCGGCGGCCGAGCACCGGCTGGTCGTGGCCCGGCTCCTGGGTGTGCCGGCCTGAGGGAACGCCACGCCGCCTTCGACCGGCGGCCTTCAGGAACCGGCGGCCCTCAGGAATCGGCGGCCCTCAGGATCCGGCGGCCCTCAGGAACCGGCGGGGACCTCCAGCACCGTGGCCGACCCCATCCCGCCGCCGGCGCACAGCGTCCCCACACCGATCCCCCCGCCTCGGCGGCGCAGCTCGTGGATCAGGGTGACCAGGATCCGGGCTCCCGAGCAGCCGACCGGGTGTCCCAGCCCCACCGCTCCACCGTTCACGTTCACGATGTCGTGAGGGAAGCCGAGCTTGCGGGAGCAGGCCACGGCCATCGAGGCGAAGGCTTCGTTGATCTCCACCAGGTCCACGTCGGCGGTGCCGAGGCCGCCGAGCTCGAGGGCCCGGGGGACGGCCAGCGTGGGTGCCAGGCCGGTGCGGGCCGGGTCG
The DNA here is from genome assembly GCA_021791635.1 of Actinomycetes bacterium. Taxonomy (GTDB): domain Bacteria; phylum Actinomycetota; class Acidimicrobiia; order Acidimicrobiales; family RAAP-2; genus JAJYWF01. The sequence continues at coordinate 19,278 of JAJYWF010000020.1, forward strand.
ATGCCGGCACTGGCCCAGCTCCTCACGACCGCCAGCACTTCGAGGCTGAGGGCGTCGGCCACCGATCGGTCCACGACGACCATCGCCGCACCCCCGTCGGCGATCCCCGACGAGTTCCCGGCGGTGATGGTCCCTTCGGGTCCGGTGAGGACCGGAAGGGACGCGAGCCTTTCGGGCGTCGTGTCCCTCCGGGGGAGCTCGTCGGTGCTGATCGTCGTCACCTCGGCACGCCCCGAGGGGACGTCCACCGGGACGATCTCCTCGGCGAAGCGCCCGTCGTCGATGGCCGCCACCGCTCTGGCGTGGGAGTGGTACGCCCATTCGTCCTGCTCCACTCGCGTGATGTTGCACTCGCGAGCCGTGTTCTCGCCGACGGTGACGAGCATGTTCATGTTCGGAGCGTCCGGCCGGTCGGGATGGCTGGGCGGGAGGTACGCCTGGACACCGCCGAAGGGGAACGGCGACTTGGAGAACTGGAGGGGCGAGCGGGTCATGCTCTCGACCCCGCCGGCGATCACCGCCCGGGCCATCCCCGAGCGGATCTGGGCCGCCGCCCACTGGACCGCGGCCATGCCGGTAGCGCACTGGCGCTGGATCGCCAGGCCGGGCGTGTCCTCGGGCAGGCCAAGGGCCACGGCGATGTAGCGCGCCGTACAGCCTCCCCCCTGGAGGGCCTCGCCCAGCACCAGGTCGTCCACTGTGGTGGCGGGGACTCCCGACCGTTCCAGGGCGGCCGAGACCACGGATCCGCCGATGGCGGCCAGGTCCATCGCGGCCAGGGATCGCCCCGACCTCCCGATGGGGGTCCGGACCGCCGAGACGATGACCGCATCACCCATCGGAGGCACCTCCGGCATCACTCGGTGCCGACTTGTCGGCGTCGCCGTGCCCGCCTCCGCGGCCGGCGGCGGCGAACACCGGGATCGTGTAGTCGTCGCTGATCTCCATGAAGCGCAACTGCAACGGCATCCCAACCCTCAGGGCCTCGAAAGGGGTGTCGACGACGTTCGTCATCATGCGCGGGCCTTCGGCCAGGTCCACCACGGCCGCGACGTAGGGGACGCGGTCACGGAAGGGTGGTTGGTCGTTGTTGTAGATGACCGACCACGAGTACAAGGTGCCCTGGCCGCTGGCCTGGTGCCACACCACATCCTCGCTCCAGCACTCAGGACAGAACGGGCGCGGGTAGTACGAGTACGCGTCACAGTTGTTGCAGTGCTTGATGAGGAGTCGCCCGTCCCGGGCCGCTTCCCAGAATTCGAGGGTGTCACCTTCGGGAGTCGGAAGGTCGAACCGGGTCATGCTCATGGTTGGGGCCCCCTATTCAATGTCGTGGTCAGCACGTGCTCTCGTGCGCTCTTCCATCTTCGGTCCCTCTCCGTTGGGAGCCGGCGAGATCGTGGTGGCGGGCCCGATCTGGCCGAACCCGGCCTGGTCCGACTCCGCCGGCCACTCCCCGGACTGACTCCCGAGCCGTTCCAGGAGCCGGTCGAGGCCCCGAGGTTCAGCCGCACCCGTCGACGGTGTTGACCGTGCGGCGGACATCGGCCATGCTGCACGAACCTGACACCGGCGTCAACTTCGGCGGTGCCGCGCCGGCCGAGAGAGGAAGAGATGCTGCTCCCCGAGACCTTGCGAGCCATGGCCGAATCGTTCGGTTCGCAGGTCGCCTACAGCGTGGTGGACGGTGGTTCCATCACCTTTGCCGAATGGGATGCCCAGGCCAACCGCCTGGCCCGGGGACTGACGGCTCTCGGAACCGCTCCCGACGACCGGATCGCCGTTCACGTGAGCCCCGAGAACGCGCTGCGCTGGATCGTGGCCTACGCCGCCATCCACCGGGCCGGGGCCGTCGCCGTGCCGCTCAACACCCGCCTGGCGCCGGCCGAGGTCCGCCGTATGCTCGACCACTGCGGTGCCCGAGGAGTGGTGGCCGACGGAGATCTGGTGAACCAGGATGCCGAGCTGCTGACCGCGGGAGCCGGAGGATCGGAGCCGACGTTCCTGGTCGACGCTTCCGAGGAGGGGGCTCGCCCTCGGCCCGCAAGCGGGGCGCCGGAGGGATCACCGGCCGCGCCGGTGGCCGCGCCCTCGGCCCGCGCTTCTGCTCGGGTGCCGGTCGTCCCCTGGTCCCGCGCCCTGGACCAGTCCGACGCACCGATCCAGGTGCCGCGAGGTGACGACGACCTGGCCGACATCATCTACACCTCGGGGACCACCGGGAGCCCCAAGGGTGTCGCCGTTCGCCACGTGAACGCGTCGATGGTCCCCCCGGGTCCCCCGTCGTGGAGCGGGGGGAGCTGGCTCCACGCCAGCCCACTGTGCACCTTCGCCGGACTGGGGTTCGTGTACAACCCGATGAAGCTTGGTCTGCGGGGCATCTACCAGCCGAAGTTCGACGCCGGTCGTTGGCTCGAGGTGGTGGAGGAGGAGCACCCGGTGGCGGTGTTCCTGGTGCCGGCCATGACCCACCTGCTCCTCGCCCACCCCCGGTTCGCCGACGCCGACCTGACGTCGGTTCAGATCTGCGCCATCGGGAGCGCTCCTCTGGCGCCGTTCGTGATCGAACGCATGCAGGAGAAGATGCCCGATGCCATGATCTCGAACAACTACGGCATGACCGAGGCCGGCTCGGTGTACTGCCTGACCCCCAAGGGCGAAGCGGTGAAGCGACCCGGTTCGGTGGGGCAGCCGGCGCCACCGGCCGAGGTCCGGATCGTGGACGAGGACGGCACGGAGCTCCCGGTAGGGGAGATCGGCGACGTCAGACTCCGTATCCCCGGACGTCCCCGTGAGTACTTCGGTGATCCCGAGGCCACGGCGAGCACGTGGGTGGACGGCTGGCTCGTGACCGGTGACCTGGGAAGGGTGGACGCCGACGGGTACCTGTACATAGTCGGCCGGCGCAAGGACGTCATCATTCGCGGCGGGAACAACGTCCACGCCGCTGACGTGGAGCACGTCATCATGTCCCATCCGGCCGTCGCCGAAGCGGCGGTGGTGGGCGCTCCCCACCCGGTCCTGGGCGAGGACGTCGTGGCGTTCGTCGTGCTGCGTCCGGGGTCCGACGCCACCCCCGAAGAGCTGCGTCGGCACTGCCTGGAGTCGCTGGCGGACTACAAGGTGCCGCGGCAGTGGCACATGGTGGGATCGCTCCCCCGGAACGCCACCGGCAAGGTGGTCAAGCCCGAGCTGGTAGGGATGCTCGAAGGCGACCTCGGACAGCGCGACCTCGGACAGCAAGGTCGACATCAAGGTCGAGATCAAGGTTGACGGAAGGAGCTCGGGTGGACTTACTGCACGACCTGACCCTGGGTGACGTACTGCGCGAGCACCGGCGGAGCCGGCCCCTGGGGACCGCACTGGTGTGCGGGAGCGAGCGCTACACGTACCCCGAGATGGACCGACGCACCAACCAGCTGGCCAATGCCATGGCCGGTGACGGGGTCGGCCCCGGGGACCTGGTGGTCTGGCTGGGCCAGAACTGTCACCGCGTCCTCGAGTGCCTGCTGGCCTGCGCCAAGATCGGCGCGGTGCTCGTCCCGGCGAACTGGCGCCAGAGCCCCGAAGAGCTGCTCACCCTGCTCGACGACGCACGGCCCAGGATCGTGGTCTGGCAGCGCGAGGAGGTGGGGGACAACTCCGAAGAGGCCCGCCGGACGTGGGCCGGGACGGCGCGCTGGCTCCTCCACGACGGTCGGGGCGACGACCCCGACGGCTACGAGGCGTTCGTGGCCCAGGGATCGCCAGAAGACCCGCAAGCCCCCGTCGACCCGTCCTGGCCCGTGGTCCAGCTCTACACCGGGGCCTTCGGAGGGGTGCCGAACGGCGCCCGGCTGGCCCATCGGGCCATCCTGGCCCAAGACGTGATGGTGGCGATGGTGCAGCGCATCACCGAGGAGACGGTGTACCTGAACTCGGGCCCCATGTTCCACATGGCCACGCTCATGACCACCTTCGCCACCTTCCGGATGGGCGGGACCAACGTCCTCACCCGGAGGGTGGACGCCGAGGAGCTGTGCCGCATCATCGACGCCGAGAAGTGCAACTACGGGTTCGTCATGGGCCCGACGGCCCAGGAGATCCTGGAGGTGAACAAGGACGGCCGGTACGACCTCTCGAGCCTGAGGACCTTCGGGGGGTCGCCGGAGTGGAACGCCATGGTCCAGGTGGACGACAGCCCTTGGGGGGCCCACCCCGCCGGCTACGGCCAGACCGAAGTGACCGGAATGCTCACTTACAACTCCCTGGGCATCGGATCGACCGGGACGAGCGGCCGGCCCTCGCCGCTGGTCCAAGTGCGGATCGTGGATCCCGACGGCGTCGACGTCCCCGCCGGGGAGACCGGTGAGATCGTGGCCCGGGGCCCGATCGTGACCGAGGGATACCACCGGCGTGAGGAGCTGAACCGGCAGCGCCTTCGGGACGGCTGGTGGCACACCGGCGATCTGGGCCGGCGCGAGGAGGACGGGTCCATCACCTTCGTCGCCCCCTTGACCCGCATCGTGAAGTCGGCGGCGGAGAACATCTACCCAGCCGAGGTCGAAGGTTGCCTGGCCCGGCACCCGGCGGTGAAAGAGGCGGCGGTCATCGGCGTGCCGGACCGCGTCTGGACCCAGCGGGTGCTGGCCGTGGTGGTGCTGGCCGAAGGTGCGACGGCCACCGCCGACGAGCTGATCGAGCACTGCCGGGACCACATCGCCTCGTACAAGAAGCCGAGCATGGTCGAATTCGTCGACGAGCTCCCGCGCCAGGGATGGGCCGTGGACTACGCCGCCCTCGACGAGCGTTTCGGAGGCGGGGGCTACCCCGGGCTCGGACCGGGCTGATGATCATCGAGGTGGGTTGGGATCCTTTCGACGAGTCCCTCAAGGCCGACCCCCACCCGATATGGAAGCGGCTGAGGGACGAGGAGCCCCTCTACCGCAACGAACGTCACGACTTCTGGGCTCTCAGCCGTTTCGACGACGTCGACGCCGCCCTTCGGGACCCGGTGACCTTCAGCTCGGCGTACGGCACGGTGCTGGAGCTCATGACCGAGCACGTCCAGACCGGGCCGCTGATGATCTTCTTGGATCCACCGGAGCACACGCGGCTGCGACGGCTGGTCTCGCGAGCCTTCACGCCCCGGGGGGTGGCCGAGCTCGAAGGGGACGTCCGGAACCTATGCCGCGCGCTGCTCGGGGACCGTGGTGACCGGCACGGCCTCGACGTGGTCGCCGACTACGGCGCCGTGGTGCCGGCCGAGGTCATCGCCACCCTCTTGGGAGTTCCCCCCGAGGACCGCGCCGAGGTCCGCCGCCACATCGACGGCTCCTTCCATCTCGAGCCGGACGTGGGCATGGCCAACCCGACCGCCGCGGCATCCTGGACCTGGCTGAGCGAGTACATCACCGATCAGCTCCGCTCCCGTCGGGCTCGACGGCGCGACGACATGCTGTCCGACCTCCTCGAGGCCCAGCTCGTGGACGGTGACGGCTCCGTCCACCGCCTCGGCGTCGACGACGCTTCGGTGCTCGCCCTCCTCCTCATCAGTGCAGGTACCGAGACCGTGGCCCGGCTCATCGGATGGGCGGCATTCCTCCTGGCCCGGCATCCCGACCAGCGGGCAGCCCTCGTCGCCGACCCGTCAATGGTCCCCGGTGCCGTCGAGGAGGTCCTGAGGTTCGAGTCGCCGTCTCCGGTCCAGGCCCGGCGGACGACGGCGCCGGTGGTCTACTACGGCACCACGGTCCCGGCCGGTTCGAAGGTCCTGTTGCTGAACGGGGCGGCGAACCGAGACGAGCGCAGGTTCCCCGACGCCGACCAGTTCGACGTATGCCGGGGCACCGACCTCCACCTGGCGTTCGGCTACGGCGTCCACTTCTGCCTGGGCGCGGCCCTCGCCCGCCTCGAAGGGCGGGTCGCCGTCGAGGAGCTACTGGCCAGGTACCCCGAGTACGACGTGGACCCCGAAGGTGCGGTGCTGCTGTCCACGAGCACGGTACGGGGCTACGAGCGCCTCCCGCTCCTGGTCTGATCCGCTCCAGTAGGGACCAGCGGAACCTCGTGGCCCCGACTGGCCCGGTCCCGACTGGCCCGGTCCCGACTGGCCCGGACCCGATTGGACCGGCCCAGGATCCGATCCCCCGGACCGCCCGGACCGGTGTGGCCACCCCAGGTGTAAGGTGAAGGTGACACGGGCGTCAGCTCAGCAATGCCCTCCGGGCCCGCCGGTGGGCACACCGACAGGAGGTGTGGGGGATGCACGTCGACCTGCAGGCACTGGCCGGGCCGCGGCGGCGTCTGGCCGGCGAGTCACCGGTGGACCCGGTCACCGCCGAGGTGATCCGGGGAGGGATGGAGACCATCTGCTTCGAGATGGCCATGTACGTGTCGCGTACCGCCACCACCCCGATCCTGAACCAGTCGAACGAGCGCAACGCCACCATCTTGGACGGCACCGGGAGGCTCGCCGCCCTCAGTGTGGGCATCCCCCAGTTCATGCTCACCTCCACCCTGCCGGTGCGTTTCGCCCTCGACCTGCTCGGTCCGGCAGAGTTCCACCAAGGTGACGTCTTCGTGGCCAACGACCCCTACCACGGCGGTGGCCACCTGCCGGACTACAACGTCTTCGCTCCGGTGGTGGTGGACGGGCGGCTGATCCTCATCGCCAGCATCCAGTGCCACCACGGCGACACCGGTGGAGCGGTTCCCGGGGGCTACAACGTCACGGCCCAGGACATCTGGGGAGAGGGGGTGCGCTGGCCGGTGGTGAAAGTGCTCGACCGGGGAGTCGAGCGCAAGGACGTCCTGTACGCACTCCAGGTGAACAACCGGCTCGAAGGGTTCCTCGGTGATCTGCGGGCCCAGATCGGTGCGGCCAAGCAGGCGGCCGACGAGCTGGCCGAGATGGTCAAGCGCTACGGCTGCGACGTGGTGGAAGCCTCGGTCGACCACGCCATCGACTATGCCGCCCGACGCTTCGCCGAGGAAGTCGCTGCCTGGCCCGACGGGGTCTACGAAGGTGACGCCTACGTGGATCACGACCCGCTGGGCAATCCCGACATCCATCTCCACGTGAAGATCACCGTGTCGGGAGACCGCCTCACGGTGGACTACACCGGCTCCGACGAGCGCCAGGAACTTCAGGCCTGGTCGACGTTCGGGAATACCCGCGGGTACACGGTGGCGCAGATCGCCGCCATGATGGACCCCGAGATACCCAAGAACGAAGGCTTCTTCACGTCCATCGACCTGATCGTCCCCGAGGGATGCGTGCTCAACCCGCACCCCGGACGTCCGGTGAGTGCCGGCACCCACCACCCCGGCGCCGACATCGGCGAGGTCATCGCCGTCACCCTCTCGGGCGTCCTTCCCGAGCGTGCAGTGCCCCAGACCTACAAGACCGGCATCCCCACCACCATCCGGGGGATCGACCCGCGGACCGGCCAGCCTTTCGTGGACTCCTCGGCCGAGGTCTACGCCGGTTGGTGCAATGCCGCCAAGGGGATGGACGCCTGGGGGGCGGTGAGCGCGTCGTTCGGCAACCTGTGGAAAGCCACGGCCGAGATCAACGAGAGCCTCTACCCTCACGTCCAGTGGAGCCGGGACTACCGCACCGACTCGGGTGGTCCCGGGCAGTGGCGCGGCGGTTGCGGCAGCCACTACGTGAAGGAGGTCCGGGTTCCCTCGAAGGTCTACACCTACGTCGTCGGGATGAAGTACCCGATGCCGGGCATCGCCGGCGGTGGGCACGGTGAGCCGAACCGCCTCACGCTACGGGCGGGGTCCGACGACCCCTTCGTCGTGGCTCACACCGCCGACTGGGTCCCGATGGAAGCCGGGGACCGCATCGTCTACGACTACGGCGGTGGAGGAGGGTGGGGTGATCCGCTGGACCGCGAGCCCTCAGCCGTCCTCGACGACGTGTTGGACGAGTACGTGAGCGTGGAGGGGGCTCGCCGCGACTACGGGGTGGTGCTCACCGGGTCGCTCGAGGATCTGACCCTGGCCGTGGACGCCGGCGCCACCGAGGCCCGGAGGGCCGAGATGCGGTCGGCGCGCTCGGTCACGAGCGGTTGACCACCGCGCCGGTCACCGACCCCGAAGCCCGGGCGGTGGTGTCAGCGGTGCTGCCGGGCATGGAGGAAGACGGCTTGCGGGCCGACCTGCGGGCCTTGGCCCGAGGGGTGGCGGACCGTGATCTGGCGCCGAACGCCGCCCGCTGGGACCGGGGCGAGGAGTTCCCCCAGCCGAGTTGGGAGGCGCTGGTCCGGGCCGATCTCATCGGGCTCACCATCGCCGAGGAGTACGGCGGTTCGGGGCTGGGAGACGTGGAGTCGGCGGTGGTGCTCGAGGAGCTGGCGCGAGCCGACGTCTCCAGCGCCATCTTGGCCCAGCTGGCGTTGAACGGTCCGCCCCGGGTCATCCAGCACCTCGGCGGGCCGGCCGTGCGCGAGCGGTGGTTGCCGGCCGTGGCCCAGGGCAAGATGTTCATCTCCATCGGCATCACCGAGCCCGACGCCGGTTCGGCGGTTGGTGCCATGAGGGCCCAGCTGGTCGCCGACGGGGACGGGTTCCGGCTGAACGCCTACAAGAACTACTCCACCGGCGGCCACCGGGCCGGCGCCTGCCTGGTGTGGTGCCGGTTCCCCGGTAGCCAGGGCGTCCGCGGGATCGGTGCGGTGGTAGTCGACCTCTCGGCCGACGGGGTGAGCGTCGTGGGTACGCATCGCAACATGGGGCTCCACGGCTTGACCGAGGCCGAGCTGGCCTTCGACGAGGTGCGGATCGACCCTGACGACGTGGTGATCGCCGCCGACCCAGCGTCGTCCGATGCCTTTCGGACCTTGATCGGCCACTTGAACCACGAGCGGTGCGGGAACGCGGCCATGTGCCTCGGTGCGGCGCAGGGCGCGTTGGAGCGGGCGGTGCGCTACCTGAACGAGCGCGAGACCGGGGGGCGACGCCTGGCCGACCTCCAGGGACTGCAGTGGAAGGTGGCCGACATGGCCGTCGAGCTGGAGTCGGCCCGGCTGCTCTTGTACCGGGCGGTCGGCCTAGCCCAGACCTCGGGTGGCACCCCGCCGCCGCTGGAGTCGGCGATGGCCAAATCTGCGGCCAACCTAGCGGCCAAGCACGTCTGCGACGAGGCCATGCAGCTCCTCGGTGGGTACGGCTACAGCGCCGAAGAGCCGCTCGAGCGGGCATACCGGGACGTCCGGGGCCTGTGCTTCGGCGGAGGGACGGTGGAGATCCAGCGGAACTACGTGGGACAGAGCCTGCTGCGGGGTCATGCCCCTCACGGTCCGGCATGGCGGCTGGGGGAGCAGGCCTGATCCCCGCAGTCCGGGGAGCCTCACGCTGGGGCCATGCCCACGATGGGCTTGTTCAAGGTGATCGAGCCGGTGGACCCGTAGAACCGGGCCGCCCCGAAGCTGAAGATCCCCCCGTCGGAGGCCACCAGCCAGTAGCCCCCACCTGTCG
>JAJYWF010000111.1 GCA_021791635.1 Actinomycetes bacterium
AACGGAGAGGTCCAGGACACCGAACCCAGGGGAGAGACCGGCAGCGGTTCGACGCGATCGGCGCCGGCGCGGGCGGAGGTCCGGGCCAGATCGATGGCCCGGGCGGCGATCGCCACGGCGTCATCGAGCCCGAGGGCCACGGTGGCCGCGAACCCGACTACGCCGTCGAGGACAACCCGCAGTCCCATGCCGATCTGGGTGTCGTCGGTGGCCGATTCCAGGGCTACGTCACGCAGCACCGTTGACTGGGATCTGATCCGTTCGATCCGGAGCTCAGCATGCTGAGCGCCGCCGGCCGACGCGGCGGTGAGCGCGGCTTGGCTGAGCTCGGCGACCACGCCCGGATCGAGTCCTGATGCTCGGTGGCTCTCGGCCGGGGCACCTGCTCCAGCACCCACGACGTCGGTCACAGGTCCACGTTAGCCCTGGTCGGGGACGACTCCTGGGCGGTTCCGGGGCGTTTGCCGATCGCAGCCGGTAGGGTGGTGCCAGAGGGGAGCTGGCCAGTGTCCTGACGGAAGAGGTGGACCGTGGTGCTCGAGCTCCAAGAGGATCTGCAGCAGTTGGTGGATCCCATATCGCTGATCCAGCGGGTGGCCGATCAGGTCGTCGATTTCGTCGAAGGCGCCCGAGGAACCCTCGTCGGGATGATCGACGAGTCCGGGGACATCCTCTACATCTGCGGATCGGGGATGTACCGACCCTGGGTGGGGCTGCATATCACCTCGGAAGGCAGCCTCTCGGGGCTCTGCGTCCGGGAGGACCGGGTCCTGGAGTCCGAGGAGACCTTGATCGACGCCCGGGTGGACGCCGAAGCGTGCCGCCGGGTGAACACCCGCTCGATGGTGTGTGTGCCGATCCGTCGGGGGAGCAAGTGTGTGGGAGTGGTGAACGTGGCGTCGACAGCTCCGAACGCCTTCTCCGACGACGACGTGCGGCTGCTGTCGGAGATCACCGAATTCGTCAGTGTCGTGGTCGTGGCCTCGGCCGAGCTGAGTGGCAGTGCCCGGCGGCTGCTGGCCGCAGTCTCGGAGGGAATGGCTCGTCCGTCTACAGTTCTCGACTCGAGCGGAACCTCCCGGCGGGTGGCGTCGTTCGTGGGCAACGTGCTCTCGCCCGCGGCGCAGCGTCATCGGCAGGATCGATCGGTGGTCGAGTCCATCGTCGAGCACCGGGCCATCGAGCTCTACTACCAGCCCATCGTCGACTTGCGTGATCGCCGGGTCTTCGGTGTCGAGGTGCTGTCGCGGATCTGGGAGGAGCCCTACCATCCGCCGGACTACTGGTTCTCCCTGGCCGACTCGGTGGGGCTCGGGCTGGAGATGGAGATGATGGCCATCGAACACGCGTTGGCGTCCAGGGAGCAGCTCGCCCCGGGGCTCCGCATGACCGTGAACGCCAGCCCTTCGACGATGCAGTCGCCCAGGCTGCGCGAAACCGTCTGCGGAGCCGTCGATCCCGAGCGGATCGTCGTGGAGCTGACCGAGCACGTGGGTGTGGACGACTACGACGTGCTCCTGGCGGCCAGGGACGCGCTGCGAAGATGCGGGGTCACCGTGGCCGTGGACGACGCGGGGACCGGGATCTCCAGTCTCTCGCACATCCTCCGGCTCCAGCCCGAGCTCATCAAGCTCGACCGGGAGCTGATCACCGGGGTGGATGGCGACCGGGCCCGCCGTGCCCTGGTGGAGTCCCTGGTGAAATTCGCCGGTGATACGGGATCCCTGGTCATCGCCGAGGGGATCGAGACCGCTGAGGAGCTCGACGTCCTGACCGGCTTGGGTGTGCCCTTGGGGCAGGGGTACTTCCTGGGGATGCCTGTGCCCCTGGGTGAGCTTCCCGCCGACCTGAGGGCGTGACCGTGCGGACCCGGCCATGCGGGTTCAGCAGATGGCGCGGGTCTTCTTCGCCTTGTTGGTCTCGCTTGGACGTCCTCGGGCTCGACGACCACCCCGGCCGCCCGGGGCGCCGGCCGGCTTGGCCGCGGCAACCGAAACTGGAGTCGCCGTCTTCGCTTCGAGGTGCTCGAGAGCGGCTCTGATGTCGCTCACCAGCTCAGCGGCCATGTCGGCGCTCAAGCCTTCCCGGACCACGATTCGCAGGACGGCAATGTCCTCGGCGTCGGGGGCCATGGCGTAGGCCGGCACGATCCATCCGCGCTGGCGCAAGGTGTCGGACAGGTCGAAGACGGTGAACGGAGGGGATCCGGCCAGGCGGAAGCACACGACCGGGAGATCCGTTCCCCGCCCCAGCATCTCGAACGGCCCGAGCGCCTCGATCTCTGCGGCCAGCCACGAGGCGGTCTCGGCCAGAGCTTGCATCACGTCTCGGTATCCCTGCCGGCCGAGCCGGATGAAGTTGTAGTACTGCGCCACGATCTGTGATGCCCCTCGGGAGAAATTCAGGCCGAAGTTGTCGTGGGAACCTCCCAGGTAGTCGACAGTGAAGATCAGCTCCTGGGGCAGGTCGCTCTGGTCCCGCCATATGACCCAGCCCACGCCCGGGTACACGAGACCGTACTTGTGGCCCGAGACGTTGATCGATCGCACCCGGGAGAGACGGAAGTCCCATGCGAGATCCGGTTGGAGGAACGGCGCGACGAATCCTCCACTGGCGGCATCCACATGGATCGGGACGTCCCAGCCACGCTCGGAGCACAGCCGGTCGAGGGCGGCGTTCAGCTCACCCACTGGCTCGTACTCCCCGGTGTACGTGCTCCCGAGGATGCCCACGACGCCGATGGTGTTCTCATCGACCATGGCCATCGCTTCGTTGACACCGATGACGAATCGATCGTCGGCGAGTGGGACGTAGCGCGGCTCAACGTCGAAGTAGCGGGCAAACTTCTCCCAGCACACCTGGACGTTCGCCCCCATCACCAGGTTCGGTCGGTCCGCCGGCAGGCCCTTGGCCTCCTGGGACTTGCGCCAGCGCCACTTCATCGCCAGTCCGGCCAGATGGATCGCCTCGGAAGATCCCACCGTGGCGGTACCGACGCTCTGTTGATGCTCGGGTGCGTTGTAAAGGCGTGAGAGCATGTTGACGCAGCGGTCCTGGAGCTCGACGGTCTGGGGGTACTCGTCCCAGTCGATGGCGTTCTTGTTGGCCGTCTCGGTCATGAGCCGATCGGCCTCACTGTCCATCCAGGTGGTGACGAACGTGGCCAGGTTCAGCTCGGGGTTTCCGTCGAGCGAGAGCTCGTCATGAATGAGCTGGTAGGCGTCGTCGGGCTCCATTGGCTCGTCGGGCATCTCGTAACGGCAGATCGGATGGGACAGCCCTCTGCGGGCGTAGGTGGGGATGAGGCGGCGCGCCTCTTGATCCTCGTCGGTGATCGCAACCTTCTTGCTGAGCATGACGTCCGGCCTCCTCGATGGTTGTCCCGCGGCCGGGTCCCGGCTGCGGGGTCGTCTCGATGCCCGGAGCTCCCCGCCCTGGAAGTCGCCTGGTCCGACACCCGGCACGACGACGGTCACGGGGACTGCTGAGACGGGGTGGCACCGCACCCGACGGGGCCGACCCTATCGCCCGATCCCCGAGCCCGCTCCGCGCCCCGCGGAGCCGGGGTGCAGGCTGGAGGAGGTGACGGCACCGTGCCCACCCCCGCAGCAGGCCGGCGTTTAGCCTGGTCGTCGACGATCGAGCCCAACGGCAGCACCACGACTGGGAGCCCCGACCTTCGCTACATGCCCGGGCTCGACGGGATCCGGGCCTTCGCCGTGGCGGCCGTGATGGCGTACCACAACTTCATCTGGCTTCCAGGAGGGAACGGCCCGGCTCAGCGCCTCCGACGGTGCCGGCCTGGTACTCCAAGCTTCCCTGCCACTGAGCGCGGCGCCGGTCGTGTGTGCCCCGAGGCGTCGGTGGCAGATAGCGTCGAACGGGTACCGGCGCGCACGGCGCCGGTCGGTCGAGCTCGAAAGGGAGAGCGTTGGGAGCGCAAACGTCTGAGGAGGGTATAGGGCGAGCGAAGGCCGGAGGGGAGGTCGGCAACGTGCGCCGCGCCGGCGACACCGACGTCGACTCCGTCAGCACCATGCTGGCCCGGGCCTTCGACGACGATCCGGTGTCGAACTTTCTCATGCCGTCACCTCGCCGGAGGCCGGCGGGGCTGAGGACGTTCTTTCGCGTCCAGATGACGAAGGACTTCCTCCCCTTCGGAGGGGTGTTCACCACCGACGACCATGCCGGGGCCGCCATCTGGGCGCCCCCGGGCAAGCCGATGCCGCCCAAGCTTCGGGAGCTGTGGGCTGTGCTGCCCGTGGTCCCCTACGTGGCCGGTCGGAACTTCGGGCGCTCGCTCAAGTTCTTGGCTCAGATCGAAGCGATCCACCCCAAGGAGCCGCATTGGTACCTGGCGACCCTTGGCACCGATCCGTCCCGCCAGGGTCAGGGGGTGGGATCGGCTCTGCTCCAGCCGGTGCTCGAACGGTGCGACCTCGACGGCACCCGGGCCTACCTGGAGTCCTCCAAGGAGCGCAACATCCCCTTCTACCGCCGGCACGGATTCGAGGTGACCGGCGAGGTCAAGCTGGCCGGTGGCCCTCCGGTCTGGACGATGTGGCGCGACCCGAGGCCCACGGAGAGCTGACCCGGCACCCGGTCGGAAGGGTCTCCGAGCCCCAGGGGGAAAACCGTTTGACCCCGAGCGGGGACCCTCCTACCATTTCGCACTATGGACACCTCATCAGTGCAGAAGGCCACCCTGCGGTTCCTCGGTGCGTCGAGCCTGGCGGTGGCGCTCGGGTTCGCCGCCGTGGCCGGCGCTCAGGCGACCGGTGCCCAGGCGGCCGGCGCCGCCGGTGTTGTCGGCTCCGTCGGGTCAGTGTCGACCCACGCCGCCCGCTCGGCCCCCCAGTCGGTCCGGGCCGACGCCGTCGACCCCTGCCTGGTGGGCGGGTGGGTCTTGACCAGCTTCTCGGTCATGGCGACCTACACCACATTCACCACGGGTACCAAGACGAAGTTCCACCAGACCGGGGGCACAGGGGCCACCTTGAACATCACGGCGACAGGTTCGGGGTCGACCTCGCGGTACACAAACTCGGCTCCCTACGTCGGGACATTGAATGGATCGCCGATCGTCATCCACGCCCACGGAGTCATCGTGTCGACGTTCACAACCAGCAACGGCCGGCTGAACTACTCCAATGTCACATCCTCGGGGTACAAGGTGACAGGCACCTACAACAACCAGCCGCTCTCCTTCACACCGTCGACAGGTACAGGGTCGACAAGCTACTCGTGCACCGCCACCACGCTGACCCTCACGACATCGTCGAATACAGAGACTGAGACCTTTTCCCGAGTCCCCTCCTCCTTCGTCGGGATGGCCGCCACCCCGACAGGGGGCGGCTACTGGCTGGTGAACACACAAGGTCGGGTGAGCACCTTCGGCAACGCCGTGGCCTACGGCACAATGGCCGGCCACCAGCTGAACGCCCCGATCGCCCACATCGTCTCCACGCCCAGCGGTCAGGGCTACTGGCTGGTGGCTGGCGACGGTGGCACCTTCGCCTTCGGGAACGCCGGATTCTTCGGGTCCATGGGGGGCAAGCCCCTGAACGCCCCGGTGGTCGACATCGCTCCCACGGCAAACGGCCAGGGCTACTGGCTCGTCGCCGCTGACGGGGGGATCTTCGCCTTCGGGAACGCGGTCTTCCACGGGTCGATGGGCGGCAAGCCCCTGAACAAGCCGGTGGTGGGCATCGCCGAGGACTACGCCACCGGCGGTCTCGGGGGGCGGGGCACTGACGGGGGGATCTTCGCCTTCGACGCCC
>JAJYWF010000021.1:0-14051 GCA_021791635.1 Actinomycetes bacterium
GAC
This sequence comes from Actinomycetes bacterium, assembly GCA_021791635.1. Taxonomy (GTDB): domain Bacteria; phylum Actinomycetota; class Acidimicrobiia; order Acidimicrobiales; family RAAP-2; genus JAJYWF01. The sequence continues at coordinate 4 of JAJYWF010000021.1, forward strand.
GGGGGGATCTTCAGCTTCGGGGCGGCCCGGTTCTACGGGTCCACCGGCTCGATCACCTTGAACAAGCCCATCGTGGGCATGGCCGGCACCCCGACAGGTGGGGGCTACTGGCTGGTGGCCTCCGACGGGGGGATCTTCAGCTTCGGGGCGGCCCGGTTCTACGGGTCCACCGGCTCGATCACCTTGAACAAGCCCATCGTGGGCATGGCCCCGGCGTGAGGCTCACCGGACTGCGGGGATCAGCCGGCCGGCGTCGAAGAGCCCGAGGATCCGGCCGCGGCCGGGCTGCCCGTCGAGGTGCCTGCCGGGCTGCCCGTCGAGGTGCCCGAGCTTGTGGGTCCCTGGAGCACGGTCACGTCGGACACCTTCCAGCCTGACGCGGTGTCCGTGAGGTCCACGACGACCCGGAGCACGTCGGACTGGGGAGCGGTGATCTTGTTGTTGGCGTAGAGCTGGTCCACCACGGCGTACGTGGACGCCCGGTTCCCGGTCACTGTCTCCACGTAGAGGCTGCGGATCTGCCCGCGTGACGACGCCAGCGCATCCTCGAGCTCCTGGCGGATGGCCGAGTTGAAGAACGTCCGGGCCTGACCGGCGAACGTCCCGGTGGCCATGGACGTGATCGCCGAGAAGTCGGCGTCGACGGTCTTGGCGTCGAAGTTCGTGAGGTCGGTCAGGAACCTGCTTGACGTCTGGCGCACTTGGGTCGCGGCCTGGTTCCGGGAGCTCTGCGCCGACCAGGCCAGGCCGAACCCGATGGTGCCGGCCACACCCAGCAGCGCCACTACCGTGACGGCGACCAGCGTTCGACGGAGGCGGTGATCCGTGCCCCTCGCCTTGGGGACCCGGCTCAGCGGGGACCCACCGGGCTGGCCGGCCTGGTCGGTCGGGTCGGTCGGGTGGTCGACGGGAACCTCCGGTACGAGCTCCTGGTCCTCCGTGACCTGCTGGCCGTTGTCGGGTGCTCCGACCACCTTCACGCCACCACTCATGGCTCCCCTCCTCTCCGTACGGCCCGGAACGGCCGGGCGTCCCCTCGAAGCCCGAGCCTTTCGAGCTTTCGATTTCCTCACCTATCGGAACGGTGCACGGGTCCCCACCACACGGTCGGCTCGGGTCCTTGCCTGGGACCCGGGCCGGGCGGAGTGCCCGGGCCGGCGTCCTCAGCCCCGGCGCCGGCTCCGACGGCGAGAGGGCCGGATCCCCCAGGCCAGGAGGAACGCCGGCAGGAGCAGGGCCCCGATCAACACGGGACCAAGCGGATCGCCCGCCGGTGCGGGGCCGCGGTACGCGGCGTCCTCGGCCGACACCGGTGTGGAACCGTCACCGCCGCCTCGCACCTGGGCCTCAGCCGCGGTCGGGGGGCTGAGGGTCCCGCCGGCGGCCGGGGTGAACCCGGGTTGGGTGGCCGGACCCACGCCCTGACCCAGCTCGGTGCTGCAACCGGCCCCGGGCTTCACCGCCGGGAGCCCCTGCTGGGCGGGATAGGCGATACCCGCCGGGGAAGCCGGCGGCAGCAGCAGCCGGGTACGCAGGAAGTACTGGTCGGGATTGGCCGGCGTGGACGAGGAGAGCGCCTTGGCGTCCCCTGGGACTGCCACCGCGCTGACCGCCCCGAAGAAGGACTGGTTGGTCGCGAGGGTCTCGGCGAGGTGGCCCAGGTTCGCCGGCTGGGCCAGGTTTGTCGAGAGCTGGGCCACGTCGTGGAACAGGCAGCCCAGATCAGGTGCCTGGCTGCTCACCAGGCTCCCCAGCTGCCCGGTGGCCTGCGAGCCCTGCGCCAGGAGCGTCGAGAGGTCGGACCGGCGCTGCGCCAGCACGGCAAGGAGCGACTCGGTGTTCACCAGGGACTGGCGCAGCTCGGGCCCGACGGCGCTCACGGCGTCGAGCACCGGGGGGGCGTTGGCCAAGAGGGCGTTGAACTGGCTCTGGTACTGGAGGAACTCCTGGGAGAACGTGGTGCCGGCCGAGACGATGGTCCGCAGGTCCCCGGCACGGTTCTGCAAGGCCGTGGCCAGGTCGGACAGGAGCGAGTTCAGGTCCCCGGCAGGAATGGCGTCGAGCAGGCGCGTCGCCGACGCCACCACTTGGCCCACCTGGGCCGGCACGCTGCTCGCCACGACCGGGATGACCGCACCGTTGCGAAGCGGTGGTGCGCCGGCATCCTTCCCCGGCGTCAGCTCGACGACCTGCTCACCGAGGTCGTTGGCGATGTCGATCCCGGCGACGACGTCGCCGGGGACTTTCACCCCGTGGTCGATGGTCATGTCCACCCGGGCTCCGTTGGCGGTGAGCTGGACCCCGCTCACGGTGCCCACGTCCACCCCGTCGAGCTCCACCGAGAAATTGGGAAAGAGCCCCGAAGCGTTAGGGAACACCGCCGAGACGTGGACCGAGGAAGCCAGGGGGTTCCCCAGGAGGTCCACCACGCCATAGGCGATGAGCGCCACGGTGACGGCCAGGAAGGCCAGGAGGTTCAGGGCCAGCCGACCGGTCTTCATCCGGCCCCCTTGCCGCTCGAACTGCCCGGAACGGCCGCGCCGTGGGGTGTGCAGGTGAACGCCGGGGCCGGGCTGGATCCTCCGTCGGGAATGCCACAGACGATGATGTTCTCGAATATCTGGAGGTAGTCGTTACGGGCTGCTTCAGAGAGCACGGCGTCGTGCTGGGGAAGGTACGTCAGCAGGCCGGCCAGGTCCTGCTGGTTCTGGGCCAGCTGGCCGGATACCGCGGCCAGGGCCCGGAGCTGCGCGGTGATCTGGGGGGCGTAGGTGGTCATGATGGAGCTTCCCTGGGCCGAGACGGCGTCGAGCGACTGGAGGAGGTTCTCGAACCGGCTCGACTGCTGAGCCAGTACCGACACGGTCTGGGACAGATTGGTGATGGCTTGGGCGTCGGGACCCGTTGTCGGGGCGAGGGAGCTCCCGAGCTGGTCCAGGCTGGTGACCACGGTCCTGATCTGTGTGGTCTGGGACGCGTAGCCGGCGGCCACCGCCGAGAAAGAGTTGAGGAGCTGGCGCAAGGATGCCGCCTGGCCGGTGAACCCCTGGCCACCGGCTTCGATGATGTCGGCCAGCTGCGAGGTGGACACCGAGCCGAACACCTGGGCCCCGGCCGACACGAGCTGCTCGACTGTGGGCACCACCGTCGTGCGACCGATGGTCGCGCCGTTGGCCAGGGGGGCGCCTGGGTGACGCGGCGGCGCGAGCTCGACGAAGCGCTCGCCCAGGATCGTCGTCCGTTCGAGCTTGGCGGTCACGTTCCCGGGTACCTCGGTGCCGGGGTTCAGCACCATCGTCACCCGAGCCCGGTCACCGTCGAGGGTGACGGCGCTCACGTGCCCGATCGGGACGTCCGCCATCTGGACCTGGGCTCCTGTCACCAGGTTGCCGGCGTCCGAGAACACCGCACTGACGCTGATCGGGCCCGATCGACCTCCCGAGCCGCAGCTGCTGAGGGCCAGCGACAGCACCGCGACGGCCACGACACCGGCCGTGCGCCGGAGGGTCAGGCGACGCCGGACGTTCATCGACGCCCCCCTCCCGACGAGCGCCGAGACGGTGAGCGGTGCGGGTGGGCCCGGTGCGGGTGGGCCCGGTGCGGGTGGGCCCGGTGCGGGTGGGCCCGGTGCGGGTGGGCCCGGTGCGGGTGGGCCCGGTGCGGGTGTGCCCGGTGCGGGTCGTGAGGTGAGGCTCCGGGGGCTGTCGCCGGAAGCGGTGGGAGGTCCGTCGCCGATGCCGCGGTGAGAGATGTCCCTGCCACCCCTCCGGTGGACGACGCCAGCTTGGCGCGGTACGAGAGCAGGCCACCCAGGCCGTTCGGGGACGAATTCGTCGACGACGACCCCGATGTCGAGCTCGACGTCGACCCCGACGACCCTGTGGGCGAGCACGTGAGGATCGAACCGAGGAGACCTCCCAGGCACGGCTTCGATCCCGAGCCCGGAGCACTCCCTCCCGATCCCGACGGGGTCCCCGACGTCGCTCCGCTCCCTGACGCCGCTCCGGTCGAAGCTGTCGGGGCCGTGGCGGCACCCGGCGTCGGGGCCACCGGCGCCGGGGCTGTGGCGAGCCCGGGGATCTGGGACAGCCCCTTCTGGAACAAGGCGGCCGGGCTCGGTGGGGCCGAGGGCACCGCGCCGCTCTGGATGTCGCTCAGGATGGTCGGGACCTGGCTCAGGAGCGGGTCGAAGAACCCTGAGTCGGGATTGCCGCATGTGGCCAGGGTGTGCAGCTCGCTGGCCGTCAGCCCGGCGGAATGGTTGGCGGCGATCCTTCGACAGACCCCGGCCAGGCGATCGCGGACCAGACCGACCACATAGGCCCCAGTCACGCCGGTCGGCGTCTGGAGGTTCAAGTTCAACCACTCGTGTGTCGGTGTGTAGGCCCGCTGGGCGGCGGCGAACAGCGCGGTGGCCGATGTGAGGGTCTGGTCGATGGAGCCCAGGTTCCGGTCGAGCGTCCGCCCGACCGTCGTCACCGTTCCCACGTCCTGCTCCAGAGGGGCCAGGTTCGGCGTGAGCAACTGCACCAACTGCGTGCTGGCCCCCGACAGCTCGGTGATGGCGCCTGTGAGCTGGCTGCTGTGGCCGGCGATCACGCTCGAGACCGTGTCGTACTCGGTGATGAGGTGGCTGATCTCCGCCGTCCGTGAGTCGAGGGACCCGGTGAGCTGGGCCAGGGTGCCACTCAGCTGGCCCAGCCCGTCTTCCTTGTTGGCTAGGAGCTGAATCGTCCCGGCCGCCCCAGCGATGAGCTGCTTCAGACCCTGGGCCTGACCGTCGAGGTCCTGAGCCAGGTTCGTGACCAGATCTCCCACGGCGTGGGGGTTGAGGGAGCTCAACGTCTTCTGCAGCGACTTCAGCAACTCGTTGGTGGACACCGGTACGGAGGTACGGGCCTCGGGAATCGTCGATCCCGGGCGGAGGGTCGGTCCCCCCGTGTAGCCGGGCTCCAGCTCGATGTCGGGTGTGCCCAGTAGCTCGGGCGCCACCAGCGACGCCGACGCCGACGCCGGGACCGGCCGGCCCCGATCGACCTCCATGGTGACGCGGACCTGGTCGCCGACGTTGTGCACGGCGACGACAGTGCCCACCCTCACACCCAGCACTTCGACCGCAGCACCCGGGTAGAGGCCGGGAGCTCGGGAGAACACGGCCGACACGGGGTACGTGGACGGGGAGGACGACGCCAAGGCAACGCCCAAGGTGGTGGCACCGGCCACGACGACGGCCACCAGGACGAGGCGTACCCATCGGAAGCCAGCCATCTACTTGCCACCTCCGGTCAGCGGGGCGAGGAGCTCGGACAGCCCGCTGATCCCCGAGTCAGGAGCGTTCAAGGCCACTGTGGCGGGCCCTCCCGAGCCCGACCCGCCCGAGCCCGAGCCCTGCGCACCAGATTCCGAGCCGCCCGAGCCCTGCGCACCCGAGCCCGAAGGGTCGACCGCGGGACTGGGGCTGAGGTTGGACGGGGTGGAGCCCGGGAGCGGGCCGGTCTGGCGGTTGCAGGCCAGCGGTGTGGGGCCGAGGACCGCGTCGAGAGCCTGGTCCAGCGCCCCGCACGGGCCGAGCACGCCGTAGGCGCCGGCAGACGTCACCAGGTTGTCGTAGATGTTGGCCCACGAGTTCGGGGTGTCGTTCGGTCCCGAGTATCCCACCGAGGCGAATCCCTTCACCGCCGCGCTGAGGTAGGACACCACTTGGGCCAGGTCCTCCTGGTGGGCCCCGACCACCCCCAGGCTGGCGTGCAGCTGTGTGAGGAGCTGGTCGAGCTGTGGCTTCTCCTGGGACACCAGGCTGTTGGTCTGGGTGGCGGCGGCCTCGACGTTGTCGATGAGGCTGGCCAGGCTGGAGCTATGGGAGGCCAGACCTGTGACCACCACGTTCAAGTTGTCGATGACCGAGGTCAGTTGGGCGTCGCGCGAGGCCAGTGCCGAAGACAGGGTGTTGGCGGAGGCGATGAGCTGCCCGACCTCTCCGCTGCGGTCGTTCACCGTCGTGGTGAGCTTCCCCAGTCCCGAGATGATCTCGGCCACCTGCTGCTGCTTGCCCTTGGTGATGGCCGCCAGGGACTCGATGACGCCGTTCAGCGCCTGGGCGTTGGTCTGCTGGAGGAGCTTCCCGGCGGTGTTCTGGAGCTGGTAGAACTCGGTGGGGACCGACGTGTCGGTGAGGTACGCGCCGGACTTGAGAGGAGCTGTCCACCCGCTCACCGGCTGGAGGGTGACGTCCACCACGCCGAGGAGGGTCTCCACTTTGACGGCGGCGGCGGTGTGTCGGGGCAGTTCCACGCCGTGGTCGACCGACATGGTGACGTCCACTGCGTTCCCGTCGATGGTCACGGACTGGACCGAGCCCACCGGTACGCCGGCGACCAGGACCTGGGTGCCCTTGGTCACCCCGGCGGCATCGGGGAACCGGGCCGACACTTCGTACCCCGAGGAGAAGAAGCTCCGGTTCAACACGATGACTCCGAGGACGATCACCGCCATCGTCGCGAGAGCCACGAGACCGATGACCTTGGGACTGCGCTCGGTGAAGGCCTTCATCCTGCACCCCCGACGGCATTCAGAATGGACGGGATGCTCCCGCCGGGCGCCGATCCGGGTGTGCTGGTCCCGAGACCACCCGAGGGGAGCGAGGTGCCACCAGGCAGAGCGGGGCCCGACAGCGGTGGGCTGCCCCCCGGACCCGACCCCGCAGGGGGTGTGAGGGGTTCGTAGTAGGTGCACGCCGTCTGGTTGGCGAGGCAGGTGTAGACGGTCTGCACTTGGAACCACTGGCCGTAGGAGGAGATCTCGGCGTAGGGGGCCAGCCCGGATCCGAGAGTCTCGAGCGTCTTGGCCAGCTCCTGCTGGTGGTCGGCGATCGTCTTGGTGACTGTCTGAAGGCTGGTGATACTGGAGTCGATTGTGGAGCGGTTCTGCCCGATGAGGTTCGCCAGATCCCCCGTCACCTGTGAGAGGTTCACCACCACCTGGTCCAGGACGTCGTTGCGCGAGGCCAGGGACTGGGAGACGGTCTGGAGGTTCGTCACCAGCGACGTCACGTCTGTGCTGCGCGACGCGATCGCCGTGAGGACCCGGTCCAGGCTGTCGATGACCGCCCCCACCTGGCTGTCGAGGGCGCCGACGGTCTCGGAGATCGTGGCGCCGTTGTTGATGAGCTGGTCGATCTCGGCCGTGTCGCCTTCGAGAGCCCCGGACACGTTCTCCACGAAGGCGTTCGCCTCGCTCGGGTTGATGGCACTCAAGAAGGGCCCGATGGAGTTCAAGAAGGCGTCCACACTGGCGTCGGACACGTCGTGGCTCAATGGGAGCGTCGCCCCTGCTCTCAGCAACTTCCCTTGGTGGTCGGGGTAGAGGTACACCTGCTTCTGGCCGAGGACGTTGTACCAGCGGAGCCCGACGTCGGTTCCCTCATGGAGGGTCACGTTCGCGTTGACGCTCATGGTGACGAGCGCGTGTGTCCGCTGGACGGCGATCCCTGACACCTGGCCCACTTCGACCCCGGCGATGTCGACCTGGTCCCCCGGCGTCAGGCCGGTCACGTCGGCCAGCTGGGCGTAGTAGGTCTGCCGGGTGGAGAACAGCGAAATGTTCCCGATCTTCACGGCCAGAGCCACCAGCAGGACCAGGCACACGGCGGCGAAGACGGCGAACTTGATCGCCGCCCGGGGGAGATGGCGGAGACGACGGAGGGTCTTCATGTCCCACCCCCGAGGAGCGAGTGCACGTACTGCCCCACCGACTGTCCCGATGTGGAGGAAGGGTGCCCCAGGATGGCGTAGATCTGGTTGGCCAATGTCTGGGCGGTGGCGGGGACGGCAACAGGGCCTGACGGGGTGCTCGGGGTGGCGGTGCTCGGGGTGGCGGTGCTCGGGGTCGTGCTTGTCGGGGTCGAAGCGGTGGTGCTCGACTGCCCCTGGGCGGCGTCGAACGCCGCCAACTGGCTCTGGCAATTGAACGGCGTACCGGCACCGGCCAGCGCCTGCTGGAGCGGCTCCAGGTAGGCCATGTTCGGTTCAGGGGGGGCCAGGAGATCGCAGACCAGCGTGTTCACGTCGCCGAAGAGGATGAAGGAGTTGAAGTAGGCGAACTTGCTGCCATCGGGCAGGGTGGCCGAGCCGCCCCCCTTGGAGACTTTGTAGGCGTACTCGTAGGCCCCCCGGACGACCTGTCCCACCTGTGTCTGCTCGGCGGTCAGCACCCGGGCGACGTTGGCGCCCTGGGTGAGCAGGGTGGCGATGTCGGGGTGGTAGTCGGTGAGCAGACGAGCCAGCTCGTCGGAGAACGACGTGAGGTTGTCCAGCAGGCGCTGGTAGTCGGCCACGTCGGCGTTGAAGGTGGGCAGAGCCAGGTTCTCCTGGGCCGACAGACCGTTGAGGGCTGTGCCGTCAGGGGCGATCGCCGCCGTGAACCTGCTGAACGAGTCCAAGGCCGCGAGCTGGGCCTGCAGGCTCTGGTCCAGGTAGCCGGCCAGCTGGGCGCCGGCACCGATGGCCTTGGAGATGCGGGGACCCTCGCCGTCGGAGGCCTGGGCGACGTCGGAGATCACCGAAGCCAGGTTCTCGGTGTTGACCTGGTCGAGGAGGGGCGCGGCGGCGGCGAACAGGTCGCCGAGCTGGTCCGAACTGGCCGTGTGGGTGAACTCTCCCCCGGGGGCGAGGTAGGGCCCGGCGTCGGTCTCGACTCCCCCGGGCTGGCCGCCCCCGGGGGTGGAGAGTGTCACCTGTTCGGCGCCGAAGAGATTGACCGGCTCGACGGTGGCCACGGCGTCGGCCGGCACCCGGAAGCTCGGATCCATGAGGACGGTGATCTTCGCCCGGGTCCCGTCGAGGGCGATCGTGGCCACCCGGCCCACCTGCACCCCCCGGAACACCACCTCGGACCCGGACTGCAGCCCCTCGCCGGCACGGGGGAACACGCCGCTCAGGGTGTAGTCGCCCGAGTAGTCGCCGTTGGACAGCCTCACCAACACCACCGCACCGGTGCCGGCGATCGCCAGTACGGCCAGCGCCACGAGTGAGCGGAGGAAGCGCCTCATCGTGCCCGCCCCCTACCCGACCAGCCTGGCCGTGAAGTTCACGCCACCGAACAGGACCAGCGACATGAGGAGGTTCAGCAGGACGATGACGATGATCGAGAGCCGGATCGCCCGCCCGGCGGCGACCCCCACCCCGGCCGGGCCGCCGGTGGCGTTGTAGCCGTAGTAGCAGTGGATGAGGGTCACCACCACGGCGAAGACCATCGCTTTCACGAACGAGTAGAAGATGTCGATCGGAGGGAGGAAGAGCTGGAAGTAGTGCTGGTAGGTGCCCGGAGACAGCCCGAAGAACCGGGTCACGATGAGCTCGGTGGCCACGTAGCTGGAGAACAGTGCCGCCAGGTACAGCGGGACCATGGTGACCAGGGCGGCCCAGACCCGGGTGGCCACGAGGTACACGACGCTGTTCACGCCCATAACCTCCAGAGCGTCGATCTCCTCGGAGATCCGCATGGCGCCGAGCTGGGCGGTGAAGCCGGCCCCGACCTGAGCCGCCAGCGCCACCCCGGCCACCAACGGCGTGATCTCACGGGTGTTGGCGAGTGACGAGATGACCCCGGTGAACGCCTGGGCACCGATCTGCGAGAGCCCCGTGAACCCTTCGAGGCCCACTTCGGTACCGGTGAAGAAGGCGATGCTCATGACCACGAAGAACATCCCGCCCCCGACCACAAGGGCCCCGGGCCCGATGGCGATGTCCGACATGAGGATGCCGATCTCTTTGGGATAGCGCAGGGCCTTCGGGAGGGACCGCAGGATCCTCACGTAGAACCGGAGCTGGGTGTAGAGATCGTCGAGGAGCCGGGGGACGGTTGCGGTGATCACGTCAGATGCTCTTCTGCGGGATGAAATTGAAGTAGAAGATCGTGAGGATGAAGTTCACGAAGAACGCCAGGATGAAGGTCACCACCACCGCTTGGTTCACGGCGTCGCCCACACCTTTGGGGCCTCCCTTGGCGTAGAGGCCCTTGTAGCAGGCGACCATGGCGGCCAAGAAGCCGAACACGGCGGCCTTGAACAGGGCGATGCCCAGATCGGCGAGCTGGCTGAGCTCGGAGAAGGTGGCGAAGAAGCTGCTCTGGGTGACGTGGACGGCGTGGACACCGAAGTACAGGCCGCCGAGGATTCCGGCGACGCTCACCACGGCGTCGAGGAGGAAGGCGACCAGGGTGGCCGCCAGCAGGCGGGGCAGCACCAGGCGATGCAACGGGTTCACGCCCATGACTTCCATGGCCGAGATCTCGTCACGGATCCGACGGGAACCGAGATCGGCGCACATGGCGGACCCCCCGGCCCCGGCGATCAGGAGGGCGGTGGCCACCGGGGCCTGCTCACGCACCACGGCGAGCACCATGGCCGCTCCGAGCTGGGACTGGGCCCCGATCTGCTCGAGCAGCGATCCCACCTCCAGGGCGATCACCATGCCGAACGGGATGGACACCAGGATCAGCGGGAGCGTGGTGACCCGGGCCAGGAACCAGCATTGGTCGAAGAACTCGCCGACCGGCAACCCCCTGATGAACAGCTGGCGGAGGGACTCGAGGGCCAGCGCGAACATGCGGCCGGTCTCGCGGACGGCGGTCACCACCTTGCCGTCGGGTCGCACCGCGACAGGTCGACGGGCGGGCATCACCCGGATCGGAGAGGGGCCGCCGCCCGTCTCGTGCTCCGTGGACTCCAGAGTCGTACCGTGCATCGGGGACTCCCCTGCCTCTCCTCCGTAGGCGCTCTCCGGCGCCTTCCCTGCCAGAGGAACGCAGGAGGACGGTTCTCCTCACGGTCTTCCCCGACGAATTCCTCCACGTCGCCGGCGATCGCCCGCCGGCACCGTAAGGAAGGCCCGCGATCCACGTTCCTCTCGCAAAGAGGGTCGGCAGAGGCCCGCTGTGGTCCAGAGCCGTCGGGAGGGGAGGTCGGAGCGATGCCGAGTGGGATGGAGGGGTCGAGCGGTAGGTCGTCGCTGGCGGCCCGTGGCGACGAGGCCGGCCGTACGAGAGACTGGGTGGCCCCCGGCGAGCCCATCATCTCGCTCCGGGGCGTGACCAAGACCTTCGGTACCCACACGGTGCTCGAAGACATCACCTTCGACATCCCCAAGGGGAGGATCACCTCCATCCTGGGGCCGTCGGGCACCGGCAAGTCGGTCCTGTTGAAGAACATCCTCGGGCTCCTCCAACCGGACCGGGGCGAGATCTGGGTGGACGGCCAGCAGATCGTGGGACTTCGGGAGCGCAAGCTCTACGAGATCCGTCGGAAGTTCGGGGTGCTGTTCCAGGATGGGGCGCTGTTCGGCTCGATGACCCTCTACGACAACATCGCCTTCCCGCTGAGGGAGCACACCCGCAAGAACGAACGGGAGATCAGGGAGATCGTGCTCCGCAACGCCGAGCTGGTGGGGTTGCTCGACCACTTGAAGAAGCTCCCGGGCGAGGTGTCGGGCGGCATGAAGAAGCGGGCCGGGCTGGCCCGGGCCATGGTGACCGAGCCTGAGATCGTCCTGTTCGACGAGCCGGACTCGGGGCTGGACCCGGTCCGGGTCGCCTATCTCGACGACCTGGTGGTCACGGCCCAACGAGAGACCGGCGCCACGTTCTTCGTCATCACCCACAACATCGCCTCGGTGATGAGGACGGCGGACTTCATGGGGGTGCTGTTCCGATCCCGGCTGGTGAAGTTCGCCACAAAGGAGCAGATGTGCTCGTCCGAGGACCCGATCATCCGCCAGTTCCTCGCCGGCCGAGCTGAGGGGCCCATCGGCATGGACGAGATGGCCGAGTCGGTCGGGTGGGAGGGGACGCCCGTCCCCTCAGGGCACTCCGAGACAGGAGGTCGACCCGCTGCCGGACGGCCGGGTGACGGTCGGGTGGCCGTCGCGTGGCCGGGCCCGGGCGCCACGACTCTGGGAACGGGGTCGGAGTGCGCCGGCACGACCGGTGGCGGGCCGGTGGGCGGTGGGTCGGTGGGTGGCGACCTCGTCGGCGCGGCACGGTCCGGTCCCACCGGACCCGAAGCCCGCCACGGGGTCCACCGGCCCGCCGCCTCCAACCAGGTCGCGACGAACCCGGTCCCGACGAACCCGGTCCCGACGAACCCGGTCGCGACGAACCCGGTCCCGACGAACCAGGTCGCGACGAACCCGGTCGGGCACCGTCCGGTCATGACCCCGCTGGCCCAGGCCGACGGGTCGGTCCTCGTCATCCATCCCGACGGGCGGGGCGAGTGGTCGAACGTGCCCCCTCCGCCCTGGCCCCTGAACCGGGACTGCTCCGCCGGTCCGCCCAACGGGCAACGCCGGGGACCCGGAACCGATCTCGGCTGAGAGACCCCCGTGGGAGGTCGTCGCCCACCCCTATGCAGATCGGCGGTGCCGTCGTACACTTGACCCAGGGCCGGCTCCCGGGTCGGCTCACCGGCGGACGCGTCCGGCGGACCCGGTGAGAAGGAGGTGGGCAGATGCGCATAGGCGACATCTTGGCGACCAAAGGAAGTGCCGTAGTCACCATTCCGGCGGGAGCCACCGTCCGCCAGGCGTTGGCCGAGCTCGCCCGGCACGACATCGGCGCACTGGTGGTCTCGCCCGACGGGGTCCGGATCGACGGCGTCGTCTCCGAGCGGGACATCGTTCGGCGCCTCGACCGGCAAGGCACCGGGCTTCTCGAGTCCACTGTGCGGTCCATCATGTCCACGCCGGTGCACACGTGTGGCCCCGACGACGCCCCCGAGCAGGTGATGGCCACGATGACCAACCACCGGGTGCGCCACGTCCCGATCGTGGCCGACGGTGAGCTTCGGGGCCTGGTCAGCATCGGCGACGTCGTGAAGAGCAGGATCGACGATCTCGAGGCCGACCATCGGATCCTGGTCGAGTACATCTCGGCTCGCTGAACCGAGGGCCCGGGCTCACAGGCTCCCGATCTCCCCGGGCAACGCCCGATCCGAGGGTGGCAGCTCAGGGTCCGGCGAGTCGGTCCCTGATCGACTCCCACCGGCGCCGGAGCGTCGGCTCCCCTTCCAGGACCTCGCCGTCCTCGACGACGAGCTCGGCCGGAGCGAGCGAGCCTGGGTCCCCACCGGCGTGGAGGGGACCGGCTCCGTCGCCCAAGTCGTAGAACCGCGGGCGGAGGTAGCCGAGACGCCAGGGTGCCCGAGCGGTGGCTGCACGACCACCGGGTGCCGGCCCGGGTGCAGGCACACTCCCATCCGACCCGTCGGGCGGGACGACTCGGGAGGGGGCGACGAGCAGCACCGGAGGGGTGAAGCCGCCGACGCGCCCGGCCATCGCGTCGAGGATCCCGGCGGCCACGTCGTCGGGCGGCGCCTCACTGGTGTCGACCACCAGGTCGTAGTTGCGCAGCCGGAAGATGTCGACGCCGTAGAGGTCCAAGAAGCGGCGCTGCTCGCTCTCGGCCCGGTCGGCAGTGCGCTCCAGCGCCTCGTCCACCGTGGCGTAGTGCTCGGCCGCCGATCCCCGGCGCCCGAGGACGCGCCGGGCACCTTCTTCGGGGTCCACAACCAGGTGGACCTTGTACGCGTCGGGAAGGAAGTGCCAGGCCAGCCGGGAGTCGACGACGAGAGCCTCCCGCGCCGAGGCCAGGGTTCGAAAGACGGAGTCGATCTCCGCATCGATTCCCGGATCGGTCTCGGCCAGCCGGTTGAGCTCGAGGGTAGAGATGCCGCGTTGCTCGGCGATCTGGCGCTGGGCGGCGCCGGTGCTGATCCGACGGGCGCCGAGGGTGGCGGCCAGGCGCTCGGCCACCGAGCTCTTCCCGCTCCCCAGCTCTCCGCTCAGGGCAATGGTCCGCTGCGCCACCGCTCGATCCTCCCGTCCCGGTCTCTCGATGCCCAGATGTATAGCCCTTGGCTCCCCGCCCCGGTGGCAGGTAGGGACGAAAGGCCCTGCACCAGCGCCGTAGGTTGATCTATGAATGGGAGATGCCAAACGCCCTCATGCTCAACCCGGCCACGGTGGTGAACCTCGACCAGCCGGGCCGGTACCTGCACT
>JAJYWF010000021.1:14061-28453 GCA_021791635.1 Actinomycetes bacterium
TTCACCGTCTCGGTGGCGAACCTGGTGCTCATCGCCGTCATGGTGGTCATCTTCGGGTTGGCGCTGACGATCCCCTTCCCGGGACGCAAGCACGCGGCGCACCGGTCGGAAGGGACCGGACCGGCCGGTGGCCCGGACCCTGTCGGAGACGTGCCGAGCGGTGGCGACACGCCTGGCCATGCGGCCGCTCCCGTCGACGACGACACGTCGCGCATGTGGACGGCCCGGGTCCGTCGGAGGGCGCTGGCCACCCTCCCGCCGGGGAAGCTCCTGCCCGACAGCCAGCCGGCGTACGTGGCGTCGTGGGTCTACGTGTTCGGCGTCGCCACGCTTGCCGCACTCGGGATGGCCATCGTCTCGGGGATGGTCATCGCCCTCGGCGGGACCGACTGGTGGCACACCGACTCGGTGGGGCACTTCTTCAACAGCCTCCACCTGTGGAGCGTCGAGCTGTTCATGGCCTTCATGGTGATCCACCTGTGGGGGAAGTTCTGGATGGCCGCGTGGCGGGGACGGAGGGCGCTCACCTGGGTGACCGGAGTGGTGGCATTCGTGGCGTCGGTGGTCGAGTGCTTCACCGGCTACCTGTCCCAGCAGAACTTCGACTCCCAGTGGATCTCCACCAACGGGAAGGACGCGGTCAACGCCACCGGCCTCGGCGCCTTCTTCAATCTCATGAACTTCGGCCAGATGCTCTTGTGGCACGTCGTCCTCATCCCCATCATTCTCGTGGCCCTGGTCGGCGCCCACGTGCTCATGGTGCGCGTCCGCGGTGTGTCCCACCCCCTTCCCGTCCGCCGGGCGCGCGGTCGGTCGGCCCGCCGTGCCGCGGCAACGGCTGACGCTGCCGACTGGACCGGCCAGACCCGTCGCTACGACATCTTGAAGGAAGCCACCATGGCCTCGGTGGTGGCCCTGGTGCTGGTCGTCCTCCTGGCCAGCCTGCTGTCGTCCCCCGACGCCCCCCCGGTGACGGTGGCGAGCTGGTCCCGGGTGGCCCCCGCCGACTTCATGGCCACGGCCGCGTCGGAGCTGGCGGGGACCAGCGAGACCGCCAGGTACGGCCCCCCGTACAATCACGGGTCGACATACGTACAGCGCATCGGCGTCTCGTGGCAGTTGCTGGCCGGCGTGCGCGAGCCGGTCGACGCTGCCGAGACATTCGTCCTACTCCCCCTGAGCAAGCTCTCTCCCACCGACCCCGCGGTCCACCGGGCCCTCTCCCGGTACCAGGCGGCGTCCAGCGGCCAGCAGAAGGCGTGGGCCAACGCCTACCTGAAGGCCGTCGACAAGGTGACGTTCCATGGTGGCGTGCCGTCGGTGCCACCGGCCCCGGACGGTCCGGTCCCGGTGCTGGTGGCGTCGGAGCTGACGCTGGCCCGCTCCGGGGCCCTCGACGCCGACCTCCTGGCCCAGCACCCCTTCTACGGGACGAACTTCACCAAGCCGCTGCTCTTCTTGGAGGACGGGAACTACTTCTCCTCGCTGGCCACCGCACAGCACCTCTCCGGCACCCAGTGGGGGGTGATGAACGAGACCGGGAGCTACCCCGGCCAGCCGTGGTTGTGGCTCTACACGCTGTGGTACCAGGTGCCCGGGTTCCGGACATCGTCCAACGTGGACCTCATCGCCATCTACCTGACCGGGGTGGCCACCCTGCTCCTCCTGGCCGTGCCGTTCATACCGGGTCTCCGTGACGTGCCCAGGCTCGTGCCGGTGCACCGGCTCATCTGGCGGGATTGGAACCGCTCGCAGGCGGGCTCGTCGGGCGGGGGCTCGTCGGGCGGGGGCTCGTCGGGCGGGGGCAGTCAAGTCGCCGCCGAGGTCCCGGGTGGAGTAGACACGTAGCCGTGGACGCCTCGGGATGGGACGAGCGGTACCGGGCAACCGAGCTCGTCTGGTCAGCCGACCCGAACATCTTCGTCGCCGAGGTTGCCGCCGAGCTCTCACCAGGGAGGGCACTGGACCTGGCGTGTGGTGAAGGACGCAACGCCCGGTGGCTGGCGACCCAGGGATGGGACGTGACGGCCGTCGACTTCTCGTCAGTGGCCATCGAGAAGGCCCGTCACCTCGGAGGCGGTGATCTCGTACAGTGGACCTGCGCCGACGTGGTCGAGTGGTCACCGCCGGCGGCCGCCTTCGACCTGGTGGTGATGTCGTACGTCCACCTTCCGGCGACCGATCTCGAACGGGTGTGCAGGCACGGGGTGGATGCCCTCGCTCCGGGTGGTCACCTTCTGGTAGTCGGACACGCTCGCCGGAACCTCACCGAAGGGACCGGTGGGCCCCAGGATCCCGCCGTGCTCTACGAGCCCGAGGACGTCCGCTCATGGATCCCTGATCTCGACGTCGAGAGGGCCGAGCACGTGGTGAGGGTGCTCGGCGCCGGCGACGCGACTCAACCCGACGAGGCACCCTCAGCTGTCGACACGCTGGTCCTGGCGACCAGGCGCGCTGTGGTCACCGGCTGACTGCGGCTCCAGCCACCTGACTGCCGCCGGACTGACCTTCGACTGACGGGCTGCCTCCGGACTGGCTGTCGGACTCCTCGACTCGGCGACGCACCTCGTCCATGTCGAGTGCTCTCACTTGAGAGATCAGGTCTTCGAGGGCCGCCGCCGGGAGCGCTCCCGGGCGAGCGTAGAGGAGGACCTGGTCGCGGAAGATCATGAGGGTCGGGATCGACATGATCCCGATCGAGCCCGCCAGGTCCCGCTGGGCCTCGGTATCGACCTTCACGAACTTCGCGTCCTGGTGCGTCTCCGACGAGCTCTCGAACACCGGTGCGAACGAGCGGCACGGCCCGCACCACGACGCCCAGAAGTCCACGAGCACTATTCCTTCGGACGACACGAGCTCGTCGAAGTTCTCCGCAGTCCCGGTAATCGTGGCCATTTTCTTCTCCTTGATCAATTGTCGTTCCCGTTCTCCGGGTCCATCCGTTTCCTGGGTCCCGCGTCGCTCTGCGCTTCACCGGGCTTCCCGAGTGCACCACGTTCAACACCTATACCCCATGGGGTATTCCGATGACGGGGCAGGATCTGGCGGCGTCTCCACCCGATCGAGGCCCGATGTTTGGACCTGACCCGTACATGTATCGAATCCGCTCCCTCGTGCGTCTGTGGTGTATGGGTCGACCACCGGGCCGACCAGGCAAACGCAGAAGGACAAGGAGATGAGCACGATGAAGAAGACCGTGGGAAATCTGGATCGGGCGGTACGTGTCCTACTCGCCGCCGGGGCCATCGCCGGGAGCGGAGTGCTCGGGTTCACGACCGGCTGGGGCATCGTGCTCCTGGTGGTGGCCGCGATCATGCTGCTCACCGGGACGAGCGCCTACTGCCCAGCCTACAGCGTGGCGCACATCGACACGCTTCCGCGACAGCATGACGACCGGCGTGATGGCGGGGTGATCGGCACCCATCAGGCTGCCTGAGAGGGTGAGGGAGTCCCCGGCCGGCCGGTGTTGGACCGAAGTTGGGTCACCCGGGCGGCCGGACCTCCCCCGCTGGCAGACTAAGGAACGTGCCCAGTAACAGTTCGCCCCCCGAGAACCTGGGTCAGCCCGCAAGGCCCACCCACACGGTTCCAGCGGGCGAGGCGGGCGTGACGGCGAAAGGGTCCGAAGGCGCGGGGGCGGATGGTCCGGAACCTCCGTTCGCCGAGCAGGTCGCTGCCGAAGCTCCGGGCCTCTACCGGTATGCGCTCTCGCTGGTGGGCGATGATCAGATGGCCCAGGACTTGGTCAACGACACGATGGTTCGGGCGCTCGAGCGACGGCATCAGTTCCGCCACGAGTCATCCCTCCGAACCTGGCTCCACCGCATCCTCCACCACTTGGCCATCGATCGGGCACGGCACCTCGCACACGAAATGACCGTCCAGGATGTGAATGAGCTGTGGCGCGATCCGCACTACAGCGTGGACCCGGCGAAAGCCGCAGAGGTCGCAGAGGTAAGGGACGAGGTCCACGATGCCCTGCTGCACCTTCCTTTCACCTACCGTGCTGTCGTCGTACTGCACGATGCCGAGAGGTGGACCGCACCGGAGATCGCCGACCTGCTCGGTATCGGGCTCGCCGCGACGAAGCAGAGGCTGCGGAGGGGGCGGGCCATGCTCGTGTCCATCTTGGCCCAAAGGGCGGACCGCCAGAAGGCCAATCGCGGTGTGGTCCTGAGCTGTGTGGAGGCCCGCCGCAATGTGTCCGCCTACATCGACAACGATCTCGCGCCCCGCGAAGAAGCGCTCCTGGAGGAGCATCTGAAGGGATGCGCCACGTGTCCCCCGCTCTACACCGCCCTGGTCGGGGTCCAAGAGGGCCTGGGTCGCCTTCACGATCCCGACAGCGTGGTCCCTCCGGACCTGGCCCATCGGATATCCGAAAGGCTCGCCCACAGGTGAGTCGCTACGGTGAGGGGTGACGAAACGGAAAGGAACGCCCCATGAGCCAGGTCTCCACACCATCTTCTGTCCACGATCCTGGGGACCTGGGGAGACGTCTCATCGAAAGGCGTCATGAGCTGGGCCTCTCACGTGACGAAGTGGCCCGAGAGGCCGGAATGGACTCCGGCTACCTGCGCCACGTCGAGGAGGAGGCCAGTGCTCGACCGAGCCCCGCGGCCTGCGCTCGGTTGGCCGTGGTGCTCGAGACGTCGGTGACATGGCTTCGGGGGGGTGGATTCGAGAGTCCACCGGGGGCCCGTTCTCCCAGCGGGAAACCCGTCCTCGAGCCCCTGAGCCGTGATGAGTGCCTCGAGAAGCTCGCCCGCGGCGGAGTGGGACGGGTCGTGTTCGATGATCCCCGAGGGCCGGTGGCACTGCCGGTGAACTTCGCCCTCGTCGACAATTTCGTCTACTTCAAGACGGCCGACGGATCCATCGCCAACGCTCTTCGTAGCGCGTCGCTGTTGAGCGTCGAAGTTGACCACCTCGACGAAGTGCTCGGAGAAGGGTGGAGCGTGCTCGTGACCGGAGCCTCTGCGCTCGTCACCGATGCCGACGAGCTCACGCTGGTGGAAGATGCACACGTCGAACCGTGGGCCGGAAGCGATCGACACCACGTGGGAAGGGTGGCGATCGACACTGCCACGGGGCGCCGCATCCGCCGCGTCCACCCCTGACGCCCGGACCAATTCACAGAGCCTTCTGCCGAAGCTCCGCCGCGATCTGTTCGTCAGCCGACGGAGGGGAGATGATTGAACTGGGCCACGTACGGGCCATTGGGCCCGAACACCACGAGGGCCACGGCCAGCGTCTGTGCCATGCCGGTCGGAGAGTAGAGGAGCCACGTTTTCCCATTCTGGGTGAACAGCGACTCCTCTCCGAGCCCCTGGCTCAGCATGTTCGATCCCAGCCAGGGGCCGTTCGACGAATTGTCACAAGGTCCTGCCGGACCGGCGCAGTCGGCCAGTCCGATCCCGTTCAACGTGGAGCCCGACGTGTTCCCCGAGAAGAACATGTAGTAGTGCCCACCTGCTTCCACCATCTGGGGAGATTCGACGATGTGACCCTCCCACTGCCTGCTGTTCGACATCAGGTCGATCGGCTTCCCCAGGAGCGTGATGCCGTTCGCCGCCAGACGCTGGGCCCAGATGATGGTCGGCTTGCCCTCGGACAGCACGGCATTGTCGTCGGACTTCCAGTACAGCCACTCCTGGCCCCCCGGGGTGACCAGCGTGCGGGGATCGATCGACCCGAATTGGCTGAACTGGCACACGGCCGGCTTCGGTGACGGGATGAACGGCCCGAGCGGCGACTTCGACGTGGCCCACCCAAGACACCGGGGCATGGCGCCGGTGCGCGGGAGCGCCACTCCAAGCTCAGCTCCGGTGAACCACATGACGTAGCGGCCCTGGACGTAGCGGACGTCAGGGTTCCACAGCCACGGTCCCGCCCATGCCGGCTGCGTCGGCATGGCATCGATGGGCGGGCCCCAGGTCCCCAACGTCGTGAACGTGCGAACCGGGATGTGGGGTGGGGCGTCCCCGTTCTGACTGGCGTACATGTAGTCGACGGTGCTGCCGTCCAGGATCATGGGGTCGGCGATCACTGTCGAAGGATCGACTCGTTGGGCCAACGAGGTGTTCGGCGCCGGAAGAGGCAGACCTCCAGGATCGGACGACCCTAGGTCCACGGCGACGAGCAGCCCCACCAGGACGGCCAGGACCACACATCCCGAAAGGAGAATGCGGAGCACCTTCTCGCTCCGATCCCGGTCCCTCATCCTGATCGAGCGGAGCTCGGACCTCGAAAGACGTGGCAGGGTGCTCATGCCGTCCGTGGCACTGCCGCTTTCGACGTCACCATCGCTTCGGGGATCAGGTCGGCCGGTTGCGCCTTCGGCGGGCACCCGCAGGTTTGCGGCGGGCACCAACCGGTACGAAGGGGGCGGCGGTGGCGGCGGTGGAAGATCTCCGGACGGCGAGGGGAGCGGTGTCGAAGGAGCGGACGGGTCGATACCCTCGGCCGTCTCGTCGCCGGTCCCGGTGACGTCGAGCTCATCCGAGCCCTCGGCCGAGGCGGGGCCCCCAGTACTGGTATCTGGGTCCGGCGTGACCTCGCCGCCGAGCTTCAGGCGGTCGTCATGTCCATCAGTCATGGGCGGTGCTGGCAAGGTACTGATCCTCGTCTATGGCTGATCGGCGGCACGCGGCTAGGCGTCTGCTCGTCTGAGCGAGTCTGGTGCAACGTCGAGCTACGTCACCATACGGCTCGAGGCGTGACATCACGACATTCGCTGCCAAAGAATAGGACCTCGTGACCGCCAGCGGAATGCACCACCTCGTCGTGCCGGAACACCAGGGGACTCGATATTTTGGCAAGAAGCTGCGATGACTCACCACCGAGGACCGGCAGGGCCAGGATCCACGTGGGCAGTCCCCGAGCCCGAGGCACCACCTGTCAGCCCATTTCCTCAGGCTGCGTCGTCTCCATCGTCGCTGGCCCGGGCCTCCGATCGAGGACGCCATGGTCCCCACGACGGGGGCTGGACCGACTCTTCATCCACCCGGCGGCGAAGCTCGGATAGGACGTGTGACCAGGTCACAGAGCCTATGGGATCACCGTGGTCGGTGACGATGACCTCCGAGCAATTCGGATCCAGGAGCGCCGGCAGCGCTTCGGCCAGGAACGCTTGGCGATCGACGGTGGGGCGTCCCGACTGCCCGTCGGTTGGTCCAGGGCCCATCGGGCTCACCAGACCGCTCGGAGAAGGCAACGCATCGGATCGCATCGGGCTACCATCGTGACCGAGAGGATCCATGACTGCGCCAACGACTCGCTGGCGCAGTGGGTCAGTCTGGGTGTCGAAGTCCACCCGGTAACCACGCCGGCGAAGCTTGTCGGTCATGATCCGCTCCCCGAGGCCCAGTTCGGCCACCACTTCGGCGCACGCCGTGGCGACGAGCAGCGGGACGAGAAGGCCGAAGCCGCCGGTCACCTCGGCGGCGAAGACGATGCCGGTCAACAGGGCCCTGGCGCCCACGCCGAAGCAGACCCCCATCCCTACGAGTGCGAAGGCACCGGGTTGCACATGGGCTCCGGGAAAGGCGCGGGCGAAACCGATGCCGATCATCTCGCCCATCGTCGCCCCCACGAGGAACATCGGCGCCAACGTTCCTCCCGAGGTGTTCGATCCCAGTCCGATCCACCACGAGACCATCTTGGCCAGGCAGAGCACGCCGGCCGCAACCAGGGTGAAGCGGCCGTTCACCGCGTCGGTGATGGCCCAGTAGCCCACCGAAAGCGACCCGGGTACCACCAGACCCAGCAAGCCGTATCCGGCTGCACCGACGAGAGGATGCGACCACTCCGGTAGCGGAAGCCGCCGGAACACCGCCTCGGTGACGAACAGACCTCGGACCATGAGAACGGCGAGCCCTCCTGCGGCCACACCGAGCACGGCAAAGAGTGGGAGCTGTCCAGCTGGTGCCAGCATATGCACGCTGACCGAAAAGAGCGGGTGCGGACTGACCAGGACGTCATGCAGCGCGCCGGCCGTGCCAGAGGCGATCGTAAGGGGAAGCAGGGCCCGGAGCGAACGTTCGAAGAGCAAGAGCTCGAATGCGAGCACGACTGCCGCCACGGGCGTTCCGAAGACCCCGGCCATCCCGGCAGCGGCTCCGACGGCCAGAAGGATCCTCCGCTCTGCCGCACTTACGGGAAGTACTTGGCCCAACATCGACCCAATCGATGCTCCGGTCACGATGATCGGCCCCTCGGCTCCGAAGGGGCCGCCGGTGCCCATGGCCACTGCCGCCGAGGCCGGCTTGGCCACCGCAGCTCGAGGTGCGATCCGGCTGTCGCGGAACAAGATGGCTTCGAGGGACTCGGGAATTCCGTGTCCCTTGATGATCGGGCTCCACCGGGCCAACAGCACCACGATCAACGCACCGCCGACCGCGATCGGAAGCAGGATCGGCGTGGGGTGATAGTGGCGAAGATTGGGAAGGTCGTATCCCACGCGGTGCAGCAGCGTGAGATTGCTGATGAGGCCGACCAGGTGGATCACGGCGAACGCTGCGGCTCCGCCGACTCCGCCGAGCACCAGACCCAGAAGCGCCAGCATGCCCATCCTGGCTCTCGACGTCCCGAGGCTCACCTCGCGGGACCCCAGCCCGATCCTCTCGTCCCGATGACCCTGCCGGCCCCGCCAGGAGCTCCAGTATCTTCGGTCAGGGCCCGAGTCCGACGTGTCCACGTCAGACCACCGCGGGCCCTCTGTGCCGGACGTGCGGATCTTGCCGGTGGGGAGGGTCTTGCCGGTGTGCCCTGGCCACCACCGGAGCGGGCCTCGAACTATTTTCCATCGTGTCCCGATTCTATCGTGTAGCGATAGATTGGGCGTCACAGCTCGCGTGGAGCACATCCCTCCGCACGAGTTGCACGTGCAGGATCGGGATGCTTCTTCTCCCCGTTCGGCTCGACGTTCAAAGTGGAAGCCTCAGTCGGGATGTGCCTGGGGAGAGCAGCTCCTGTTGAGACCCTCGGATTCGGCCCCCTGTTCATCGCACCGACACGTTCGCTAACCCCATTACCGTTCAGTTAGGGGCCTCTGGTAGTTGCGATTGGCGGTCCAGTTGGTTGGGCCAGTCGGCGTGCCGGGCTCGCTTGACGTGCCCCTTGGGCATCTTGCGCCTGATGAGGTGCGGATTCGAACGCAGGCGACGGGCAGGGTTGAGCCACCGCCGGCGTCGGGCGATCGCGGCGAACCAGGTCTGGTCCGCGGCGTTGGTGTCTTCAGGAGGGAAAAGCGCCGCGCTGGCCGACGGAGCGGCGGGCAGGCCGGAGCGCTGCGACGAAGGAGACCCGGTCGGGGTCCTTGCCTGCTTGGTCCGCCGCTTCCCATATCAGGGTGCGGATGGCGTAGTGGCAGCACAGGTGTCCGCAGATCTCTTGGAACGCGAGGTCGGGGGACTTCGAGCGCAACAGGGTGCGTGGTCCAAGCTGGTGGGTCTTCAACTCGTCGAGTGCCGACTCGATCGCCCGGCGCTGCAAGTAGGCGATTGCGAGCTCTTCGGCACCGGTCACGTGCGGATCGACGATGGTGGTCAAGAGTCAGTAGGAGTCGGGATGGTCGCGACCGTCGGCGATCGTGTGGTCGATAACCCTGGTCACGAGCGGATCGGCGTGGCTCCTTCGTTGCCACTCGGGGTGATCTCGGCCAGCCAACTCCCGTTGTCGAGGGTCTTGAGGTGGCGAGGCTTGATGCTGGTCTTGGGCCGCCACAGAAGATCGGCCCCGGTGGCGCTGGCCTGCTTGAACAGGGGATAGCCCTAGAAGCCCCGGTCGGCGAGCAACAGCATCCCTTCGCTCAGCCGCTCGACGAGCACCTTGGCCAGCTCGATCTCCGAGATGGCGTAGGTGCCGACGACCGCATCGAACATGGCGTGGGTCCCGCACTCGGCGAGCGCCACCAGTCGGGCCTGGGGGAACGCGGCCTGCTCGCCTTTGCTCACGCCGGGCCGGCCGAATTGCACGGCGTTCTCTGCCGTGTCGGCGACATCGAGCGTGGTCCCGTCGATGGCCACCAGTCGGCGCCCGGCCAACCAAGACCCCGGCATCTCAGCCGTGGCCAACGGGTGGGCCACCCGGGCGAAGAGCTCGCGCATGGGCTCAGACCCGAGGCGCGCTCGGGCTTGGAAGATGCCCGGCTTCGAGTGCAGCGACCACGACTCGGCCCACCCCGACGTCCATGACAGCCCGTCGGTAAGCTTCGAGAAGACGTCTTCGTAGGAGCCCTCCGAGTACAGCGCCATGGCGATGGCGAAGTACACCATGACTCTCGCCAGCAACTAACGCTGGTATCGTTCGGTCCGACCCTCCTCTGCCACGACCGCGTCGACGATGTGGGGAGGGAACACCCGCGTCAACACCCCACCGCCACCAGGTCCGACTACCGCCGGTCCGAAACCGGCTTCACCCACCCGCCGTGAGCCACCCCACCAAACGACACAAGTGGAACCTTAACTGAACGGTATTGGAGCTAGCTCCCGAATCCCGTTTTGAGCTTACTTCGAGCGATGGGTGTTACCGACGTAGGACTCGCCATTCACGGGGCGGGCCATCAGCCCGCGCCCCAGCAGTTTGACGCAGTGGGTGAAGAACTACTTCTCCCGCCGAGACATCCGTGCTGAACAGATAGGAAGTTCAGGGTCCCGGTGCACACGCACACACTCACGCACACGCACACTCACCATGCGTTCCATGCCACTGCATCGCCGAGGGGCCGACTCGATCGAGCCGCCGTGGATTCCACCGCGCTCAAACACAATTTTAGAGGCTGGCAGTTTCCCCTACGGAACTCCCAAGGGAAGCCAGCTCACTTGACGGTTTCGTACAGCACGTTCCCGTACCCGTCGACGGCGGCGCATAACCCCTCGACAGGACAGCTCACCGAGGAAATTCCCGACGTACTATTCCCCCCAGTGGCCATCGGCGTCGTATCGATCATCTTCGGCGTTGACCACTTTCCGATCCAGGTGGTGGCATAGCCCGTGTCGCTTGCCACGGTGCAGAAATACGTCCCCGGGGCGCAACTGAGAGCCCACTGGCCGGCACCGCCTGCGCTAATTGTGGCACCCGTTACAGAGTGCCACCCACCCGATATGTAGGCCTGGAGGCCGCCCACGGTGTCGAGGCAATAGTTCGCCTTCGGGCATGCGATCGCGTCAACACCTGATCCGTTCGAACCGTATAGGAGCGGCTTGGACCATGCCGACCCGTTGTACACCGTGACTCCACCACCGATGTCGATCGCGAGGCAGAAGGTCGTGCTTTCGCAGGAAATGCTCGTGATCTCGTTCGTGTCCGTCGTAGACGACACCTTCCAAGTTCCCCCGGTCAGGGTGTACAGCGTGCCCTCCTTGTCACCGGCCATACACATGAGCGTAGGGCTATTGGTGCACGCGACGCTGAAGAAACCGCCCCCGTTCGGAGCGACAGCTTTGGGCGAGCTCCACGTGCCATTGCTGTAGGTGATTGCGTTGCCATTCCAGTCGACTGCCACACAGAAGTTCGTGTCCGCGCATGAGACGTACATCTCCGCCCCATAATTTTCCGCGTCCACCGAATCACCTGAGGTCCACGCGTGACCGTCGTACGTAAACGCGTACCCAGAGTTGTCCACGGCGACACAGAACGTGGCGCTGGTGCAGGAGATCGACGTGAGCGTGGCGCCGCAAGAGCCAGTGCACGACGACAGGGGAGGGTTCTTGTCGACCCGCACCGGCTTCGACCACGTCACCAGCGCGCTTGCAGAAGACGGCGACGCTGCCGTGGTGACGGTCGGCGCACTCGCAGCTGAGCCGCCGCCCCCCGATCCGCAGGCCGCGGCACAGAGCACCAGGATGACTGAGGCAAAGAACACGGGCAACCGCTTCACAAAATCCTCCCCGGGAGCTCAAGGCACGGCTGCTGCCCTCTCTGGATGGCACAATACATTGGAGGCGCAGTTGAGTCCACCAGAGCCCGGCCGAGCTGTACGCTGCCGCTACCGTGCAGTGATCAATCGTGCCGGTGACTTCCACCGTGGGCGCCCCAGCGCTCGGTAGCTGCGTACCTGGAGTCCGATGCCGGCAGTGAGCCGCTCGCCGAGATGGTGAAGATGGCAGCTGAGCTGCTGATGGACGCCGAGGTCGACCTGCTCTGCAACGCCGGCTACGGCGAGCGCTCCGAGGACCGGGTGAACAGCCGCAACGGGCACCGGGAGCGCCGGTGGGACACCCGAGCCGGGACGATCGACCTGGAGATCCCCAAGCTCCGGAAGGGCAGCTACCTGACATCCCTGCTGGAACCCCGTCGACGGGCCGAGCAGGCGCTCGTCTCGGTGGTCTGCCAGGCCTACGTCGAGGGCGTCTCGACCCGGCGGGTCGACGACCTGGTGAAGTCGGTGGGTATCGACGGGATGTCCAAGTCCCAGGTCTCCGAGCTGGCGAAGAACCTCGACCAAAAGGTGGCCGAGTTCGGAAACCGCCCCCTCGACGCCGGGCCCGGGGTCTACTTCATGGCTGGATGCCCTCTTCCACAAGGTCCGAGAAGGCGGCCAGGTGGTGAGTGTGGCCACGGTGATCGCCACCGGGGTCAACGCCGATGGACAGCGCGAAGTGCTTGGCGTCGACGTGTTCACCACCGAGGACGGGGCCGGCTGGATGGCCTTCCTGCGGGGCCTGGTGGCCCGGGGGCTGTCCGGGGTGGACCTGGTCATCTCCGACGCCCATGTGGGCCTGAAGAACGCCATCGCCTCGGTGCTGCCCGGGGCTTCCTGGCAGCGGTGTCGGACCCACGCCATGGAGAACCTGCTCACCCGGGTGCCCAAGGCCGCCCAGGCCATGGTGGCCACCCAGGTGCGGGCCCAGTTCGCCCGGGTGGTCGACCAGCTCGAGGGCCAGTTCCCGGCGGCTGCCGAGTTCCTCTGTGACGCCGAGGCGGACCTCTTGGGGTTCGCCACCTTCCCGGTCGAGCACTGGCGGCAGATCTGGTCGAACAACACCCAGGAAAGCTCAACAAGGAGCTCCGTCGGCGCACCGACGTCGTCGGGATCTTCCCGAACCGAGAAGCCCTCATCCGCCTGGCCGGTGCCGACTTCGCCGAACAGCACGACGAGTGGGCCGTGGCCCGGCGCTACATGTCGACCGAGTCCCTCACCAAGGCCCGCATGCACCTGATTGCCGACGAAGTCGCTGGAGGCGAGGAGGTGACGACTGCCGAGCTCGACGTAGCCAGTTAGCCAATCAACACGATTGGTGCGGTGGTCGTCTTACACCACTCGCCTGGACTTGACCGCCAACCTGCCGTGCAAGGGAGCGGCCGAGAACCACGCCTGGCTCGAGTGCGTGCTCGCCGCAGCCGACCTCGTCTGCTGGTCGAAGTTCATCTGCTTCTCCGACGACCCCGAGCTCGCCCGTTGCGAGATCGCCAACTTCCGCTACTGGATCCTGCACACGGCAGCGCGCCTGACGCGCACCGGCCGGGTCACCTACCTGCGGCTGGATCGAACCTGGTCGTGGGCCAAGCAGCTCGCGCTCGGCTTCACCCGCTTACGGGCGGCGTTCGCCTGAGGCGCCCACGTTCCGTGCCGGCAGGCAACATCGGCACCATCAGGCAACTACCCACTGGACAGCTCTTGGCCGTTCACGCCCTGATGCCGATTGCCACACGGCGACGCCGGGATAGAACACCGGTCGACCGCTCGGGTGAGCCCTTTGCCATCCGGCCAAGGATCGGATGAAACAGGGAGGTTGGCCATCGAGCCCGACAGTTGGCCGGACGGCGTGCCGTACTACGGAAGCAAATTCTCCGGCTGGTGCTGCGTGCAGTCCGGGGAGATCGAGCGGGCCCCGAACGCGGTGATCGCCGCAGGCTTGCACTGCCCGCGCAAGTACTGACGTTCGAGCGTCTGGCTGGGTGTGTAGCGGAGCGACTCGACCAGGTAGCGCCGCTGGGCCGCCCGGTTGCCGTCGAGGAAAGCCATGTTGGCCAGGAGATTGAGCGCTGTGATGTGCACGGGGTTCAGCGCCAGGGCCCTGTGGGCCGCGGCCCGGGCACCGGCGTCGTTGCCGGCGGAGAACTGGTAGGCGGCCAGGTAGTACCAGTAGTTGGACTGCGTCGGGTTCCGCTGGACGGCGATCTGTGACCAATGGACGGCCTGGGCGGCTCCGCTATGACCCGGGGTGCCGGTGAGGTAGTGGGCCCTGGCCAGGGTCACCGCCGGTATCGGCCAGGCGGGCAGGAGGGTGTTGGCCGTGTTGCCCTCGCCGATGGCTGTCGCGCTTATCGAACTGGTTGAGATGGTCGCCCGCTTCAGGGAGATATCGCCGACGATGAGGACCAGCCCGGCCACGGTCGCCACCGAGGCCAGGACCACCGAGGCCACTTTGAGTGATCGCGCCAGGGC
>JAJYWF010000022.1 GCA_021791635.1 Actinomycetes bacterium
TGAGGGCTGCAGCCCAGATGATGGCGTTCTCCACCAGCCGGCGGTCGGGGGTGCCGATCCCGGTCCCAAGAGCCCAGCAGGCGGCCAGACCGGCGAAGAACAGCAAGCCGGTCATGTTCGTGTAGCCGCCGACCAACGAGTGCAGGGGGGCCTTGGAGAGCACGGTGGCAATCCCGGCCACCACCACGAAGCCGACCGCCGCCCGAGCGCCCCAGGTCCGCGTGAAGGACCCTCGGGCCGGGCCCAGCCCCAAGGCCAAGAGCACCAAGAAGGGCAGCCCGGCCCCGGTGAGGACCCACAAGACGGCCGCCTTGGGGGCCACGGCCGTCCACGACAGCGTCGGCAAGAACAGCACCGGGAGGAGGAAGGCGCCGATGGCCAGGCCCCATCCGTACCGGGTCGGGGGCTCGGTGGCCCGGAAGTTGCCTCCCCTGCCGCCAGGACCTCTCGCGCCGCCACCGGCGCCCCTCGGGCCGCCGCCAGCACCGCCGCTCCGAGATTGCTGGGAGCGACGGCTCCCCCCGCCCCCGGTGCCGCTCCCGCCGCTCGAGGGTCGAGACGTCGAGCGACCTGCGGTCGACGGTGGGTTCTTCCCGCTCGTGCGTCCCGTGGATTTCGCGGCCATCGCCCCCCCGTCGGTCGGTCCCGGTGCCGGTAGCGCTCCGGAGTCAGGTTCCGGGCAATGCTACCGGGAGCCGCGGAAGTTCAGCGGCTCACACCCCCTCACGCCTCCACGGCGTGTTGGCGGAAGATGCGGGCGAACCGACCGTCGGGTCGCCCGACCAGTTCGGTCCACGTCCCGTCCTCCACGACCGTTCCTCCGGCCATGACGTAGATGCGGTCGGCCAGCTTCACTGGATTGAGCCCGTGGGCCACGATGATCATCGACGATGTCGCCTTCACGTCTGCGAGAGCGGCCAGGACCTCCTGCTCGGCTTCGGCGTCGAGGGAGCTCGTCGGCTCGTCCAGGACGAGGATCCACGGTCGACGGTACAGGGCCCGAGCCAGCGCCAGCCGCTGGCGCTGGCCTCCAGAGAGCGTCGCTGCCCGCTCCCCCAGCATGGTGTCCATGCCGTCGGGCAGGCGGTCGACGAACCCGGCGGCATGAGCCTTCTCCAGGCAGTGACGGGCCTCGTCGGGATCGCGGCGGGAGTCCATCCAGTAGACGTTCTCCAGGACGGTCCCGGCGAACAGTGGCGCTTCCTGTGGGACGAGGCCCAAATGGGACTGCCACTCCTCGACGTCGAGATCGTTCAAATCGGTCCCGTCGACGGTGATCCTCCCACCGGTCGGCCGGAGCAGCCCGGTCACCAGGTCCAGCATGGTCGTCTTGCCGGCCCCGGAGTCTCCCACCAGAGCGATTGCCTCTCCCTTTCGAAGCTCCCATGTCACCTGGTGGAGGACCGATTCGGATCGCCCGGGATAGGTGAAGTCGAGCCGTTCTGCTCGCAGTCCCCGATCGAAGTGCGGCGAGCCGGCGCCTCCCGAAGCCATGGGGGACTCGTGCATGGTCTCGAGGGTGCTCCACCACGCGTCGCACCACTTGCGGTAGGTGCGTGCATTCTGGAGGTTCTCCTGGGTAGACACCAGGCGGGGAGTCAATCGGAGGAACAGCACCAGGAAGGCGAGGGAGGCGGCCGACAGGGCCGCACCGTGTGCCGTGATCAGGGCCCCGAACAGCACCACGCCGATGCCGACGATACCGCTTATTTCGAACATCGAACGCGTGGTGGGGACGATGTACATGCTCTTGGTGTACGCCGAGGCGTAGTCGGCGTAGATCTTCTCCATGCGGCCCCGGGACTGGGTGCGCTCCCCGAGTGAGCGGAAGAGCTTGAGATTGCTGAACAGGAGGTCCGCCTCCTGCCCGAGCGACTCTGCCGCTGACGTCAGGACCGCAGTGTGCCGCCTCGTGGGCTTGACTCCGAGAAGGTAGGTGACGACTCCCAGGACCAGGAAGAACAGGGCGAACAGGCTCAGCTGCCACGAGAGTGAGGCGGCGACAGCCACGAAGACCACGGTCACCCCCAGCATGCCCATTGCCCGCAAGAAGAATTGCATCCCAAGTGAAACCTGGTTCACCGACAGGAGCAGTGACGTGTTGACGTCTCCGAGCCTCACCTTCAAGTAGGCCGACCAGTCCATGTCGAGAGCGGCCCTGGTCATCTCGCGTCGGCATCCCTTCTCGAATTCCGCGATGACACGGGTGATGGAACGTTCGGCGGTGACGCGCACCAGGGATGCCGCCACCGCCAGCACGGCAAACGCGATCACCCCGGCGTAGCGCAGCGACGATCCCTGGAGATGGATGCCGAACGCCGCCACCTTCTCCTGGGGTTCGATGATCGGGACCACGGCCAGGATGGCCGCCACCTCCAGCAGCCCGCTGGCGATGGTCAGCGAGATGGTCACTGCCGCCGCCCGCCGATGGCTGTCCAGAAGCTCCCAGTAAGCGCCGATCAACCTCTTGGAGTGAAACCACTCGGACCCTGACGAGACCTCGACGGACTCTCGCCTTGCCGACACCCTCATCCGTCCTTCACGAAGACGGCGGTGTAGGCGGCACCGCCCGCCGGGCGTCGCTCCAGGGGTCGCATCAGTGCGGTGAACACCCGAGCCACCCCTCGAAACACCCGAATTGGCGGCTCTGTGATTGTTCCCGTCGCGAGAGCGCGCTCCCAGCCGAGCCTGTTCAAGTAACGCCCGATGGGGTCGTCACAGGTGGCGGTCGCGAGTCGTACGCCCCTTTCAGATAGGTGGTCCACCAGGGTGGTCAATGGGATGAGGTACAAGTGACGGGGAGCGTCGACGTGTACCCAGTAACGGCGCAGCAGCCGAAACTGAATTGCTTGGGGATTTGGCATCGCCACGGCCAACACCCCGCCGGCCCGCAGATTGCTCACCGCGGCGTCCACCACGGCCCACGGTTCGACCATGTGCTCGAGTGAGTGCCACATGGCTACGACGTCACTGGGTGGGAGTTGCGCCAGCACCTCGGCAGGGGCATCGCTGCACACTGCGGTGACACCGAACGCCGAGGACATGTACTCACACGACGCCTGGTTCATCTCAATCGCCGTGACCTCGAATCCAGCTTGCTTTGCTGCTCGAGCGAACGACCCGGTTCCGGCGCCGACCTCCACCAACCTTCCCGATGGGACCAGTTCGGTGATCATCTGGACCCGGGGTACTTCGGACAGAGGACTGGCGTCGAGTTGGTCGACGTCGAGCTGTCGGTAGTAGTCGGCCGGGTAATACGCCGAGAGGTCGGCTGGGGTATCGGCGTTGAAGTACGTGTGACATGCCTGGCACCTGAAGTAGCGGAACCGCTCGGCGCTCAGATTCCGGTTCCGATCCCCGACTCGGAAGGCCAGCCGCGACGTGCCCCCGCAGATCGGGCAGGGCTTTGATCGGTTCGCCGTTGGCGCGGTCATGGCCGCGAGTCCGGGTAGGTCCGGTCGCGCTCTGACATGATCCGTCCCCCTTCTGGTGGATCCGGCCAGCGGATTCCAAATGCCGGATCGTCCCAGCGCACGCCCCGGTGGTGCTCGGGTGAATGGCGCTCACTCATCTGGTAGTGGAGCTCGGTATCGTCACACAGCGTCTGGAAGCCATGTGCGCAGCCGGCAGGTATCGAGAGGGCGATGCCGTTCTCGGCGGAGAGCTCCACTCCGACCCATCGACCGCGGGACCCTGAATCCGGACGGAGGTCGAGGACCACGTCGTACACCGCACCCCGCACACACCGCACCAGCTTGCCTTCGGCGAACGGGTCCTCTTGGTAGTGGAGGCCACGCAGCGTGCCCGCCCGGGCGCTGAACGAGGAATTGCACTGGACCACCCGCGTATCGATCCCGTGTTGCTCGAACACGGCGATGTCCCAGGTGCGGCAGAACCAGCCACGCTCGTCGTAGTGTCGCTCGCTGTGGACCAGCCAGAGTCCGGCGACTGTGGTTGATTCGAATTTCACGGCAGCAGTCGCAGCTCAGGCGTTCGGGCGAGGAATCGGCCTCCCCATTCCCGTACATGTGCCAGCTGTCCCATGATCTCCTCGCGGAGGTTCCACGGGAGAATGAAGACGATGTCTGGGCGATCCTCGGTGATCGCATCGGGGGCACGGATGGGCACGTGGGTCCCCGGTAGGACCAACCCCTGCTTGTGCGGGTTCTGATCGCAGGTGTACTCCAGCACGTCGCGCCCGATGGCGCAGTAGTTGAGCAGGGTATTGGCTTTGGCGGGAGCGCCGTAGCCGGCGATCCGCAGTCCCTGGCGCACGAGGTCGATGAGGGTTTCCTGGACCTGCCACTTGTCCTGGCACACCCGCTCGCCGAACTGGCGATAGGTGTCGAGCTCATCCATGCCCGCAGCTCCCTCCTGCTCGATCAGGTCGGTCAGCCTCGGTTGCACCGACCGCTCCCTGTTCTCTTCCAGGCATCCGTAGATCCGTAGTGAGCCCCCGTGGGTATCCAGCTCCTCGACGTCGAACAGCGTCAGTCCGTGGGCCGCGAACACTCGTCGAGCCGTCGTGAGGGAGAAGTACGAGAAGTGTTCGTGATAGATCGTGTCCCACTGACGTCCATCGATCAATTGCAGTAAATGGGGAAATTCCATCGTGAACACACCCGAAGGACTCAGCAGGGTCCGGACGCCGGCCACGAAGTCGTTGAGGTCGGGTACGTGCGCCAAGACGTTGTTGGCGATGATCAGATCGGCAGGCGCTTCGGATGCCATCGACGTCGCCAGCGTACGACCGAAGAAGTCGACCACGGTCGGGATCCCCCGGGACTTCGCCACTTCGGCCACGTTGGCTGCCGGTTCCACGCCCCGTACGGGGATTCCTTCGGACTGGAAGAACTGGAGGAGGTACCCGTCGTTCGAGGCGAGCTCGACCACCTGGCTCCTGGGACCCAGCGCGAGCTGTTGGGCCACAGAGTGCGCATAGCGGCGGCAGTGGTCGACCCAGCTCGATGAGAATGACGAGAAGTACAGATAGTCCGAGAAGATGTGCTGCGGGCTCTCGAACTCCCCCACTTGGACCAGCTTGCACTCGTCGCACACGAGGGCACGGAGGGGGTAGAAGGTCTCGGGACCGTCCGCCTCTTCCGCTGACAGGAAGGAATTGGCGAGCGGTGACATACCGAGGTCGGCGAATACCTCGTGAATCGATGCGCCGCAGAAGCGACAAGCGAGTCCGGTAGTGGCCATGAGCTATCCCAGCGCAGGCCGGCTTGCCATGACCGCTGGCGAGATCCTCTGCCCGAATGCTTCGATCTGGCGGAGCGACACCGCGCTCATGTCGGCGCGTGAACCGAATGCTCTGTACCACTCGACCAGCGCGTCGAGCGCTTGGCCGATGTCCCACGTGGGCTTCCACCCCAGGATCTGGCCGGCGCGCGTGGAGTCGATCCGCAGGGAGGGCGCCTCCGGCGGATGCGCTCCGCCGTCGGGGCGCCAGGCCAGGCCACCGGGCCACCGCCTGCCGATCAGGTCCAGGAGCGAGCGGACCGACATGGTGTCGTCGTCGCTCGGACCGAAGTTCCATCCACCGGCCAGATCGGCTGTGTCCCACAGCGCCTTGGCCAGGACCAGGTAACCGCTGAGCGGGTTCAGGACATGCTGCCAGGGCCGGATCGAGTCGGGGTTCCGCACCTCCAGCGTCTCGCCGGAGAGAGCTGCCCGCATGGCATCGGCCATGAGCCGATCCCGGCTCCAGTCGCCTCCCCCGATCACATTTCCCGCTCGCACGGTCGCCACCCGGCAACCTTGGGCGTCCAGGAACGACTCCCGATACGCACCGGTCACCAGCTCGGCGCAACCCTTGGAGCTGGCATAGGGATCAGTCCCGCCCATCGGATCGTCCTCCCGGTGCCGGCGGGCATGATCCCGGTTGTCGTAGCACTTGTCCGAGGTCACCACCACCACCACCTGGGTCTCGGGCGACTGGCGGACCGCTTCGAGCACGTTGACCGTCCCCATCACGTTGGTCTCGTAGGTCAAGTGGGGTTGTTCGAACGAGGTCCGGACCAGCGACTGAGCTGCCATGTGCACCACGACCTCAGGACGGCTCGCTCGGACGGCGCTGCTGAGGCGCTGACCGTCACGGATGTCGACCCAGTGGTTGCTCATGCCTCCGGCCACGTCCGCAACTTCGAACAGCGATGGAGGAGGCAGCACCCGATCGGAGATCCCGGTCACCTCCGCCCCCATGGCCTGGAGCCAGAGCGACAGCCACGCCCCTTTGAACCCGCTGTGGCCGGTCACGAGAACCCGCCGAGCGCGCCAGAACTGGCGATCGATCACCACACGCACCACGGAGCGGTTCCCGACTGCCAGAGGGCTTCGAGCTGATTGCGGTCGCGCAGGGTATCCATCGGCTGCCAATAGCCGTCGTGCCGGAACGAAGCGAGCTGTCCGTCCTGGGCCAACTGGCGTAACGGTCCCTCTTCGAACACGGTTGTGTCGTCATCGAGGTACTCACCCACCTTTGCGGAGAGCACGAAGAACCCGCCATTGGTCCACCCTCCGTCGCCCCGTGGCTTCTCCTCGAACGAGATCACCCGATCCTCGGTGATCTCCATGGCTCCGAATCGTCCCGGGGGCTGCACGGCGGTGACCGTGGCGGTGCGACCCCGGAGTCGGTGGAACTCCACCAACTTTCCAATGTCGACGTCGGCCACACCGTCGCCGTACGTCATGCAGAAGTCATCGTCTCCTATGTACTCGAGTGCTCGCCTGATTCGCCCCCCGGTCATGGTCGCTTCGCCGGTGTCCACCAGGGTGACGTGCCACGGCTCGGCCGTGGACCGATGGACCTCCATTCCCCCAGTGAGGAGGTCGAACGACACGTCGCAGCTGTGCAGGTAGAAGTTCGCGAAGTACTCCTTGATCACGTAGCCGCGATAGCCCAGGCAGATCACGAAATCCGTGATGCCATGGGCGGCGTAGATCTTCATGATGTGCCACAGGATGGGCTTTCCGCCGATCTCGATCATCGGCTTGGGCCGCACCGCGGTCTCCTCACTAAGGCGCGAGCCGTACCCCCCGGCCAGGATCAGCGCCTTCACGAGCCACATGATACTGGGCTCTACCTGATGAGACGTTCTCCATGTTGCGCCTTGACACGCCGCCTCACTCGGCGACCTCTGAGTGCAGGAGCGACTCGAAGATCTCCAGGATGTTCTGATAGCGGCCCATGGTGTGGTCCAGGGTCTGCGAACTGAATTCAGACTCCGACTTCCGATGCACGTGACCGACTGAATAACCCGTAAGTCTCGTGGTGGCCGGCCTGGGGCCGGCGGCGACAAGGTTGGCATCGCGCTTTCGTACCCTCGAGATGTAGCTGCGGACGGCATAGAAGCCCTGGGTGCCGGAGTGCACGACTCAGGAATTGAGAACTTGCCCACCGTCCGGCGCACGGCGGACGTGTATTCCGGCATCAAGGCGCCATGAGCCCAGAGCATCACGACGTATTCACCGGCGCTGACGGTGAGCGTGTGATTCTGGTTCTGGGTGATCGATGTCGGTGAGTGCGATCGCGCATCGACGAACCGACTATCGCAAAGTGACGAGACAGATGCCGCCACGTCGTCGTCCGAAGGCAGTGAAGACGTTTCCGCGTTGGTCAAGGACAGTCAAAGGCGCGGTGACGATGAGTACGGGATCGACCACTGCGCCGCCGGCTGGCTAGCATCGGATCGCCATGGTGGCTGCATCACGGGGGATCGAGTCCGGGCGGACGTTCTATCAGGCCAAGCGGGTGCTCGTGACCGGGGGTTCGGGTTTCATCGGCTCTCACCTGGTCCCGATCCTCGTCAGCTTGGGGTTCGAGGTGCATGCGGCGAGGAGATCCGATGTCGTTCCGGCCGATGGCGTGGCCGGGCCTGACGGAGTGTACTGGGTCAGCGTGGATCTGCTCGATCCGCTCGCCAGCCTTGCGCTGATGCGCTTCGTTCAGCCCGACATCCTGGTGCATCTGGCATGGGTCACCGATCATGGTCACTACTGGGACGACTGGCGCAACTGGTCGTGGAGAGAGGCCACCACGCGCTTGATGGAGCAGTTCATCGAGGCCGGAGGGAGCCGAGCGGTGGTTGCCGGGACCTGTGCCGAGTACCTGTGGCACCACTCGGCAGTCATGCAGGAGCTGGGTACGCCGATGGTTCCCGCGACGGCCTACGGTCAGGCCAAGCTGGCCACCTCCCAGGACCTTGGCCGGTTGGCCGACGCAGCCGGCACCGAGCTGGCCTGGGCCCGGATCTTCAATCTCTACGGGCCCGGCGAGCATCCCGAGCGGCTGGTCCCCTACGTCATCCGAGCGTTGCTGGCTGGGCGAACGGCCCACGTAGGCGGCGGTTCATCGCTCAGGGACTTCATGTACGTGCAGGACGTCGCCGCCGCACTCGCATCACTGGTGGCGAGCTCGGTCTGTGGCCCAATCAACGTGGCAACGGGAGAGGGTGTAGCCATAGCCGACCTCGTCGGGCAAATTGCCATTGAGACCGGGAATCCATCGGGTCTTCGGCTCGATGGCCAGCCTCGGGCCGGGGATCCAGCGGCGTTGATCGCTGACGTGACCAGGCTGAGCCAGGAGGTCGGATTCCGCCCGTCGTGGGACCTATCCCGAGGCGTCGCAGCCACTGTGGACTGGTGGCGCCGACAGGAAAGCGACCATAGTCCAGCCGATGTCATTGTCGAGCAAAGGGAGGCCGGCTTGACCGGAGGAGGCGGGTAGTGGCCAGCGATGATCGGATCACGGTGCTCCACCCGGTGCGAGCGTTCAACGGCATCGGCTGGTTCCGGGAGTTCGTCGACTCGTTCCGATCGGCACCGCCGGGCATTCCGTGCGATCTTTTCCTCGTACTGAAGGGCAGCGAGTTCAACCTGTCATCGCGACAGCAGCTGTGTGGACGTCAGGCGCGGTTGACCAGCGGAGGGTGCGGAAAGGGGAACAAGAGGACCTGCTCGTTTCCGACAACGAGAACCGTGCTTTTCAAGATGGCGATGACATCCGTTGCTACCTACCCGCCTGCTTCGCCTGGAGCCTCGCAGCCCAGCAGTGTCTAGTCGGACGGGACAGAGTCGGAACGGGTAGCTTCCCCTGAGCCAGGGTCCCGGTCGTCTTCGGACGGATCATGCCAGGCACACAGAGCATCCATCGACGCCACCGATGCCGCCAGAGCATCAAGCGCCCGATCTTCGCCGCGTCGGTGCGAACCCTGTACTCCGGCCCGAACCACTTGCGCCGAAATGCCACATCGGCTGACCGGAATGCCTTGACGTTGCCGAATCCGCCCTTAGTGTGATGGAAGAGTTCGGTCTCGATCACCCGGACCCGATGCCCAGCGGCGCGTGCCTGGAAACAGATGTCTGCGTCATATCCGTGGAAACCATGAAAGGTGTTCTCGTCAAAACGAAGATTCCTCACCGCCCACGGCGAGAGCACCAAGAGAAGCCCATCCACCGAGTCCACATCGCAGGGCATCCCGCCGAAGTCGATCACACCATTGGTATCGACGCACCTCCCATGCCCCTCTCCTTCCCACCAGGCGAGGTTTTGGACGCCGCAAGCGCCGATCGCTCCAAGGATGCCTGCCTGCGAATCCGTCAACGCGGATCGCACCCTCTGTTCGAACACTGGATCCCGGAGTTCGACGTCATCGTGTAAGAGCACGAGCGCCTCGAGGCATGGGCTGCTCGTGACCGTGTCGAGAAAGCTGTTGTAGGCAGGGAATATTGATACTTGTGAACGAGCTTCTAGGACGAGAGCGTTGGGCGATGCCGAAAGGGCGAGGCCAGGACGTGCATAGCGGTCGTATCGCTCGTCAGAGCCGATGCAGATGCCGTAAGCAATCATGGACTTCTTCTCCAGGTGGGCAGGGTTAGTGGGTCGTTCCGGAATACATCCGCCACGTTGGGAGGAGGGTGACAACGTAGTTCACCAGCCGTACCGTGGACAGCCCCATGCCGCTCCGAGCGGCTGTTGGAGAGAACCAGCCTCTGTTGTCGAATCTGGAGTTCCGAATGTGCAGGCGCCGAAGAGTCAACAAGTTTCAGTCTTCCTTGCACGGCGGGATTGGCGAAGTGTGCATGACGACGCAGCGAACGGGATCGACCGAAGATGCGTCGCGCAGGTAGGATCTCACTCGATGGGGGCAGGACAGTGAGGACTGTGTGCTGGACGGTCGTTCCCCTCGGGTGCACAGATGTGTGCGGCCCGCGGGTCGGAGCGGAGCTTCTTCGCCAACTCGCCAGCCTTGATCCGACTTGCTCGGCACAGCCGAGGGACCGGGCTCATCTGGCGTAGGACGTCGGCATGACCGGAGGAGATGGGTAGTGGCCAGCAACGATCGGATCACGGTGGTCCACCTGGTACGAGCGTTCAACGGCATTGAATGCTTCCGGGAGTTCCTCGACTCGTACCGATCGGCCCCGCCGGGCATTCCGTGCGATCTGCTCCTGGTGATGAAGGGATTCTCGTCGAGCGAGGAGACCACGCCCTACCGCTCGCTGGTCGAAGAACTTCCCCATCGGGTGATCGCCGTCCCCGACATCGGCTTCGACCTCGGTGCCTACTTCACGGCTACGGCATCCATCGACTCTGGACGGCTGTGCTTCTTGAACTCGTTCAGCCGGATCTTGGTGCCCGGTTGGTTGGCCAAGTTCGACGCCGCGTTCCAGGGGCCCGGCGTCGGGCTGGTGGGGGCGACGGCCACTTGGGGGAGCGGCCTCTCCTACGCGCTCTACCGCCTCAGGCTCCCGAGCGCGTATCATGCCGTTTTCCCGGATCGCCGCAACGTATGGGAGCAGTTCCGTTCCATTGACCGGGACGTGTCGGGGAGGGAACCGGCGAATCTCCTGCGCCGCCGTCTGAGGATTCTCATTTCACTCCGCGACATCGGACGCCAGATTGCCTGGTTTCGAACGTTTCCAGGTCCCTTCATCCGGACCAATGCCTTCATGATCGAGGCCTCGACGCTTCGCCGGCTCCACTTCCCACCGGTCCGGCGGAAGGTGGACGCATTTCGGATCGAGTCCGGCCGCCGGTGCCTCACGTGCCAAGTTCAGGCCCTCGGTCTGCGAACTCTGGTCATCGACCGCCACGGCGCGGCGTATGAGCCCGAGCGATGGCCCGCCAGCCGCACGTTCTGGCAGGGGGATCAGGAGGGCCTGCTCGTTGCCGACAATGTAACCCGCGTCTATCAGGACGGTGATGCCAACCGCCGATCGATGCTCGCTCGCTTAGCCTGGGGACCGACAGCCGAGCCATCCCCGGCTCTCGAATCGCTACAGCCGGACCAGCCCGGTCCCCGACCAGTGACCGAGTGACGTGAGGTCGAGCTTCTCTGCACCGAGCGTCGCCCACAGGTGCACCATGTTCGCCACGCGGATGTCGTCGAACAGCACGAACTTGCCCGAGCCGCTGAAGGCCTGAGTGAGCAGCCGGGTGAACCGCGGCTCGAAGCGCCGGTCCTTCGGGCCGTCGACGAAGATGAGCGCTGCGCCGGCGAGGGTCTCGATCTGGTCCTCGAAGTAGGCGGGGTCGCTCAGATCCCCGAGTCGCTGTTCGACGCGGCCGGAATCGAAGTCCTCCGGGCGCAGGACGGAGTTGGCGAGAGCGGACCACGGCACCAGGTCGTAGGTCACCACGCGCGGGGCTCCTTCGAGCAGGGCCAGGGTACCCATGCCGGTGTAGGTGCCGACTTCGACCACGTGGCCCCCACCACCGTGCGGACCGGTGACCGGGTCGTGGCCTTCGAGCAACCGGGCGGCCAGGGCCGGCAGAAGGCGGTAGTGCTCGCCGGGCCATTCACGTGCCCACGACCGCTGCTCATCGGTCACGCAACGCTTGAGCAGCACCGTGGGCTCCAGGGCGAGCGAGTCCTGGGCGACCTCCAGGACCAGGCGGACGAGTGCGGGATCGAGGCCGTCGATCTTGCTGGAGTCCTCGCCTCTCGGTGGCAGCTTGGGGCCGGCGAGCGGATGCACGGCAGACACCTGGGTGCCCGGGATTCGGGTCCACCGGCTGAGGAGTCGGTCGGCAGCGCGCTGGACGGGAAACTTCGGGACCGCGACCCCCAGAGCAGGGCGTCGCCCCTCGCCGACGTTCGTTTTCCCGATCGGGGGCACGGAAGCCAGGTGCGGCGCGTCGCCGTGGAGGAGTAGGTCGAGCAGGCGCCCGAGCCGCAGGACCATTTCGCCTGCTCGCCAGCTCAGCCCATGCTCGCCGGACGCGTAGCGGACCGCCGAGTTCCACTGCGAGCGCCGGGCCAGCCGGCTCGCTTCGGGGGTGTGCGCCGAGCCGCCGACCTGGTGGATGCCGGGGGGGACGTCAGCCACCACCACCGCAGCTTTCGTCGGGTCATCTGGTGCCGCCGCCAGGCGTCGGCACAGGTCGGTGTCCTCCAGATAGAGGAAGTACCCGGCGTCGAAGCCGCCGATCGAACGCAGCCATGACGCATCCATGGAGCAGGCCGCGCCCGGTACCCAGTACCGGCTGAGGGGATAGCGGCCCGCCGGCGTTGCCACCGACCAGCGGCGCTCCGCCCCCCAGTCCCCGAGGAGACGCGCCAGGACCGACCGCCGCCAGGTGCCCGGCGGGGCGAGCCGGATCGTGCGCATCGTCCCCATCACCAGCAGGGCCGCCGACGGGTAGGGCACGATCGACGCCATCGGCCGCCCGTCGGAACCGACGAGGGGAACGGTCACCACCTCATCGGACCTCCCGCTCGCCAGGGAGGCGAAGTGGGTGCGGTCCAGTGTCGTGTCGGGATTGCACAGCACCACCCTCGCCGTGCTGATCTTGTCGAGGGCCAGGTTGACTCCGCGCCCGTATCCAATATCGTCGCCGGGATAGAGATGCAGTGCTCCGGGGTGCCCGCAGGCGTCCTCGGAGAGCAGGTCGTCGTTGTGGACGATCACCACCGGCACCGATTGGGGGACCCAATCGAGCCGCAGGGATCGCTCTCCGTAGGAGACGACGATCACCGACACATCGGGGTCTGGCTTCTCCTCGCCACTGTCGGAGCCGGCGGCGGAGTCGGTGTCGGAGCCAGCGACGGCGTCGTCATCGCCGACAGCTACCACGTCGTCTCCTCGAGCTCGAGGTACTGCTCGTCGATCGGTGGCACTTGTTGGAGCTCCCACAGCCTGGCCTGGGCGCACATGTGGGAGAACGGCCAGTAGAGCGCTTCGTACACCCCG
The DNA here is from genome assembly GCA_021791635.1 of Actinomycetes bacterium. Taxonomy (GTDB): domain Bacteria; phylum Actinomycetota; class Acidimicrobiia; order Acidimicrobiales; family RAAP-2; genus JAJYWF01. Next base: position 13,201 of record JAJYWF010000022.1, read on the forward strand.
GCGACCCCGTCACGCCAGCCTTGGCGGAGGATGAGACGGAACCCGACCTCTCGGATCAGGGTCCGGTAGAGCTGCCAGGGAGTGACCGGCGGAGCACCCGACGCGTGCTGGGCCCGCGCCTGGACCTCGACATAGTTGGCGGACTTCTCCAGGTTGTCGAGCACCGAGCGGTGGGAGAGGTGGGGCAGTGGTGACGCCAGGTCCCCCAGTCGCGGAGTGTCGACGCTGAACACCGGACGTTCGTGGAGCGCCCCGGTGTAGCGGGCCGCGCCCCGGCGCCACAGCCTGACCGGATGTTCCTGCCATCCCCCGAACTTCATGTGTCGAGCGTGGAAGTAGTTGGCCATCGGCACCCGGAGCCCGTCGTAGGGTCCGGTGATCGTCGAGCGGATCTCGGCGACAAGGGCCCGGCTCACCCGCTCGTCGGCGTCGAGCAGGAAGAGCCAGTCTCCCGTGGCCAAGTCGATGGCGGCGTTGGCCAGCCCGGCGAGCCCCGTCTCGCCACCGGAGGCAGCTGAGCCACCGGAGCCAGCGGACCCACCAGAGGCAGCGGACCGGTCAGCGATCTCGAAGTGCACCATGGTCACGTTGACCCCGGCGTCGGTAAGGATCTCCACCGAGCGATCGGTCGTCCGGTCGTCGACGGCGGCGACCACTTCGTCGGCGAAGTCGAGGCGGCGCAGGCACCCGGGCAGCATCGCCTCTTCGTCGCGCACCTTCAACACCACACTGAGGGTCGGCCCGACGTCGGGGTTGCCATCGTTCGGAGCGCCGGCTTCCCTCATTGGCGGGATTATTCCATGCCCGGCGTCGCTCCGGTCGCTGGACGGCCCTGCGGACGCACCGAGCCGCCAGGGAGCACCCCGTCGCCCGGGACCACAACGCGGTCCTGACCACGCCCGGCCACCAGCTCGCCGACCAGGCGGGCGACCACCGGGGCCCAAGCCGCCACGCCGTACCGCTCGACGACCTCGGCGCGGGCCCGCTCGGCCAGCGAGGCCGCCTGCTCGGGGTCGGCCAGGAGCCCCACCACGGCGTCGGCGATCTCCTCGTCGCTGTCGCCCACCAGCACCGAAAGGCCGGGCGCGAAGCCGGACAGGGCGACCGGGCTGACCACCTGGGCCACGCCGTGGGCGGCGGCGTCGAGCACCTTGATCTGGAAGCCGGTGGCGTGGCGCAGGGGGCTGACCGCCACCTGGGTCCGCGGCGTCAGGTCGGCCAGGTCGTCGAACCCTCCGATCAGCTCGACCCCGGGGTTTCGGGTCAGCTCCTCCACCTCCGGCGTGGCCCGGCGACCGGCGATGCCCAGGACGGCGTCGGGCCGCAGTGCCCGGACGGCCGGCCACACGGCCGTGGTCAGCCGCCGGACGGCGTCGACGTTGGGTAGGTAGTCGAGGGAGCCGAAGAACAGCGCGGCCCAGCGGGGACGGTCGCCATCCCCGGTGGACCTGGGCCCGCTCGGTGCCGGGGGGTGCGCCGGGACGGTGATCGGGATCCAGGGGATGCCGAGCCGGCGGGAGTCCGTCCATCCGGCGGCCACCGTCGGCCCCCGCCTGGACGCCCGGGCCTCGGCCCGACCGGCGGCGCCGGCCAGCAGGGTGAAACCGATCCGGGGTCCGGTCCCCCGGGCCAGCCCGGCACGCTGGCGGTAGCTCTGGCTGAGGGGGTCCACCAGGTCCAGCACCACCGGCCAGCGGTCGGACCACGTCGGTGCGTAGGCCCGCAGGGTCACGCAGAGCACGGCCGCCGGGTCGAGCGCTGCCAGGTGCTCGGTGGCCCGGCGGCGGCTCCACGCCAGGGACTCTGGGGTGGCCGTGCCCCGCACCACCTCGGCCACGGCCCGCCACCCGCACCACCCCGGTCGGGGAGTGCCCCCGCCGGGCCGGTCGGTGAGGACGGCGACGGGCACGGCGTCGTACCCGGCGGCCTCCAGCAGGTCCAGCCAGCTCTCCAGGCGCCGGACCTCGCCCGAGGGCCGGCGGGTGGCGTGGACCACCGCCACCACCGGGCGGCCACCGCCCGTCGCCGGCCCGGGGGAGGGGACGGGGGCGTCGCGTGCCCCGACCCCCCGGGAGGTGACCGCGGCCCCCGCCGACAGGAGACCGGCGGCCACCCGCCATCGGGCTCCCCGCTGGCCGGCGGCGTAGCGGGCGGCCGAGCGCCAGCGCTCGTGGACCACCGCCCGCCGGGTGGCCTCGTCCCCGGCCGACCCCCCCACCAGGTGCACCGCCGGGACCACCGGCGCCACCGTCACCACGGCGCGGGGTGCCGCCTCGGCCAGGCGCCGGGCCAGGTCCACGTCCTCCCAGTAGAGGAAGTAGTCCTCGTCGAACCCGCCCACCCGGCGGAGGAGCGAGGTGTCGAGGGACACCAGCGCCGCGCTGGGCCAGTGCTCGGCCAGCCGGTAGCGGTCCGAGTCGGCCGGTCCGGCCGGCTCCGCCGGGCGCCGGTCCATGGAGCCGGCGTGGGTCCGGCCCCAGCGGCCCAGGAGGGAGGAGAGCGCCCGGCGCCGCCTGCTCCCCCGGGGGGCCAGGCGGCCGACCCGGGCGGCCGTGAGGAGCACCGCCGCCGGGGTGGGGTAGCGGTTCACCACCGAGGCCGGCCGGCCGGAGGCGTCCACCTGGCGCACCACCACCAGCTCGTCGGGGTCGGTGGACTCGAGCGCCTCCCAGTGGAGCCGGTCGGCCCGGACGTCGGGGTTGCACAGGACCACCCGGGGCGTCGTCACCATGTCCAAGGCGGCGTTCACCCCGGCCCCGAAGCCGATGTTGGACCCCGGGTGGAGGTGGGTCACGTCTGGGCGGTCGAGGTCGCCCTTGTCGTCTAGGCGGTCGTCGTTGTGCACCACCACCACCGGCGCGCTCTCGGGGACCCAGTCCAGGGAGAGGGCGTCCACGCCGTAGGCCACGACGACCAGCGTGGCCCCGATCACGCCACCCGGCGGGCCCGCGGCACCTTCCCCATCGACCACGGCTGACCTCCGGCCCTCGTCCCTCCCGGCCCGCCGGCCAGGCTACCCGAGGAGGTGCGGGCGCACTGGCTCACCGCGGCCGGTATGAACCTCAACTGGACCTCGAGGCCTGACCTGCCCCGGCGCCTGCAGGCGCCCCCCGAGAGACAGGGAAAGCAATGGAACGACATGAAGATATGCTACCTGGTCGGCCCCGGGGGCGCGGGAGCCGGCTCGGGAGGGAATGCACCCGGCCGGGGTCACCTGGGAGAAATCGGTTGACGGGCGGTCGGCGGGGGCGTAGCGTGTCGCCCTGGAGTGCTCGGTTGCCGCGCCCGTCGGGCGTGGGAGAAGGGAGGACCGGGCCTGAGAGGGGAAGGAGGGTCAGTCGAGCTTCCCGTCCGCGGCGCGTGCCGTCGGGCGGCGTGAGGGAAGTGGCGACAGGCAGATCCGCCAACGAGCCACCGAGATACCAATGCTGTACATCCAATCAACTACCTGAAAAGGGGAAACGAAAATGGCAGCTCATAGGAAGAGGGGCGCGCGTCGGCGTCGCTTCGTGGCCACCGGAGCCTCCATGGCTCTGGTCGTCGGCATGCTGGGCACCCTGCTCAGCGCGCTGCTGGGCACGACCGCGGCGTACGCCGGCTCGGTGACGACGACATACTCGGGCACAGCCCCGGTGGTCGGACACGTCGTCGTGCCGGTGACCGTGTCGGACACAGCGGCACACCTGCCGGCCACCTTGCAAGTGGGGACATCGGCCACGATCACGCCGCAGATTAAGGCGACGATCCCGGGTGTCCTGTTCAAGGACGCCGGTGCCGCCGGTCAGACGCACATCGCCATCACATCGGCTGAGCTGGTGGTGAAGGCCCACAACCTGTACAAGACAACAGGCGGGACCAAGATCACCTCCCAGACCGCGGTGGCGGCTACAGGCCAGGTGCCGGTGGTGCTGACAATCAACGCCACAACCGAGGCCAACGGCGCCACGGCGACCATCGTCATGAAGCCGCAGACCTGGACCGCCGGGCCGAGCACCGGGACGTCGACGTTGACCCCGGGTGCGATCACCCTGCACGCCATCGTGACATTCACGGTGACACCCAAGGCCACAGTGGGGACGTTCGACTCCACGACCGCCACGTCGCCGCCTGAGCCGGCGGTGGTGCAGAACCAGACGGCCACCGTCTCCAACGGTCAATGCACGACAATCAACGTGCTGGCCGGAGCGACCGATCTGGGCGCCACCATCAAGCCGACAACGACGGCCATCGTGGCCGCCCCGGCCGCGGGGACGGGTTCGGCCACGGCGCACCCGACGGGCATCGTGACCTACTGCGCCACTACAACCACCGGCACACCGGCGACGGCGTCGTTCACGTTCAACGTGAAGAACAGCGACGGCCAGACGTCGAACACCGGTACGGCCACGGTGACCATCTCCTACTCCACGTGCAGCGCCGGTAAGGGCAACACAGCAGGTGGAAGCGGGGGGACACTGGGCTCGTGCTCGCTGCACCAAGTGGTGCTGCTGCCGGTGGAGCCGGGACAGATCATCTTGAGCCAGACAAACGGGCTTCCGATCGACCGGTTGGGGAGCGCCACGTGCCAGGGGGCCACAACATTCGGCATCAAGCTGAATGGGCAGGCCCAGGTGGCCTGCGGCGTGTTCAGCCCGCTGACGGTGACCAACGCCACCGGCCTCACAACCGGATGGACCCTGACCGGCCAGACCACGGACTTCGTGGACCCGGCCGACCCCGGTCTGACCTGTGACACCACGGCCACGTACTCGAACCACTGCATCCCCGGGGAGAACCTTTCGTGGATCCCCCAGGCTGCGGTGACCTCGAACATCGTGCCCGGTGACACCGCCGTCGTTGCCGCTGGGCCGATCGCCCCGGCCGTGATCACGGCGACAGGTCCGTTGGTGGCTCCGCCGAACGCGTCGGGCGCCACGCTCACCGCCCTCGGTCAAGCGCTCCTTGCGCTGCTCCACACAGGAGCGCCCGGGACCGCCCCGACGGTGACAAACACCAGCCCGATCCTGCTGCCGGTCAAGACCCAGGCCAACCCTGTGGTCGAGCCGGCTCCGGCAACGGGTGGTCTGCACACCACTCCGCAGACCCTGTGCACAACGAAGTCCGGGCACGCTGGTGGGACGTTCGTCTGCGGCGCCGGCCTGCTCCTGCAGGTCCCGGCATCCGCGGCCGAGCCGATCGCCGGCTCCCACACACCGAAGCCTGCGTACCAGGCGACGGTGACCTTCACGCTCTCGTAGTCCAGAGCGGTTGGTGCTGACCGGGGCGGGCCTGGCCCGCCCCGGTCAGCGGAAGGCGCGAGGGGAGCGGGGACATCCCCGCTCCCCTCGCCCGTCTTCCCCGGGCGGTCACTGAGTGGCGGCCCGGGGCCCCTCCGGGGTCGCACGACCCCCATGCCGAGTCGAGGTACCGGTGATCACCACCAGCGGGCAGGGACCAGGCAGTGATCGGCGGGGGCGCCACCGACGGCGCCGTCACCATCGCCCGGCGCGCCTGTGGTCGGCGGTGTCCCTCGGCATGGCCTGCGCCCTGCTCGTGGCCCTGGCCGGGGTCGTCGCCTCGCCCTCGCGGCCTTCGGGCGCCGCCGGCTCGGGGACAGCCCTCTCGTGCTGGTCCACATCCCGGGCCCTCGGGGGAGTGTCGAGCACCGCGGTGCTCGCCGCCTCGGTCTCCGGTGTCCCCTCCGAGTCGCTCCCCGGGGCCACCTTCGCCATACCGGTCTCCTTCGCCCCCTCGAGCGTCCCCACCCTCTTCGACGGGGACGCCGTCACCTCGGAGTCGTCGCTCTCGGTGGTCATCCCGGTGCCGGCCGGAGCCACGTTCGTCTCGGCCGCCTTGGCCGGAGGATCCGGGGTCGGGTCCGGGGTGACCGTGACCGAGCGGGCCGATCCGAAGAGCCCGAGCGGTGTCGACGTGGTCGAGTCGGTGCCCGGGCCGCTCAGTGCCGGCCAGGCCTTCACCCTGCCCACCATCGAGCTCACGGTCCAGGCCACCAGGACCGTGGGGACCGTCATCGCCCCGGGGCTTCTGGACGTCCCCCCGGTGACCGGGGCACAGTCCAGCGCCGACCCGGTGCTGTCCGACCAGCTCCAGGTGACCGTGGCCGGCACACCCTCGACGGTGACCACCGGCTGCTGGCCGACGTCTGCGCCGCCGGCCCTCTCGACCACCACCGTGGTGGCCGTCGACACCATCCCCCCGGTCGTGACCGTCACCACCCCGACCGACGGCGCCGTGTACGGCAAGGGACAGGTCGTCGACGCCGCCTACGGCTGCACCGACGTGGCCAGCTACGGCGTGGCCACCTGTGCCGGTCCGGTGCCCAGCGGCACACCGATCGACACCGCCACCGCCGGTGAGCACACCTTCACCGTGTCGGCGACCGACACCCGGGGCGACCCGGCCCAGGTGGAGGTGTCCTACTACGTCACCACAACCCAGGGGCGCAACCAGGACGGCCCCACCACCACCGCCACCCTGCCGCTGGTGACGGGGACGTCGTGCTCCTTCGGGGGCTCGGGGTGCCCGTCGCCCACACCGCCCGACGTCACCTACCAGGTGGTCTCCCCCCTGCCGGTCGGCGGGACGCTGGCCGTGGGCCAGACCTTCACCGTCGAGTGGCAGGTCTACAAGCCCGGCACCTACTCGGCCTCCCCGGTGGCCGGCCGACTCCTGTTCTGGACACTCCCTGCTCCCACCGACACGGTGATCGACGGCCCGGTCACCACGTCGGTCACCGGTCTGGCCACGACCTCGTTCGGGACCGGATCGCTCACCGGCGCCGGCGCATGCAAGACAGCGACATGCACCACCCGGTCGGTCCCGGCGGGGATCTCGAAGGTGAACGGGGTCACCGAGAGCGGGACCTCGTGGACCTACGACGCCGTGAACCTGACCTCGCTCCACAGCAACTGGAACGAGGACTCGACACCCAAGGTGGGGACCGACGGGACCTACATGGACCTCACCTACACCGCCAAGGTCGTCAAGCCGGGCCCGGTGACCCTCCCGGGCTTCCCGGCGGTGACCACACCGTTCGACGCACTCAAGACCGCGGCGGTGGCCGCTCCGACACCGGCGGTGTCCTTCACCGCCGTGGACCCCGACCCGCCCACCATCTCGGTGACCTCGCCGGTGAACGGGGCCGCCTACACCTACGGCCAGACGGTGGACGCCTCGTTCACCTGCGCCGACCCCTTCGTGGCCGTGACCTCGTGCACCGCCACCAATCGGGCCACCGACCTCCCCGGGACAACCACGACAAAGGCGGTGGCCGACGGCGCCCCGATCGACACCACCTCGCCGGGGGACAACGGCATCCACACCTTCACCGTGACCGCCACCGACGCCGACGGGAACACGATGACCGAGCTGGTGGCCTACACCGTGGTGTCGACCCCGCCGGTGGCGAACCCCGTGCCGACGTACTCGGTGGCCTACACCCCAGGGGGGGGCAACGCCGTGACCCTCCACGTCCTCTCGGTCGACACAACCGGCCCCGGTGGCGCCGGGGGCGACCCGTACCCGCTGGACACGGCCTCGGTGACCGTGGTCAGCCCACCCTCCTACGGGACGGCGACGGCCAACACCAACGGCACCATCACCTACACGACGGGCCGGACAATCGTGTTGGTCACCACCTTCACCTTCACCGTGTCCGACATCGCCGGCGACCCGTCGAACCCGGTGACGGTCACCGTGGACATCGTGCCGCCGCTCACCACCACCGGCACAGGGGCCGCGCCGTCGGGCCTGGCCATCACCCAGCCTTCCGACCTGCCCACCGACGTGCTGTACGCCGGGTCCGGGGGGACCTGCGGATCCTCGAAGCTCGTGCTCGACGGCGAAGCCGAGGTGGCGTGCGGGAAGATCACCCCGGTGCTGGTGACCGACACGGCCACAGGGGGCTGGACCGTGACCGGGCAGGTGAGCGACTTCCTCACCCCGACAGCCCCGTCGTACCTGACCTGTGACACCCCGTCGACCTACTCGAACCAGTGCATCCCCGGCGGTGACCTGGGATGGTCGCCGACACAGCCCCAGACCGTGAAGGCCGCGGACACCGGCGCGGCGGCCGTGGTCGAGGCCGGCGGGTCGATCGCCCCCCCCACAGCCCTACGGCCGTCGGCGGCGAACACCAGTCCGATCCTCCAGCCCACAGCGACGCAGTCGACCTCGCTGGTCGACAACTCCCCCTCGGGGCTCCACGGCACGCCCCAGCTGCTCTGCTCGTCCCAGACCGGCACCTCGGGGGGGTCGTTCTCGTGCGGCGCCTCCCTGGAGCTGGCCGTCCCGGCCTCGGTGGCGGCCAGCGGGACAGGATACCGGGCGTTGCTCACCCTGACCCTGTCGTGAGGTGCCAGACTGTCGGATCGGGGGCCGACGGGGCCCGGGCCGGCGTGGGATGGGAGGACCGGTGAGGGCGAGAGGTTCGTACGGGTTCAAGGTGGCCGCCACCGCCGTGGTGGCCGTGGTGGCCCTGGTCGGTGCCGTCCCCGGGACGGCCGGCGCCGGATCGTTCCCGGTCCAGCCCAAGAAGGCCACATCCACCCCGGCTCCGAAGTTCTCCTTCTCGGCCGAGCCCTACGCCGCCCCGGGGACGGCGCAGCGCTCGGAGTTCTCCTACGGGCTCCTGCCGGGGCACTCGGTGGTGGACCAGTTCGTGGTGACCAACTCCAGCGCCACCACACAGACATTCGAGGTGTACCCCGAAGACGCCACCAACATCCCCGGGAGCGGGGGCTACGGCTTCCAGCAGCAGGCCAACATCCACAACACCCAAGTCGGCAAGTGGCTCACCATCGGCCAGACGAGGTTCTCGGTGCCGCCGGGGAAGGCCGTGGTCGACACCTTCCAGCTCTCGGTGCCCAACAGCGCCGCCCCCGGTGACCACGTCGGCGCCGTCGTCGTCCAGGAGGTGGAGAGCAAGGCCCAGCGCCAGGCCGGCACGGGAGTGAACATCGTGCTGCGGATCGCCGTGCCGGTGTTCGTGCGGGTGGTGGGGCCGATCCACGCCAGCCTCACCATCTCGAACGTGACGGTGTTCCACGCCACACCCCTCATCCCCGGGATCGGCAACTCGAAGGTGGCTGTCCGCTTCACGGTCGTGAACTCGGGGAACGCCATCCTCGACCCCAAGTCGGCCTTCGTGTCCATCACCGGGTTCATCGGCGGGACGATCCACAGCTACACCGTCCATCAGACGGCGGGGTCCCAGAACGCTTCGGCCCACCATCCGCTCCCGGCCCAGATGCTGCCCGGGGCCAAGCTGACCCTCACCGAGCTGTGGAACGGCCTGCCACCCTTCGACCCGATGACCGCGCACGTCACCGTGCACGCCGTCCAGCCCATCGGTGGGCTGCCCACGTCGGCTTCGGCCACGGCGTCGTTCCTGTACTTCCCGTGGCTGGTGGTGGTCATCGTGGTGCTGTTGATCGCCGCCTTCATCTGGTGGCGCCGCCGCCGGCGCCAGAACCGGATCAAGGCCACCCGAGGCCGGCACTCCCGGACCACTCCCCAGGCGACGCCGACCCCCCGCCCGTCGGAGTCCCCCAAGCCCAAACCGGCGCCCGAGCCGTCCAAGGCCCCGAGCGCGCCCCTGTGATCGAGGGGGGAGGCTGATGGCCCGCCTGGCCGCCGCCGTGGCGCTGGTGGCGGTGCTGGGTGTCGGGCTGTCGGCCGCCCCGGCCGGTGCCGCCACACAGTCGCCCCAGGCCACGCTCAGCACCACCGTCGCCCCGGTGGGCCAGCTCGTCCACATCACAGGGACCGGGTGGTCGCCGGTGGGGAGCACGGTGCAGATCCTCATCTGCGGGGACGACGCCCTCCTCCTGAGCGCCTCGTGCGACCAGACGAACACCTACCAGGCGGCCATCCGCACAGGGGGGATCATCTACGCCGGGCTCCGGGTCCGGCTCCCACCGGTGCCCTGCCCGTGCGTCGTGTGGATCACGGCCACCCAGGGCGTCGGGGGGCTGAAGCTCCCGATCCAGATCCCCGGAGCCCCGACGGCGCCGCTCCACGGCTTCCCCTCGCCGTCGGTGACGGTGAGGTCGCACCTCGTCACCCACCACTCGCTGGCCGTGTGGTTCGGTGCCCCCGAGCACATGACACTGGTGGTGGTCGTCCACAACACGTCCAGCTCGTCCTACTCGAACCCGACGATCTCGGTCACCGTGGGGCACGGCCGTGACCCCACCGGGTTCGGCACCGGCCGGTCCCTGCCGGCACTGCCCGAAGGAGCGGTGCGCACCTACCGGCTCCCGGTCACCATCCCGGCCGTCACCTACGGGGACTACACCGTCCGGGCCGTCCTGGCCACCGGGGTCCAAGACGTGGTCACCACCAGCTCGACCACGACCTACCCCTGGGGCCTCCTCGTGATCCCGGTGGTGCTGGTGGCGCTGCTGGCGTGGTTCTTCGTGCTGGTGTGGCGGTGGTGGACCGAGCGCAAGGAAGGGCCGCCGTCGTGGCCCACCGAGACCCCGCCCACCGGGGTGCCCCAGATCTGACCCCGGGTTCCACCGCCGACCGGCGAACCGGGAGCGAAGTCGATCCTGAAAGCGCGATGGCTCAGACGGCTCCCACCGCAACCATGATGCGTCTACGGATGCTCGACAACTGCTCAGCAGTGATCCGAGAGGCGGTGAGGTTGACGCGGCGCAGTGAGACACTGGTGACGTGATGGGCCAACGCCCAGCAAGTCGTATCAGCGCCGTTGTCGACCGTTGGTTCGATCTGCTCGGCGAACGACCTGTGTGCGAGTCCCTCATCGCGAGTCAAGGGGACCACGAGCATGTTGGGGTACTCCTCGGGAAACAGCTCGTGGTCCTCGACCACCACCGCGGGACGAAGTCTGCCTGGCTCTTGCGGTCGAGAGTCGCCACGCCAGTCGACTACGACGATGCTGCCGGCGGTGGGCCGGCTCATGGGATGTCGGTCAGCGGCGTCCCGAGCTCGTCGAGCTCACTTCGCGCTTCGAGGTGCCCGGCCAGGTGGGCCACCACCCGATCTCCGTCCTCCCGGATCGCCTCTCGCCGCACCCGACGTGCCTCCGCCTCGGCCATCTCCCGGACAAACGCGCTCAATCCCTTGCCTTGTCCATGCGCTGCCGCCTCCAGCGCAGCCCGGTCCTCTGCGTTCAAGCGGATCGTCAGCGTACCAGTCATACACGCTAGTGTAACACCGAGTTGTAATACACTGCCACCCACGGGACCAGACCGGAGCGGTAGTCCATGGCCACCAGAAAGTCCGCACTGGTGGCTACGAGAAGTCCGCAGTGCTGCCGATAGAGGAGTCCGTACCTCTCGCTGCAGCATCCACCCGAGGGGCCCCCGGCCGCCCACTCCGGTGGTGCCAGCTCGGCCTGGCTGAAGCTGACCTCCCGCACGAGTGCCCTCACATGGTGCCGTGGCGGGCGGCCAGGGCGTCGTCGAGAGACTGGAGGTCCTCGTCGGTGAACCGGCGGTAGGGGCCGGTGCCGTCCGGGCGCCACCAGACCGGATCGGTGGTGTGCCACGCCTCCTCCCTGAGGGAGGTCTTGGTCACCTTGCCGGTGGCGGTCTGGGGGAGCGACGGGGTCACCCGCACGAACCGGGGCGCCCACTTGGTCCCGAGATCGGGCTGGGCCTCCAGCCAGGCGGCGAACCCGGAGGGGTCGAATTCGGCCCCGGGGGCCAGCTCGACCGCGGCCATCACCTGGTCGCCGGCCCCGGCGGCCGGGTCCGGCACGCCGTACACGGCGACCACCGACACGTCGGGGTGACGGGCGAGCAGGGTCTCGACCGGTCCGGCGGCGAAGTTCTCCGAGTCCACCCGGAGCCAGTCCCCCCGGCGCCCGGCGAAGTAGAAGAACCCCTCGGCGTCGCGGTAGGCCAGGTCCCCGGTCCAGTACCAGCCGCTGCGCAGCCGGTCGGACTCGGCGTCCGGTGTGCCGTAGTAGCCCTCGAAGGACCCCCGCCCGCCGCGGTTCACGATCTCGCCGGTGGCCTCGGCGGCGTTCTGGAGGCGGCCGGCGGGGTCGAAGAGGGCCGGGGGGCACTCGACGCCGGTGGCGGGGTCCACCACGGCCAGATCCACTCCCGGGGCCGGTCGGCCCAGTGCACCCTTGGGCATGCCCCGGACCGGGTTCAGGGCCGCGCCGCCCTCGCTCTGGCCGTAGCCCTCGATGAGCACGCAGCCGAAGCGGCGGGCGAAGCGCTCCCGGTCCCGGGGCGAGGCCTCGGTGCCGAAGGCGCTCACCAAGGTGTTGTCGGCGTCGTCGGGGCGCTCGGGGGTGGCCAAGATGTAGGCGATGGCTTTGCCCACGTAGCTGAACATGGTGGCCCGGTAGCGCCGGACGTCGTCGAGGAACGCCCCGGCGCTGAACCGGGGCCGGAGGGCCACGGTGGCCCCGACCGACACGGCCGGCCCCCACAGGGCCATGAGGGCGTTGCCGTGGAAGAGGGGCATCGGGCAGTAGCAGACGCTCTGGCGGCGGTAGCCGTAGCCCGGAGCAGCCACGGCGGCGATGGCCGCCAGCCGGCCCTGGGTGCAGCGCACGGCCTTGGGGCTCCCGGTGGTCCCCGACGTGAAGAGGAGCAGGAACAAGGTGTCGGGGCCGACCGAACCGGCCCGGTCCACCACGCCGGCGGCCTCGGCCGGGTCGACCCCGGCCACCAGCTCGTCGTAGTCGGGGGTCCCGGTCACCAGCACCGGCGCCGGGCCGAGGTCGAGCCCGTCGAGCAGGGCTGCACCCTCGGCGTCGGTGACCACCAGCCGGCAGTCGGTGGCCCTCACGTCGGCAGCCAGGGCGTCGCCCCGGCGGGTGGGGTTGATGCCCACCACCGTGTCCCCGCCCAGGGCGGCGGCGTGCAGCCAGAACAGGTACTCGGGAACGTTGGGCAGCAGCACCCCGATGTGGGGAGGGCCCGGCCGGCGCAAAGACCGCGCCAGTACCGCCCTCGTCGCCCCGGCGGTCACCGACTGGCGCCAGGTCCAGGTCCCGGTGGCGTCGAGGATGGCGGGGTGGTCGTCGTCGGCCCGGGCCACCAGCATGGTGGCGACGGTGCTCACGGCAGGACCAGGGCGCGGTCCAGGTCGGCCACCGTCGGGGCACCGCACAGGGCCATGACCCGGGCCAGCTCGGCCTCCATCGCGCCCAGCAGCCCGGCGACGCCTTCGGGGCCCCCGGCGGCCAGGGCCCACAGCACCGGGCGGCCCAGGAGGACGGCCCGGGCCCCGAGAGCCAGGGCCTTCGCCACGTCCCCGGCCCGCCGGATCCCCCCGTCCACGTACACCTCGCCCCGGCCGGCCACGGCGTCGACCACCGCGGCCAGGACGTCGGCCGTCGGCGGGGCGTCGTCGAGCTGGCGGGCCCCGTGGTTCGACACGATCACCGCCGCCGCCCCGGCCTCGACGCAGCGCACGGCGTCGTCGGCCCGCAGCACGCCCTTCACCACCACCGGGAGCCCGGCCAGCCCGGCCAGCCAGCCGATGTCCTCGAAGGTGAGGGACCGGTCGAACTGGCGACTGACGGCGGCCATGAACCCACCCTGACCGACTTCGTGGGTGCGACCGTCGTCGAGGTTCGGCAGGTGCAGGTGGTCGGGGAGGCGGACGTCGCAGCGACGCTCCCGGCGGCGCAGACCGGGCACCGGGGCGTCGACGGTGAGCACCAGGGCCCCGTAGCCGGCGCCCGCCGCCCGCGCCACCAGCTCGGCCGTCCGCCCCCGGTCGGCCAGCACGTACACCTGCATCCAGCGCGGGCCGCCCCCGGCGCCGTCGGCCGCCGCCGCCACGTCCTCGCACGATCGGGTGGCCAGGGACGAGAGGACGAGGAGGGCCCCGGCCGCGGCCGCCCCCCGGGCGGTGGCCAGCTCGCCGTCGGGGTGGGCCAGGTCGTGGACGGCGGTCGGGGCCACCATCACCGGCGAGCGCAGCGGGGCCCCGAGCACCGTGGTGGCCGTCGACACCCGGGCCACGTCCACCAGGATCCGAGGGTGGAGCCGCCGCCGGGACCATGCGGCGGTGTTCTCGGCCAGCAGGAATTCCTCCTCGGCGGCCCCGGCGAAGTAGGCGTAGGCCATCTCCCCGATCAGGCGTCGGGCTTCCTCCTCCATGAGGTCCAGGTCCAGGTCCGCCGGCACGGCCGGCGAGGTGGCACCGGTGCTGGCAGGATGGTCGGTCACGGGCCGAATGGTAGGGCGGCCGGCCCGCTCCGTGCCCACCCGCCACCCGGAGGTGCCGTGCGCTTCTCGTACGCCGAGTCCATGACCGACCCGACCTTCTACCTGCCCTTGGCCCGGGCGGCCGAGGAGGCGGGCTACGACTCGATGGTGGTGCCCGACAGCATCTGCTACCCGGCCGAGTCCGACAGCCGCTACCCGTTCAACCCCGACGGCAGCCGGGAGTTCCTGGAGGGCAAGCCCTTCTTGGAGCCGTTCTCGCTGATCCCGGCCATGGGGGCGGTCACCGAGCGCATCAGGTTCGTCACCTTCGTCCTGAAGCTCCCCATCCGGAACCCGGTCCTGGTGGCCAAGCAAGCCACGTCGACCGCCGTCCTCACCGGGAACCGCCTGTCCCTCGGGGTCGGGACCAGCCCGTGGCGCGAAGACTACGACGTCCTGGGCGTCCCTTGGGAGGGTCGGGGCCGGCGGATGGACGAGGAGGTGGCGATCGTCCGGGGGCTGTCGGCCGGGGGGTTCTTCGAGTTCCACGGCGAGGTGTTCGACGTGCCGGCCATCGAGATCTCGCCGGTGCCCTCCGAGCCCCTGCCGATCCTGATCGGCGGCCACGGCGAGGCGGCGCTGCGCCGGGCGGCCCACCACGGGGACGGCTGGCTCCACGGCGGGGGGAACCCCGAGGACCTGCCCGGGCTGCTCGGCCGGCTGGCGGAGCTGCGGGCGGGGGTGGGCGAGCTGGGGCCGGCCGGCCGGCCGTTCGAGATCTACGTGATCTCCATGGACGGGTTCAGCGTCGAGGGGGTCCGCCGCCTGGAGGACCTGGGGGTCACCGATGTCATCGTAGGCTTCCGGTGGCCCTACGAGGTGGGCCCGGATATCGAGCCGCTCACGGCCAAGATCGACAAGCTCCGGTGGTTCGC
>JAJYWF010000023.1 GCA_021791635.1 Actinomycetes bacterium
GGCGGGGCTGCCTTCTTGGCCGCAGGCGCTGGCTTCTTGGCCGCAGGCGCTGGCTTCTTGGCGCTGTTGGTGGCTCCGGCCGACCGCCGGCCACCCAGCGCAGTCCCGCCGGCCTTCTTCGCTGGAGTCATGATGTCCTCTCTCCGACCCTACCGGCACGTGCCCAGTAGGGCAGGAGGCGGTGACGATACCGGATCATGGGTTCTCGGGCAATTGTGACGCCCACGCCGACCTGTCGACGTGGCGCATGGATTTCGACTACCGCCCGGTCAGCTCCGATCGACCGGCAGAGCACCACTGGAAGGGGATCCCCTCAGGTCCAGGACCTGAGCCACGGTGTCGGCGGCTGCAGCACCGTGGGCCTGCGAACCGGCACCACCCTGAGGTTGTGGCACCGATGCCGGACGCGCCGGTGCCCCTCCCCCGCCGCGTCCCGGCTCTGCTCCGCGGGGGCGGAGGGCCATCAAGGAGTTGGCGGGCTGGATGTTGTCGTCCACCCACTTCAGCACCTCTGAAAGGGTCGAGTGCAGCCGGTTCCGCTCCGCCTCGAGGTGCCGGGCCATGTTCTCCACATCCGACGCCAGCTGGGCCCGCATCGACTCCAGCCGCTCGACCTCTTCTCGCAGGCGCTGCTCGGAGTCCGTCGCCGTCCTCCGGGCATGCTCTTCGGCCTCGGTCACCAATGCCCTGGCTTGCTCGCGAGCCTGTGCGACCACCGCCGCGGCCTCGCTCTCGCTCTCGCGCTTGGCCTGGTCCACGAACTTCTGGGCCAGGATGAGGGTTCGCTGCAGGGTCTCGTCGGCGATGCCCGCGTCGGGTCCCGGTACCGGAGCCGGCGCCGCCATGTTCGCCTGCAGATCCCGTCGTTCCGACTCCAGCTGGGCAATCCGCTCCGATGCCTGGCGCAGGCGCTCCATGAGCTGGCGGGACTGCTCCTGGAGAGCTTCGGCCTCCAACGCCGCCTTCTCCAGGTACTCGTCCACCTCGTCGACGTTGTACCCCTTCAGTCCCAGCCGGAACTCCACCGTCCTCAGGGTCTCGAGAATCGACTGGGGCGCCTGCGTCGGGGGGGAGCTGTCCATGGCCGGCCAGTGTAGCCCCGCAGGTGTCCGGAACGGGCGACCCAATCGGGGTCGATGTCGCTCAGGCCCGCAGGAGGGGGATGACCACGATCTGGGCCACCAGGACCACGATCAAGATCGACAGATCGATGCCCATTCCACCGACGCCGATCGGCGGGAGGATCCGACGGATCGGCCTCAGCACCGGTTCGGTGACGGAGTCGAGGGCGTTCACCACCTTGCTCAAACCGCTTCCCGGTGCTGCCGGAAACCAGCTCAGGAGAGCTCGGGCGATCAGCACGACGACGTACAGCTCCACCAGGAACGCCAGAATGCTGAAGATCGCATTCACGTCAAGTGTTCCCGAACCCGCGCTCCTGGAGACGTTGACGTTCCTCGTCGGACACCTTCACGTTGGTCGGAGCGAGAAGGAACACTTCGTCGGCCACCTTCTCCATGTCTCCGCTCAGGGCGTAGGTCACACCGCTACAGAAGTCGATCATGCGCCGCTGAAGATCCCGGTCTGCGACCTGAAGATTGACGATCACCGGTCGGTTCGCCTTCAGGCAGTCGGCGATCTCCTTGGCGTCCCCGAACCTCACCGGAGCAACCACCTGCACCTTGGCCGACTCCCCCGGGTTCAACGGTCGCACGGAGGGCGATGCCGGACGCGCCGCCATCGGGCCCGGGTTGACCGGGGCCCCCGGTGCGGCGGCGTCCCGGGGCAGCGCTCGTATCCTCCCGACCGGCGCCACAGGCGCCCGCTCCACCGGCTCGTCATATTCACTGTCGCGCCCGTCAAGACGCGTCGACACGGTCGAGAGAGCGCGACGACCCCGATCGTCCTCGTAGTCGTCGTACTCGTCGTACTCGTCGTCGAGTAGCCCGAGGTAGACCATCGTCCTTTTCAAGAAGGTTGCCATGGCGCGCCTTTCCGTCCATATGGTACTGCTTTGCCGGTCCGCCGGGCGGACCCGCTTACCCTAGGTTCTCGGCACCGACACACCGTGGTCACTCCGGTCACCCGGAGTTCACCGACCCCGGCCGCGCTGAACGGTTCCCGAAGAGGGCTTCTCCGATACGTATCATCGTCGCTCCTTCGGCCACGGCCAGGGCAAAATCCTGGCTCATTCCCATCGAACGCTCAGGAAGGCCCAGCCGGTCGGCCAGCTCACGGACCTGGCGGAAGGCCCGCCGAGCGACCGCGGGCTCGCGCCCGGCCACCGTCATGAGCCCCCTGACCTGCAGATCCATTCCCTCGAGGTCTCGCACCAGCCCGGCGACCTCACCTGGGGCGCAGCCCCCCCGACCGGACTGCTCTTCGGTGTTGACCTCCACCAGCACCGTCGCCCCCGGGCGGCGTCGGGCGATCTCCTCACCCTCCACCGTCCGGCTCACTCCCTGCCAGCAGTCGACGAGCGGTGCAATCTGGCGGACCTTGCGGCGCTGGACGGCGCCGAGGAAGTGCACCCGCAATGGCCGATCGGCTGTGGTCGGCCCCGCCCCCCGGAGAGCTTTAGTCACGAGCTCTTGGGCATAGTTCTCACCCACGTCGGCCAGACCCGCCTGCGCCGCCGCCCTCCAGGCGTCGACACCGAACCCCTTGGTCACCGCCACGATCCGGATCCGCTCGCAGTCACCACCAGCGGCCGACACCCTCCGGCGGATGTTCGTGAGGTTCCAGGCCACCGTCTCTGCGAGCAGCTCGGAGTGGGCCGAGGACGGCTCAGTCGGCACGGCCCCGCCGGCGGAAGCCACAGCACCTCACATCGGAGAACTGGCCATGGGGGACGCTCAGCGGAGGAACGACGGCACGTCGAAGTCGTCGTCGCCGAGGTCGACGCCGCTCTCGGAAGCTTCGGCGAAGATATCGGCGGGTTCGATCGGGTCGAGCCCCAGGACCTGGCTCGAGCCCGTGGTCCGGCCCGATGCCGAGTCGGCGCCCCCGGTAGGACGGCCCCCGTCCTCCCATCGCTCGAACCCGGCGGCGATGACCGTCACCCGAACCTCGTCGCCCATGTTGTCGTCGATGACTGCACCGAAGATGATGTTGGCGTCGGGATGGGCCACCGAGTGGATGATCTCGGCCGCCTCGTTCACCTCGAACAGCCCGAGATCGGTCCCTCCGGCGATGTTGAGGAGGATGCCCCGGGCCCCTTCGATAGACGCCTCCAGCAGCGGGCTGGTGATGGCGGCACGGGCCGCGTTCACCGCCCGTCCTTCACCGCTGGACCCGCCGATACCCATGATCGCCGTCCCGGCATTGGTCATGACCATCTTGACGTCGGCGAAGTCGGTGTTGATCAGCCCCGGAACGGTGATGAGGTCGGTGATACCGCGCACCCCCTGGAGGAGCACCTCGTCCGCCATCTTGAACGCGTTCACCATCGACGTCTTGTCATTCGACACCGAGAGGAGCCGGTCGTTCGGGATGACGATGAGGGTGTCGACCTTCTCCTTCAGGACCTGAATGCCCTTCTCGGCCTGCATGGCTCGACGACGCCCCTCGAAGGTGAACGGTCTGGTGACCACGCCGATCGTGAGAGCGCCCACGCCCTTGGCCACCTCGGCCACCACCGGGGCGGCCCCCGTGCCGGTGCCGCCTCCCTTCCCGGCGGTGATGAACACCATGTCGGCTCCCTGCAGGGCTTCTTCGATCTCGCCCCGGTGCTCCTCGGCGGCCTGCCGACCCACTTCGGGATCGCTTCCCGCACCCAAGCCCCTGGTGAGCTGCCGGCCGATATCCAGCTTGAGGTCGGCGTCGCTCATGAGGAGGGCCTGCGCGTCGGTGTTGGCGGCGATGAACTCGACATTGCGGAGACCCGAGTCGATCATCCGATTGACGGCGTTCACACCACCGCCCCCGACTCCCACCACCTTGATCACTGCCAGGTAGTTACCCTGTGACGGAACAGTCATGAGCTCCCTCGATGCTGGGGCGACCGCCGGCCGATCGCGCTGCCCAGTGCCCCCTCACGCGCCGGCGACGCAACGGGTCGAAGCCTGCTGGACGTCCGTGCCCTCACCCTCACCGAGAGGTTGACCGTGGACGACCGCCGGCATGCTCGCACCATAGGAAGGGTAGCCGACCCGGTCAAGCATCGTCGTCGAGCCGCCGCCGCCGGCTCCGCACCGGTCGGTCGTGCCAGCCCCCCGGCCATCATCCCTGGTCCACGACGGGTGCCCGCGGGACGCTGACGTCGATCACGTCACCGGCCACGAGCTTGGCCCCGGCCAGGATCGCGGCCACGTCCTCGTACTTCGCCGGCAGCTGCACGACGTTCCCGAGGTCGACGGAGATCGGCGTGCTCATGGTCAAGGTGACCACGCCGCCGTGACCGACGACCACGCCGGTGACTTGGGCCGAGAACGCCTTGGGGAGCGACGCGGCCACCGCCAGTCCCGGGGCCGCCGCGGATCCCACGTTCGTGCCCGGGACCCCGGGCGACACCGGTGCCACCACCGGCACCAGGCCCGCCGGGGGCGACGACACGTCGGCCAGCACCCGCCCGGTGCGATCGACCTCGGCCCATCCCCGAAGCGATGGGACCGGGCCACCGGCAGCTCCCCGAGACCTCGGAGCATCGAGAGCCGGTTCGGACTGGCGGATCACCGCCACCGGCGTCCGTTCCACGACCGTGATGCGAAGACCGTCAGGCCACTGGCGATCGACGGCTGCCGTGGCGATCCACGGAAGGCGCTCCAGGCGGGACGCCACGGCCCCGGGATCGACGTCGACGAGGGGGGGATGGGTCGTCACCCCGGCCACCGCTTCGATCTCCTGGGCCGACGTATGCACTTCGCCCTGCACCGTGACCACCCGGGCTGCGAACAGCGAAGTGTGGAGGAGGAACCACCCCCCGGTCAGGACCCCGAGGACGACGATCGTGGCCAGCATGAGACGCCGGCGCCTCCGGCCGAGCTGGCGGGTGACCTCTGCTCGCCGGACTCGGATACGCGGGTCGACCGGAGGGCGCTTTGGACCTCTGGGCCCACGGTCGGATGGACGGACCCCGATCCGATCTGGCGCCTTGGTCGGGCTCAACTGATCCCCCTGCTCACCGTGCCCGACGGGCCGGAACTCCCGGAGCCACCGCCGGCTTGCCGATGCGCGACACGCTCACGACCGTCATTCTCTCCTTCGGGGAACCCCACCGGGTGGATCTCGGTGCGCAGGTCGATCCCGCTGCGCTCGAGCACTACCCGGTGGACGTGAGCCATGAGCCTCGAGACGTCGGCCGCCGACCCCCCCCGGTCGGCCACGATGAAGTTGGCGTGCTTCTCGGACACCCGAGCCGAACCGAGCCTGAACCCCTTCAGGCCGGCATCTTCGACCAGGCGCCCGGCGGAGTCACCCGGGGGGTTGACAAACACCGACCCGGCGTTGCCGCCGCCGGGTTGGTGCTCCCTGCGCCAGCGGACGATGTCGGAGATCGCGGCCCGGCCGGCCTCCACCGGACCGGGGTGGGTGGCGAACTCGGCCCACACGACTACCTGGGTGCTCGTCAGGCTCGACACGCGGTAGCCGAACTGGAGCCTCTCGGGTCCGTCCTCGCCGGATCCGTCGCCGTCGACGGCGGGGTCCACATCGACCCATCGGTACCGCACCAGGCACGACGCGACGTCGGCTCCGTGCCCACCGGCGTTCATCCGGACCGCCCCCCCGACCGAGCCGGGAACGCCGACGGCCCATTCGAGCCCGGAGAGACCGGCCTCGACCGTGCGGCGGGCCAGCACCGGCAAGCCGGCGGCGGCTCCCGCCCGCACGACGACCGGGTCGGGTTCGGGTTGCAGGCCGCCGTCGGCCGGCAAGCCCGGCTCGGCGACGCCGGGGATCGTCATCTGGGTGAACTGCCTCCCCAGTCGGACCACCAGTCCGGGGAACCCGGTGTCGGCCACCAGGAGGTTCGAGCCGTTCCCGAGGAACAGCACCGGCACGTTGTGCCCACTGAGGGCCCGCCTCACGTCGACCAGGTCCGCTTCGGAGGTCGCCTCCATCATGAGGGCCGCCGGCCCGCCCACCCGGTAGGTGGTGAGCGCGCCGAAAGGTTGGTCACGGGCGACACGGTCGCCCAAGGCGGCGGCCACGGCGTCGAGCCCGTGACCCGGCGCGCCGCTCACCACCGAGGGTCGTCCTGGAGCTCGTCGGCGAGGGTGGTGAGATCGCCGGCGCCGAGGGTGAGGCAGAGGTCTCCGGGCCGGAGTAGGCCCGCCACCCGTTCGACGAGCGCGTCACGCGACGGTGCGTAGTACACCGGCTTGGATCGCTCGGCCGACGACACGCTGTCGGCCACCAACTGGCCCGATACCCCCGGCACCGGTTGCTCACCGGCGCTGAACACATCGGTGACGACCACGACGTCGGCATCGGCGAAGGCTCCGGCGAATGTCCCGGCCAGCGCCGCGGTGCGCGTGTAACGGTGGGGCTGGAACACGGCGACGATCCGCGACCACCGGCCGGTGCGGCCAGCCGCCAACGCCGCTTCGACTTCCGTCGGGAGGTGGGCATAGTCGTCGACGAACGTCACGCCGTGGACCTCACCCCTGAACTCGAACCGCCTCGGGACCCCGGTGAAGCGGGCCAGGGACGACACGATGTCTTCGGGCGACGCACCCACCGCTGACGCCGCGACCGCGGCCACGGCGGCGTTGCGGGCGTTGTGCAACCCGGGGACCGGGACGCGCAGCGTCCCGAGCACCCCATCTGGACCCTCCAGTTCGAACTTCACCGCGCTCCTGGTGAGCTCCAGGTCCACCATGCGGTACGTGGCGTCGGCCGAGATGCCGACGCTCCGGGCCCCGTGGGCACGACCAATCGCCGCGGCGACCGGGTCGTCGGCGCCGGTGACGGTGGCCCCGGTGGCGCTCTCCACGTAGCGATCGAACGCGCTCCGCAGCGTCTCGACCGAGCCGTAATGGTCGAGGTGATCGGCTTCGACGTTGGTGAGGACAGCCACCTCGGGGAGGATGCTCTTGAACGAGCCGTAGCTCTCGTCGGCTTCGACCACCACCCACTCACCCCGATCCCACACGGCGTTCGTTCCGATCTCGTTCACGTCGGCACCGATCAGGAACGACGGCTGGAAGCCTGACTCCGCCAAGATGAGCGAGAGCATCGATGCCGTCGTGGTCTTCCCGTGCGTACCGGCCACGGCGATGCAGCGTCGGAGGGACGCGATGTGGCCGAGCATCGCCGAGCGCTCCACCACCGGGACGCCCCGCCGGCGCGCCTCTACCAGCTCCACGTTGTCGCCGGCGATCGCCGGGGAGTGGGTCAGCAGCTCGGCTCCAGCGACGTTGTCGGCCCGATGGCCGATAGACACGGAGATGCCCTGTCCCCTTAGGCGTTCCACGACCGGCGACGTCTTCAAGTCACTGCCCGACACCGAGTGACCCATCGCGGCCAGCACGCCGGCGATGGCGCTCATCCCGGCGCCGCCGATCCCCACCACGTGGACCCGCCGGGGGGTGGCCTCGTCCAGGGTCTGTGACACGATCTCCTCCTCGCCGGTCGTCGGGTCAGCGGGCATGGCGCACCACCACTTCGGCCACCCGGGCCGCGGCGTCAGGATGGCCCAGCAGGCGCGCCGCCGTGGCCATGGCATCGAGGCGACCGGGGTCGCTCAGGAGCTCTTCGAGCGCGTTCGCCAGGCGAGCACCGTCGCACTCGGCATCGGGGAGCAGCACCGCAGCACCGGCTGTCGCCAGGGAGCGGGCGTTGGCCGTCTGGTGGTCAGACGGAGCGCCGGGAAGTGGGACCAAGACGGCCGGGATCCCCACCACCGCCAGCTCGGCCACCGTCACCGCCCCGGCCCGGCAGACCATGACGTCAGCCGCCTGGTAGAGCAGCTCCATCCGGTCTTCGAAGGGGACCCTGCGGTAGCACAGCTTCCCTGACACCACGTCGGCGCCATCATCGAATCCACGGCCCTCGGGGTCCCACGCACGGCGACCGGTCACGTGGTAGAGCGTGCGGTCCCCGCGCTCCGACCACCGGCGAGCCAGAGTGGCCACGGCTTCGTTGATCGTCCGGGCTCCGAGCGAACCGCCGAAGGCCGCCACGGTCGTGCGCTCGACGGGAATGCCCAATGCCGACCGAGCCCGGCGTGCCGTGTCCGGCGATCGCAGGACACCGACTACCTCGTCGCGGACCGGGGTCCCGGTGACCACCGTACGGGGAAGCGGCGTGCCGGCGAAGGCCACGGCGCTGGCTGCAGCGCGGCGCCCTAGGAGGCGGTGGACCAGGCCGGGAACGGCATCGATGTTCACGAGCACCAGGGGAACCCTCCAGGCCACGGCGGCGACGGCGGCGGGGAAGCTGGCGTACCCTCCGACCGAGACCACCACCCGGGGCCGTCGGATCGCCATGGCTGCCCACGCCCGCAGCGTCGCCCACACCGTCCCGGCGACGGCGCCGGTGTTGGCCAGGACGTCCTTCGGGCCCATGCGCCGGACGATCCCGCGCCCGGGGAGCAGGGTCAAGGGGAACCCGGTCGTGGCTAAGAGGGTGGCTTCCTGGCCCCGTCGAGAACCGACGATCTCGATCTCTTCGGGCTCGTGGCCGGCATCGCAAAGGGCTCGGGCCACGGCCAGCGCCTCGAACACGTGCCCACCGGTACCGCCGCCGGCCACGATGGCGTAACGGCGCCGGCTCACAGAGCACGAACGCGATCGCCCCGGTGGGAGTGCCCGTCCCTGGCGTGCGCCCGGGACCGGGCGCCACCCCCGATCGACCGTTCGTGACGGGCGATGTTGGC
Source organism: Actinomycetes bacterium (assembly GCA_021791635.1). Classification (GTDB taxonomy): domain Bacteria; phylum Actinomycetota; class Acidimicrobiia; order Acidimicrobiales; family RAAP-2; genus JAJYWF01. The sequence continues at coordinate 8,819 of JAJYWF010000023.1, forward strand.
CAGCATCCCCGCGGCGAGCATGGTGATGACGAGCGACGATCCCCCGTAGGAGATGAACGGGAGCGGGATGCCGGTCACCGGGAGGAGGCCGACCACGGCCCCCACGTTGATGACCGCTTCGGCGGCGATCCACGCGGCCAGGGCCAGGCCCAGCAGGCGGCCGAAGCGGTCCGGCGCCCGGACGGCGGCACGCGTGCCCAGCCACACGAAGGCCGACAGCAGGGCAAGGACGCACAGGGCGCCGATCATCCCCAGCTCCTCACCTACGACCGAGAAGATGAAGTCGGTATGGGCGTTCGGCAGGTACCCCCACTTCTCCCGACCGTTGCCGAGCCCGACCCCGAACACCCCCCCGGACCCCATGCCGATGAGGGACTGGAGGACCTGGTACCCCGATCCCGAAGAATGGGCGCCGGGGTTCAGGAAGGAAAGGAGCCGCTGTCGTCGGTAGGGGTCGATCATCCCGGCCACGAAGGCCAGTGCCGCCAGCGCACCCCCGAGCTTCAGGATCGGACGCATGGGAACGCCCGAGGCGAACAGTAGGACCAGGCTGATGCACCCGATCACCAGCGCCGTCCCGAGGTCGGGCTGGAGAATTATGAGGCCGGCAGCCGCTCCGGTGAGGAGCAAGAGGGGTCCTACGATGGTCCGGTAGGCACCGCCACGCTGCTCACGTCGGGTGATCAGGTCGGCACCGGCGACCGCCAGCGCCAGCTTCATCAGCTCGGAAGGCTGGATCACGATGGGGCCGAACCCGATCCAACGACTCGATCCCCCGGCGTGGGTCCCGATCCCGGGCACGAGGACGACGAGGAGGAGGAGGAACGTCACCACCAGGAGCGGACGGCTGAGCCTCTGCCAGCGGTGGTAGTCGAAGCGATAGGCGAAGACCAGGACCGCCGCGCCCAGCACCATCCACAGGCACTCTCGTATGAAGATCGACCAGGGTGATCCGTAGGTCTCGATCGAGATGACGGGGGAAGCTGAACCCACCATCACCAACCCGAAGATGCACAGGACGGTGACCACGGCCAGGATCGCCGTCGCGGTGGGGAACCGGCGTGCTGCCGCCACCCATCGGGCCCGACCGGTGGTCTGGGTCCCACCCCGGCTCACGCCCGGGCGGCGCCCGTGCCCGCCACCGCTTCGGGTCTCCAGCCGCAAGGCTGCGGTCGAGCGCGAGCCGGTCACGTGAGGTGCGTCCCGGAGAGGAACTCGGCGTAGAAGATCCCCAGGCCCAGAGCGGCGAACAGTCCGCCGAGGATCCAGAAGCGGACGATCACCGTGGTCTCGGGCCAGCCCAGCAGCTCGAAGTGGTGGTGCACCGGGGCCATGCGGAAGATGCGCCGTCCGAACATGCGGAACGAGACCACCTGGGCCATCACCGAGAGGGTCTCGAGGACGAAGAGGCCGCCGATGATCGGGAGGAGCAGATCCACGTTCATGAGGAGGCACAGCGCGGCCAGTCCCGAACCAATGGCCAGCGACCCGGTGTCGCCCATGATGATCCGGGCCGGAGCGGCGTTCCACCACAAAAAGCCGAGGCACCCTCCGGCCAATGCCACCGATGCGAGGGCCAGATCGATGGCCGAAGCCGGGAGGAGGTGGTATGTCCGGACGTGCCGGAACAGCCAGTAGCCGATGATGGCCAGCACGGCGAAGCAGAACGTCGAAGAACCCGCGGCCAGGCCGTCCAGTCCGTCGGTCAGGTTCACGGCATTGGAAGATCCCACCAGGACCAGCACGGCGAAGGCCACCCAACCCCACTCGCCCAGAGCGAGCCCCGGCGTTGTCATCTTGGTGAACGAGAGAGACGTCGCGGTGTGGGCCCAGTGCTCGGCCAGTTCGGCGAAGAGCACCGAAGCCAGAATCTGAGCAACCAGCTTGCCCCGCTTGTTCAGGCCGAGACTGCGCTTGTGGCGAACTTTGATCCAGTCGTCGACGAACCCGATGGCCCCGAACATGAACACGGCGATCACCACCAGGTAGCCGGCGGCCGAGAACTTCACCTGCGTCCCGAAGTGAGCCACGGCGTACCCCACGATCACCGCGCCGACGATGGCGATGCCGCCCATCGTGGGCGTGCCGGCCTTGACCGAGTGGGACGCCGGTCCGTCCTCTCGTATCTGCTGGCCGATGCGGCGCCTCTCCAGCCAACGCAGGAGGATCGGAGTCCCCAAGAGGGCGACGACGAGCGCCACCCCACCCGATGCCATGAGCGCCAACACGGCCTCAGTCCCCCGCTCCCCGGGGCTTCACCCACGAGCTCGGATCGCCGCCCCACCGCTCGCCGAGAAGCTTGGCAACGACATCGCGGTCGCTGTACGCCTGGACTTCGACGCCGAGGTCCTGGGTGGTCTCGTGGCCCTTGCCGGCCACCAGCACCACGTCTCCGGGACGAGCCGACCCGAGCGTCCGCCATATCGCCGACGTGCGGTCGAGGTCGGTCAGGATCTCGGCACCTGGCGGCGCCCCCCGGGCCGAACCCTCGGCACCGGCCAGGATGGCGTCGACGATGACCGCAGGGTCCTCCCTGCGGGGATTGTCGGTCGTCACCATCACCGCGTCGGCCAGCCGAGCCGCCACCGCCCCCATGAGGGGACGCTTCTCGACGTCCCGTTCGCCGCCGCAGCCGAACACGACGTGCACCCGCCCGCGTTCGCCCGCCAGGCGACGAGCGTCGAGAAGGGCTGCCTCCAGCCCGGCCGGCGTGTGGGCGAAGTCGACGAGCACGGTGAACGGCGGACCTTCGCCGCCGGCCAGAGCCACCGCTTCCAGGCGGCCCGGGACGGAAGCCGCCGCGCCGAGACCGGCGGCCACCACCGGCGGCTCCACCCCCAAGGCCACTGCCGCTTCTGCTGCGATGACGGAGTTCTGCACGCCGATGGCGCCGGTCATCGCCACCTCCACCCGCTGTGTCCTCCAGCGAAAGCACGATCGTCCGGCTTCGAGGCGTACGTCGGACGCGTCGTCGGATCGCACCGCCACCAGCGGGATCCGGGCGTCCTCCAGAAGGCGTCGTCCCCATTGGTCGTCGGCGTTGACCACTCCTCTGACCGCCCGCTCAGGGGTGAAGAGCGAAGCTTTGGCGTCGAAGTACGCCTCCATCGTCCCGTGGAAGTCGAGGTGCTCGTGGCTGAGGTTGGTGAACACGGCGACGTCGAAGTGCACTGCGTCGACGCGCGACTGCACGAGGGCGTGACTCGACACTTCCATGGCCACGGCCGGCACGAGACCCTCCGTCGCCCCACCCGCCACCTTACGTGCGTCCCGGACCCCGGCCAGGATCCGCTGGAGCTCGGTGGACTCGGGAGTGGTGCGGGTCCCAGTGAGCGTGCCAACGACGGTGGTGGCGTGCCCGGCGTGCTCGAGCACCGACGCCAGCAGGTGGGTCACGGTGGTCTTGCCGTTCGTGCCAGTCGTACCGGCCATGAGAAGCTGACGGGAAGGGAAGCCCCAGAACGCGGCGGCGATCCGGGCCATGGCCGGCCGACCCCGCCCGGGTCCCACGATCGCCTGGGGCACCTTGTCGCCACCGTGCACGCCGGCGAGCTCCGCACTGGCGATCCGGCGCTCGCACACCAGGCCCACCGCGCCGCGAAGCAGTGCCTCGCGGGCGTGGCGATGACCGTCGGTTCCGGACCCGGGAATGCAGCAGAACAGGTCCCCGGCAACCACCCGGCGGCTGTCGTGCTCCACGCCCTGGACGTCGGCCGAAGCGAGGTCCCCCGCCGTCTCGAGCAGGTCGACGTCGTCGAGCAGGAGGTTCATCTGCACGGGAGGAAGGTTCGGGGCCGTGTGCTCGGTGCGGCCCATCCGCAGCCGTGGCCGGTCCACGCCGCCACGATGCTAGCCGCGGCCGCGGCCGGTCCGGTCGGGCTCATTTGCCGCTCCCCGGCGGCGGTCCTGTCGCTCCGGTGATCTGCCCCTGCCCGGACACTGTGACGCCGGTGACCTGCGGCTGGCCCGGACCGGGCGCACCGGGTGTGGTGGGGATGTCGTAGTGGTGAAGGGCGTAGCTCATGACCTGTGCAAACACCGGCGCGGCCACCGACCCCCCGTAGATGGGAGTGGGGCGGTTCAGCACGACGATGGCCGACAGCACCGGGTTCCGGGCCGGGGCAAAGCCCACGAAGGTGGCCATGAAGGCACCCGGGATGTACCCGGCCTGCCCTGTCATCGGGATCTGGGCCGTCCCGGTCTTGCCGGCGACGATGTAGCCAGGGACGACGGCGTTCATTCCCGTCCCGTTGTCGACCACCTGCTCGTACATCTTTCGCATCTCTGTGGCTACCCAGCCCGGCATGACCCGCTGCGACGGCGACGGCTTGGTGGCGATGGCGTCGCCCTGGCCGTTCACCGTGGCTCGTACCAGGCGCGGCCGCACCAGCAGCCCGCCGTTGGCCACCGAGTTGTAGGCGTCGAGGATCTGTATCGGGGTGACGGCGTCGACCTGCCCGATGGGAAGCGAGACGTAGTTGGTCGGTGACCACTGTGTGGCGCCGGCGATGATCCCGGCCTCCTCTCCGGGGAACCCGAGGCCGCTCAGCCGGCCGAACCCGAGCTTCCCCACCTGGGCCAGAAGGCGCTGCTCTCCCAGCTCCTGGGTGATCTCGGACGTGCCGACGTTCGAGGACTGGGCCAGGATCTGAGTGGCGGTCATCTGCATGGTGGGGTGAGGTGTGGCGTCGTGGAACAGGGCGCCGTCGAAGACGATCTGGTCGGGCACGGTGAAGGTCGAGCTGGGCTTGATCACGCCGTCGCCCAGGGCTGCCGAGAACGGCACGATCTTGAACACGGAACCGGGCTCGAAGACCATGGACACCGCCAGGTTCGACGGCGCCTGGGAGACGGCGTCTGTCGGTCCGATTGGCACCACGGTCCCGGGCCGGGCCACCCCCTTCGAAACCGTCGGCACCGAGGCGGCCGCGGCTTTCCCCGGATTCGCGGCCAGACTGGCCATGGACAAGATGTCGCCGTTCCGCACGTCCATCACGATGGCCGTCCCGCTGACGGCTCCCGATGCCAGGATCTCCGCCGCCAGTGCCTGCTCGGTGGTGTACTGCAGCGGCTCGTCGAGCGTGAGCTCCACTCCGGTCCCGGGATGGGCCACCTTGTGCTCCGCCACGGGGGTCCCGGGCAGCACCACCCCTCCTGGGGACTCGAGGAGGGTCTCGCTCCCCGCCTGGCCGGCCAGCAGCTTGTTGTACTCGTACTCCAGGCCCGCTGCCCCCGACCCTGTGGCGTGCACCGCCCCCAGCACTGCGCCGGCCAAGCTCCCGTCGGGGTACTCACGGATCGAGCTGTCGACCATGGTGATGCCCGGGAACGCCAGTGTGGCGATCCGATTGGCCTTGGACATCGGGACGTTCTTGGCCAGGATCACGTAGCCGGAGTGCTCGTGCAGGAGCGCGGCCACAGAGCTTGCAGCCATACCGAGAAGCGGGGCCAGCGCCCGGGCCTCGGTCACGGGGTGCGCGACCTGAAAGTCGTCGGCGACGACCGTCTTGGTCGGCACCGACAGGGCCATGACTTCGCCGTTACGCGCGTAGATGGCACCCCTGAGTGCGGGGATGGTCACCGGTTGGGTGAGCTCCTCCCCCGCCGCCTGCCGGTAGTGGCCGGACTCGACCACTTGGACGTCGATCAGTCGTCCGACGAACACCAGTACGACGACGGCGAGGGCGAGGCGTACGAACCGAAGCCTCCGCCCGAAGAGGTCCTGACGGGATCGGACCGACCCGGGCTGGTGGCGGCCCGGTGGGCGCCGGGTCTGCGGGCGCCTGCGGTCGCGACCCCCGTCGAAACCGTGGCCAGGCCGGCGCCCGGTCCGGCGCGGGTGCCCGACCTCGGTGCCGGGTCGGCGCCTCGCCGCGGCCGGCGCGTCCACGGGCCGGGAGCGTCGCGGTGGTGCCGAGGACCCCGGAGGAATGCTCACCCGGCCGGCACCGGGACCGAAGCGGGTGTCGCCGGCGCGTAGGCCGGCACCGCTTGGGCCGATGTGTTGGCGGGCGCCGATGTCCCCGAAGGGGGCGTCGCCGCCACCGTCGGCGCCGGCAGAGGGGTGCTCAGCGAGACCGCCGGAACCTGGATGACCTGGACCGGCGACGTCATGTGGAGCTTCGCCTGGGCTTCGCCGACGATTCGTGTCGGTGCCTCCAGCATGGATACCGTCAAGACTTCCTGGCGCTGGAGGTTCTGGGCACCGGCAATAGCCGATTGGACGCCGGTCAGACGGATCTGCCCCTGGGCCAGGACCGCGTGTCCGGCCACCACCGCCAGCAGGCTGGCGACCACCATCCCGAGGGCCATGATCAGCGGGAGGCGACGCGGGCGATCACGCCGGGCCGACCCGCGAACCTCTTTGGCATCGACGACGCGGAGCGGCGGCCGGGCGGCCTGGACCGTACGGACCTGCTCGGTCCGGCGAAGGCGGCTTGGCGCCGACCGGCGTGCGGGGGCCGTCGTCGGGCTCACGGCGTGTCCACGATGCGCTCGATGGCCCGGAGGCGGGCGCTCTTGGCCCGCGGGTTGTCCCGCACTTCGTCGGCTGACGGCTGGTGCGAGCCGCGGAACACGAGCCGGTGACGTACCTGAGCCCCGCAGACGCACGGGAAGCCGGGTGGGCAGACGCAACCACCGGTCGCCGCATCCGCCAGAGCGGCCTTGACCAGCCGATCTTCCCCCGAATGGTACGAGAGCACGACCAGCCTGCCCCCGGGAGCCAGCAACGAGAGTGCGTCGGGCAGCACCGCCCCGAGTTCCCCCGTCTCGTCGTTCACGGCGATCCTGATCGCCTGGAACACCCGGCTGGCCGGATGGCCCCTGCGTCGACCGGCCGCGGGCACGGCACCGGCCACGACCTCCGCCAGGTCGGCCGTGGTGAACAGGGGACGGGCCTCCACCACCGCCCGGGCGATCCGGCGGGCCAGTCGACCCTCCCCGTTGGACCGGAACAGCTCGGTGAGCTCGTCGACGCCGGCTCTGTTGACCAAGTCGAACGCGCCCGCGCCCGACTCGGGGTCCATGCGCATATCCAGGGGCCCTTCGCTCCGGTAGGAGAAGCCACGCTCGGGTCGATCGAGCTGCGGGGAGCTCACCCCCAGGTCCAGCAGCACTCCCGAGAGCCCGGGGTGAGCATCTGCGCCCCCGACCGGCTCGTGGGAGGGGCTTTCCAGCTCCGGCCAGGAGCCCGGACCCGACCGGAAGGCTTGTTCGACTTCGGTCTCCAGATCCGAGAACCTCGCCCGGCGGAGGGCGACCCGGCCCCCGAACCGTCGCAGGCGGATCGACGCCGCCCTGACGGCCTCAGGATCCCGGTCCAGGCCCAGAACCCCGAGATGTGGGCACGCGTCGAGCATCGCGGCGGTGTGCCCCCCTCCGCCGACGGTCGCGTCCACCACGACACCCGGCGGAACCTCTTTCATGAGGTCCACCACCTCGTCCACCAGGACTGGTTGATGCGAGTACTCGTAGGCCATCCGCAGCCCCTCGACTGGCGATGTGATCCCGGGAGAACCCGGTGGACCAGCGGGGAAGAGGGCGGAGGAAAGATCTTCCACCGCACCGGTCGAGGGGCTGCGCATGGTCCAGTGGCCGCAGACCGTCCCAGGACGCCCCGGGGATCCGGCTTTGCCGGCCCGGGCCTGGTGCCGTGCGCGCCGCGTAGGAAGTGATCGATCCTCGCTTTCTCTCCTGGTCAGTCGTCCTCGTCCTGGAGGAACCACTGCTCCTCTGGGACGACCCGCGTCTCCCACACCGCAGGACTCCACACCTCGACTCGGTCGATAGCACCGTGGATGAGCACTTCGTCCTCGAGGCCGGCGAAGGTCCGAAGGTGGATGGGTATGGGCATCCGCCCCTGACGGTCGATCTCCACCTCGTGCGAGTTGGCAGCCCACAGGCGAGCACGGTTGCGTTGGACCCGTCCGGTGCCGGCCTGTTCGAGCATCGCCGCCATCTGCAGCTCGAACTCCTCCGGCGTCCACAGCGCCAGGCAGCCCTCCCGGTTCTCGGCCAGGTACCCGCCCCGTTCGAACGGACCACGAAATTTGGCAGGGAGGATGACCCTCCCCTTGGTGTCGAGCGAGTGCTCGAACCTGCCGACGAACCGTGCCACTGGTCTCTCCCACGACGCTCCCTGGACCGCGTCCTCATCCACCCCTTTGCACCACTTTTCGCCACCCTACTCCCTTATCTTCCACTGGTCAACAATTCTCCACCCCGCGGCGCGCTCCCGCCCCCATCAAGAGAGTGGAAATTGGAGAGGGGTGCGGCTCGAGGAGAGGCGGTTGTCCGGCGCGCGCCGACGGGACCCGAGCGGGAAGACGGCGCTCGCCGACCGGGACCCGGGCGGCTCAGGCTTCGAGGGCCGTCGGTCGTCCCTCGATCGACCACGGGCGTCCGCGCGGTAGCTGGCGCCACAGCTCGTCCACCGAGAGCGGCGCAGGCGCCAGGTCGAAAAGCCCCGCAGCCACCGAGGAGAGCTCGCTCCTCATCACCTCACGCTCCCCGTCGGGCACCGAGAGCACATCCACCAAAGCACCCGGGTCCCAGTGCCGGTAGGCGCTGATCCGAAAGAGCGACCCCTCCCGAGACCGCCACTGAGCTACTCCGACCACCTTGCGACCACCGGCCAGGACCTCGCCGGGGCCCGTCCCGGCGAAGCACACCTGCTCGGACCACCGGTTCTGGATGATGGGGCCGGTGTGGACGGTCACATCCCGAACGCCTCGGGCCAGCAGGACCGCCGCCCACCATCTCCCGACCCACCCCGCCGCCGCCGCCACGTCGTGTTCCCAGAGGGGGTCGTCCTTCGGAAGCCACACGTCGACCCACACGTGGTCCCCGGGTCGGAGGAGGACCGCGCCACCGCCGGTGCGTCGCCTGACCACGGTGATCCCCGCCGCCACCGCTCGCGCCGCGTCGATGACCTGCGGCGATTGGGTGCTGCCGAGGACGACGGTCGGGGACGCCACCGCTCGATGGACCAGGACCCGCTCGCCTGCCTGGCGGAACCGCTCGACATCCGACCACGGTGCCGCTTCTGCGGGGGTCCGAGGCCGGTCGTGGGGGTTCAGGACGCCGCGGCCAGGAACGGCTCCCACAGGGGGTCCATCTCGGCCAGATGGCGGAGGCGCCACAGGTGCCCGTCGGGCGCGCTGGGCTTGAACGGGAGCGACCAACCGAGCTCCGAGAGAAGCTGGTCCCCCTTCAGGAAGTTGTCGCGCTTGCATGACGCCACGACATTGGACCACTCGTGCCGACCACCTCGGCTACGCGGGATGACGTGGTCCACGGTGTCGGCCACGTCCGAGCAGTACACGCAACGCCCTTCGTCCCGTCGTAGGACGGCCCGACGGGTGAGCGGCGGGGTCCGGGCCCAGCGCGGGATCCGCACCATGTGGAGAAGCCGGACGATCGCCGGGACCTCCACCGACAGCGTGGAGGAGTGGAAGATCTGCGGCTCGGGGCGCGTGGCGATCGACTCCACCCGCCCACTGATCAGCAGCACGACGGCGCGGCGCTCGGAAAGGAGCGCCAGCGGCTCGAAGGTCGCGTTGAGCAGGAGAACCCGCTCCATGGCGAACGATGCTACCAACCTCGGCCCGCCGCGCTCGGCCACGCTCACTCCGTGCTCCGACCCTCACGTCGGTACCACTCGAGGAATTCGACGACCTCAGTCGGCGTTGGCGCGGCGTCGCTCCGCCCGAGCGCCGTGACCATACGGAAACGCCAGTAGTCGCCGTCGGGGACCGGGCTGAAGGGTCGGAGGCGCCACCAGCCGGGTCGAGCCATACGAGCCACGACGACCAAGGCCGTGGGCCAGAGCCGGGGACGGGCGACGACCGACGGCACCACGGCCGAGACGACGCGCCCCCACCGGGGCTCTCTCGTCGAACGTCGCCCCACCCGAGGCCGACGCTCACCAGGTGTCGGATCCCCCGTCACCGCACCCGCTTCTCCCAGATCACCATCCCGGTCCCGAGCCAACCCACGGCGCCGGCACCGACGAGGGGACCTCGGGCACCGAGACCGGCCGGCACGATCTCGGTGCCGGCCGAGAAGGCCATGCCGGCACGAGCATGGAGCTCGTGGCGGGCGGCCTCGAAAAACGGTTCACCGAACCCCAGCGCCACCGATCCGGCCACCACGGCCAGCGACAGGTCCAGGAGGTTCGCCACCGACGCCACGGCTCGTCCCACCATCGCACCGCAGCGCGCGACGATCTCGGAGGGCGCGTTCGCCGGTTCGCCACCGGTGATGGCGGCGATGGCCGTTCCCGACGCTTCGGCCTCCAGGCAACCTCGTCCGCCGCATACACAAGGCCTCCCCTCCGGCTCGACGACCACGTGCCCGATGTGGCCGGCGTTGCCCAGACGGCCGTCGAGAAGCCTCCCGTCGAGGACGATCCCCCCTCCGACACCGGTGGAGACCACCATCGCCAAGTAGTCGCGTCGGCCCCGAGCAGCGCCCTTCCATCCTTCGCCCACAGCCAAGGCCTTGGCGTCGTTGTCGAGGAACGTCGCCGTCCCGGTGAGGTCGGACAGCCGTTGCCTGAGCGGGAATGTCTGCCATGCTGGGATGTTGAGCGGGGAGACCAGGCCTTGCTCCAGTGACATCGGCCCACCGCAACCGACCCCGCACACCGTCACCAACCCCACCTCCTGGGCCTGACGGCGCTCGTCTTCCACCAGCTCGGCGAGATCGCTCCAGACGAGCTCGGGGGCACCGGTGTGGGGGGTCGGACGGTGTCGGGAATGGATCAATTCACCGGTGCGGTCGACCAACCCCACGGCCAGCTTCGTCCCGCCGATGTCGACTGCGAGGCTGAGCTCGTTCACGGAACTGGGCGAGGTCACCGTCCGGAGCCGGCTCGCTGGTCAGCACAGCCGAGCCGCGGTTCAGCGCAGCGGAGCCGGCGGACGGCTCAGCTCTCCCGACGGAAGAGATGGGAACGGAACCAGTCACGGGTGTGGTGAACGGCGTGCTCGATGCCGCTCCCTCCTTCAGGCGGCTGCTCTTCGTGCAAGGACCGCCGGAAGTCGTGCCACCCGGCCTTGCCCATGCGCCGGAGGTTGCGCTCGAACACGACTGCCGAGGCGAACATGACCGCCACTCCGACCAGCCCGAGGAGGACCGACTGCGAGTAGAAGGCCACCAGGATCACGACGCCGAGGACGAAGCCGGCCCCGGCCCACTTGATGTGGCGACCGGAGTGCCGGTAGACGGTCTCGGACTTGACCTTCTGGGCGAAGCGAGGGTCGTGCCGGGTGAGCGAGTCTTCCAGCTCGGCCAGAATGCGTTGCTCGTGCTCAGAAAGCGGCACCTTGCCCCCCCTCCTCTCTCGATCTCGGCGACGCCTTCGATCTCGAAGCGGGCCGGCTCTCCGTGACTTCGGCAGACATGTTCGCGCGACTCCCCTTCTCGGACAACACTCACCCGTCTGGCTGAGCCCGCCGCGTCTGGCCGAGCCCACCCCTCTGGGAGACAACGTCAGTTTATGGCCGGCGGGCACCTTTCGGTGGCGCGCCCGGGGGGCCACGCCCCGGCACCAGGGGGGCCACGCCCCGGCACCCGGAGGTCTATGGTGCAAGTGTGGATGCCTACAGGTCGGCCACGGAGCTGGCCGCAGATGTCCGGGCTCGCCGCCTCAGCCCGGTCGAGCTCCTGGACCACTGCCTGGAGCGGATCGACCGGCTGAACCCCGGGCTCTTGGCCGTCGTCTGGCGGAACGACGACGAAGCCCGCAAGCTGGCGCGGGCGTTGGAGGACACCATCGCCGGTGGGGAGGAGGACCTCCCGGCCTTCGCCGGCGTCCCCATCCCGATCAAGGACCTCACGCCAGTGGCCGGATGGCCGCTCACCTACGGTTCCTTCGCCGCCCCCGAGGACCTCGGCACGGCCGACGAGCTGGTGGTCGCCGCCTTCCGCCGGGCCGGGTTCGTCGTGACCGCCCGTACCAACACCCCCGAGTTCGGTCCCATCCCAGCCACGGAGAACGTCCGTTACGGCATCACCCGGAACCCGTGGGACCGGTCCCGAACCCCAGGTGGCTCCAGCGGGGGGGCTGCCGCGGCCGTTACCGCCGGGATGTTCCCGATCGCCCACGGGAACGACGGCGGCGGGTCGATCCGGATCCCGGCCTCGTGCACCGGTCTGGTCGGCCTGAAGGCCAGCCGAGGACGGGTCCCGGCCATCGTGCCCGGATGGTTGGGGGCGTCGGTGGAGGGTGTCCTGGCCCGGACCGTCGCCGATGCCGCCGGGGTCCTCGACGCCATCAGCGGACCCGACCCGCTCTGCTGGAACAGCGCGCCCGCTCCGGCCCGTCCCTTCGCCGCGGAGCTGGGGACCGATCCCGGGGCCCTGCGAGTGGCCGTGCTGGCCAAAGCGCCGCTCGGGGTGCCGGTCCACGAGACAGCTCGAGCGGCGGTCGAGAACGCCGGAACCCTCCTCGAACGCCTGGGGCACCACGTCGAAGAGGTGGACTTCGAGCTCTTCCCGGTCGAAGTGCTGGCTTCGTTCTTGCCGCTCATGAACGCCGCCTTCGGCGACTACGACGGCATCGACGTGGCCCGGATGGAGCCCCACAACGTGGCGTCGTACCAGGCCGCCCAGCAGGTGGACAGCATTGCCGTCGTCCGGGCCCTTGGCGAGCTCCAGCGGATCTCACGGGTGATCGCCGCCCGGTGGGGAAAGGACTTCGACCTCCTCGTGACGCCGACCACCGCCATCCTCCCGCCGGAAGCCGGCTCCATCCTCCGCCAGGTGCACGAGGATCCGGGGGGGATGCCGATGGACGTGCTGTCGATGGCGATCTTCACCGCCCCGTTCAACGTGAGCGGCCAGCCCGCGGTGAGCCTCCCCTTGCACCACAGCACCGGCGGGCTTCCCGTCGGGGTCCAATTGGTGGCCGGGCCGTGGCGCGAGGACCTGCTGATCCAAGTGGCCTCCCAGCTCGAGGAGGCCGAGCGTTGGCAGGACCGTCACCCCACACTCGACCAAACCTGACGGCCTCTCGTCTTGACCGGCAGACCGGCAGACCCGCAGGGGAGCCGATCCTCGGCGCGACGAGGTGTGCCCCTCAGTCCTCCGGCCCGTCCCGGCGGCGACCCCGGACGAACCGGGACAGGAGCACCGAGACCAGCGAGCCGAGCAGCACCGAGATGGCCACCACGACGATGAGGGGGGACTTCGTCGACACCACCCAGAAGTGGATCTCGACGTCTTGGAGATTGGCCAGAGCGAACCACACCAGCAACACCGCCGCCACCCCGGTGGACACCAGGCGGGCGTCGCGTCGGCGATCCCTGACGACCGGCTCGCCGCCACCGTCTCCACTGCCCATGCTCTCGCTCATCGTGCCCCCTTGTGCCGGTGGTCAGCCCTATCCTGGCACGTCGCCCGCGACCTCGGCCCGACACCGGGCGCGCCGGGAACTCCGTGAGGGAGAATGGTGGCCGAGTCGGGACGGCCCTGCGACCGGGACCACTCGCGGCCCGTGGCCGGTCAGACCTTGAACCGTGGAGGACCATTGACTACCCAGACCCACCCGATCACCGGTGCCCGCACCATGTGGGAGCTGGTCGAGCGCCGAGCCCAGGCCACGCCGGACCACCCCATGCTGATCGACGCCACAGACAACACGCTTACGTTCGGCGAATTCCGCGACCGGGTGCTCAGCGTGGCCGCCGGTCTGCACTCCCGTGGGGTCGGCCCAGGGAGCGTGATCTCATGGCAGCTTCCCACCCGCATCGACACCGTAGTCCTCTCGATGGCCCTCAGCCGCCTCGGCGCTGTCCAGAACCCGATCATCCACCTCTACCGGGAGCGCGAGGTCGGTTTCGCCCTCCGCCAGACCGGATCGGAGCTGTTCGTCATCCCCCGGGAGTGGAGGGGGACCGACTATGTGGATCTGGCCGAGCGCTCCCTGCCGGGATCGGAGCGGCGGCCTCACGTCCTCGTCATCGACGACGGCCTTCCCACCGGTGATCCCGGCACCCTGCCGGCCCCGGAGGTGGGCGCCGACGACGCCGAGGCGCCAATTCGCTGGATCTACTACACGTCGGGCAGCACGGCCGATCCCAAGGGGGTCCGCCACACCGACTCGACCCTCATCGCCGGTGGCTGGGGCCTGGCGGTCGCCCTCGACATGTCCCCCGACGACGTGGGGTCCATCGCCTTCCCCTTCGCTCACATCGCCGGTCCCGACTACCTGGTCACCATGTTGTGCCTGGGCTTCCCGGCCGTGCTGGTCGAGTCCTTCTCGGCGCCCGACCTCCTGCCGCTCTTCCGCCGGCACGGCGTGACCATGGTCGGTGGCAGCACCGCCTTCTACGTGGCGTACCTGGCCGAGCAGCGACGCCAGCCGGGAGAACCCATCCTTCCCACCCTGCGCCTCATGTCGGGCGGGGGAGCGCCGAAGCCCCCGGAGATCCACTTCGAGGTCCGTGACGAGATCGGCGGTCGGGGCGTGGTCCACGGCTACGGCATGACCGAAGTGCCCATGATCGCCAACGGCTCCCCCCACGACACCGACGAGCAGCTGGCCCACACCGACGGGCGCCCGGTGGAGGGCGCCCAGGTCCGCATCGTCCGCCTGGACGGCGGGGTGGCCGGTCCCGGAGAGGAGGGAGAGATCCGGGTACGAGGACCCATGGTGTGCCACGGGTACACCGATCCAGCCCTGAACGCCGAGGCCTTCGACGCCGAGGGGTACTTCCGGACCGGTGATCTCGGCCTGCTCCGGGCCGATGGCCACCTGGTGATCACCGGGAGGATCAAGGACGTCATCGTCCGCAAGGGAGAGAACATCAGTGCCACCGAGGTGGAGGCCGTGCTGTACCAGCACCCGGCCGTGGCCGAAGTGGCGGTCATCGGACTGCCCGACGAGGAGCGCGGCGAGCGGGTGTGCGCCGTCGTGCAGCTGAACGACGGAGTCGGCGACCTGACCCTCGACGAGCTGGTGACGTTCTGCCGCCAGGCCGGGCTCATGGTCCAGAAGATCCCCGAGCAGCTCGAGCTACGGAGCGAGTGGCCCCGGGCCGGGACGGGGAAGATCGTGAAGAAGGCCTTGCGGGACCAGTATGCCGGCGGGCCCGGTCCTCGCACGCAGCCGACCCGCTCGCCGGGGTAGGGGGCCGCCATGCGCTCCCCCTTCGTGGTCGAGTACGAGGGAGCGTTCGACCTGTCGCTCCCGCCGGCCGAGGTGTGGGAGGCGATCGGGCGGACCGAGCAGTTCGAGGCCTGGTGGCCGTGGCTCGGGGAGCTGCGCCTCGACGGCGACGGGCTGGTGTCCGGGGCCCACCTCCACGGCGTGGTGACGCCGCCGCTGCCCTACCGTATGCGTATCGACATCGAGCTCCAGACCTGCGTCGCTCCCGAGCGCATCGAGGCCTCGGTGCACGGTGACCTCGAAGGTCGGGCCCGGCTCCTCCTGACCCCGACGGAGTCGGCGTCGGGATCGGTCGGGACCAGGGCCGTGATCGGGTGGACTATCGAGATGATGCAAAGCCCGATGCGGGTGGCGGCCATCTTCACCTACCCGGTGCTCCGGTGGGGCCACGACCGGGTGGTCGACGCCAGCATCGACGGGTTCAGACGTCACGTCGAGGGATCGGCGGCTACCTCCACAGGTGGGCCAGCACCAGGGTGAGGGCCAGGGCCATCACCGCCCAGGACAGGAGCCGGAGGGTCGCCTCCAGAGGCGCCAGCAACGTCGCCCGGTCCAGAGGGATCACCGTGCCGTCCTTCATGACCACGCTCCCCTCCACCCTCGCCCCGCGCCGGCGCAGCATCCGGGCCGGGGTGGACAGGGCCCGCTGGGCCCCCGACACCAAGGCCGCGGCCACGGCGAGGGCGACGGCCGCCGGGGGGATGTCACCGGCCTGCGCGTACGCCGCCGTGAGCACGGGGAAGGCGCCCCAGGCCAGGGCGAACCCGAGGTCGGTGTGGATGCGCCCGCCGAACAGCTCCAAGTTGTACCCCAGGACGAGAACCGCGCCGACCACGACGAACCCGACCAGCCCCGGACCGATCCGCTCGACGCCGACCACGCCGATGGTCACGGCCCCGGCCAGGGCGACGGCAGCCGCCGTGACCAAGGTCCACGTCGGCAACGTCGTGTCCAGCGGCCGACCCCTGAGCTCGTCGAGGCAGTGGGCGGCGACCCCGACGGCCAGGAAGAAGGCCAGGACCGTCGCCCCCAGGACTCCCCAGTGCACCGATCTGACGACGAGCCCGCCGAGCAGCACGTAGGACAGGTGCCACGCCGTGTAGGGCGGGTGGAGGAGGGCGACCACGTCGCGGCGGATCCCGCGGCGCCCGGTGGCGTAGTAGGCCGGGCCGTCCGTTCCCGCGGGGACCCGGCCCCCGAATCTCCCCGCCCGGACCGCAGCCACGTCGCTCAGGCCCCGGCGCCCGGCCCGGCTCTGGTCCCCCACATGACCAGTCCCCCCCCGAGCGACATCCGCCGGACGCCCACCTGTTGCATGCCCGCCCGCTCCCATGCACCCACGGTCCAAGAGACCGGGTAGCGACGGTAGTGGCCAGAGATGTTCGGTCCGAGGAATCGCCCCACCTCGAACCACTCGCGCCCGCCGGTCATCCAACCGGCGACCGGGAGCACGCCGCGGGTGTAGCACCACCACAGCGCCCGCCAGACAGCCGAATCCGGAAGGTGGAACTCCAGGCTGGCCATCACCCCTCCGGGCCGGACCACCCGGGCCAACTCGGCGACGGTGCCCTCGGGGTCAGGGACGTAGCGCAGGAGGTAGGTGAAGGTCACGGCGTCGAACACCCCGTCGGCAAAGGGAAGGGTGTCGCCACTGCCCTGGACCAGTGCGACACGCTCTTCGCCGCGGCGGGCGATGTTCCGGCGGGCCTCGGCCAACATCGGCCACGTGAGGTCGAGCCCCACGACACTGGAGCCGGTATGACGCCGGAGGGCGAAGGCCACTCCTCCGGGTCCAGTGGCCACGTCGAGCACGCGGCCTCCCGGGTTGCGGGGGATCTTCTCCACCGTGGCCCGCCTCCACCTGCGGTCCTGGCCGAGCGACAGCAGGGCCCCCAGACGATCGTACCGGGGGGGCAGGCCGTCGAAGAGCTCGGTGGCGAACCGCTGCCGATCGCTGTCCGTCGTCTGGGCCACCGGCACACCTCCTGGTTCCGTCGTCGTCCAGCGTAGGCGAGCCGTCACCGGCCCACCCCGACGACGGTCACCTCCGATGCCCGGGCCGCCGGAGAGTACGTTGGCCGGCGTGACCCGTCGTGACTTCGACGCCGTCGTGGTCGGCGCCGGCCCGGGGGGCAGCATGGCGGCGCTGGAGCTGGCCTCGGGTGGCGCCCGGGTGGCGCTGGTGGACAAGGCACAGTTCCCCCGCGACAAGGCCTGCGGCGATCTGGTCGGACCCCGGGGCGTGGCGCTGCTCACCGAGCGGGGCCTCGCTCCCGAGCGGTACCTGGCGCTGGGCGACATGGAGGTGATCGGCCCGGGCGGTGGACGTGTCGTGCTCCCGGCCCGGTCCGGGCGGGACTACCCCGGGGTGGCCTGGGCCGTGCCTCGGCGGGACCTCGACGACCTCGTGCGCCGGGCCGCGGTGGCCGCCGGGGCCGAGCAGGTCCGGGCCCGGGCGACCGGCGTGCGCTCGGAGGACGGCGCCATCACCGTGGCGTTGGCTGGTGCCCCCGACCTGCGGGCCCGCGTGGTCATCGGCGCCGACGGCGCTGGCAGCACGGTCGCCGCCTCGGCCGGTTTGGTCGACACCGGCCGGGTCCAGCTGGGTTTCGCCGTGCGGACCTACCTCGAGACCGACGTCACGCTCCCGGTCATCGTCCTGCTCGAGGACGCGCCGGGCACCGGGTTCCCCGGGTACGGCTGGCTGTTCCCCGGCCCCGGGGGACTGGCGAACGCCGGCCTTGGGGTCGGCGTGGGCGCGGACCGGCGAGCCGGAGCCATCGCCACCCGCCGGCTCGAGGCCTTCGTCGCCCATCTGGCCGAGCTCGGGCTGGTGCCGCCCGGCACCGGGACCGGGCCTCGGTTGGGAGGATGGCTGAAGATGGGGATGGTGGGGACCGCCGCCGCCAGGGGTCGGGTGCTCTTGGTCGGCGACGCCGCCGGGCTGGTGAACCCCCTCCAGGGGGAGGGCATCTCCCAGGCCATGGAGAGCGGGGTGGCCGCGGCCCGGGCGATCATGGGCGCCGCCGACGCGGGACCCGACGCCGCCGTTGCCTACGGGAGGTGGCTGGCCCGCCACCAGGCCGGGTACCAGGGACCGGCGGCTGTGCTCCAGCGGGTGCTGCTCTCCCGACCGCGGGTGATCTCACGCGCTGCGCGGACCCTCACCTGGCCGCCGCTGGGCCGACGTCTGGCCCCGGGATGGGCGCTGTACTGGAACGACCTGGTGGCCGGGGCGACCCCCGGACCGGGGAGGTGGACCGCCGCCCTGGCGTGGTCGATGGCCCGGGCCGTCACCGCTCCGGGCCCGGCGCAGCGCCGGCTACGCCGGGATCTGCAGCCGGAGTCCCCAGCCGCTCACCGCCGACCGGGCGGGCCCCACGCAGCCAGGACGGCGCGTCCGTAGGGCGCCCACCCGCCGGGTGCACCGACAGGAGGCGGAGCGCACCGTCGCCGGTGACCACCGTGTCCCCGAGAAGGGATCCTGGGTCCGGCGGGCGCCCCGGTGACCCCGCCGCACCCGATGGTCGGTCCACCGGCGCGGCTACCACTTCAGCTCGGAGCACGCCGAGGCGCCTTCCCCGGAAGGTCGTCCAGGCCCGGTCCAGGCGGACCACCCGGGCCAGCTCGGCTGCCGGGCGCTCCCAGTGAAGCTCGAGCTCGGCCGGGCCGATCTTGGCGGCGTAGGTCGGCTCCCCCACCTGGGGTCGGGCCTCGGGCAGGTGGGTCGCCCCGCCGGCCAGGACGTCCACCAGCAGCTCGGACCCGAGGCCGACGAGGCGTCCCCGCAGCTCGCCCGCGTGCTCCCGGGGTCCGATCGACACCTGGCGGGCGGCGTAGACCGGACCGGTGTCGAGCCCCTCTTCGACCGCCATGACGCACACCCCGGTGGACTGGTCGCCGGCCAGGATGGCCCGCTCCACCGGTGCCGCGCCCCGCCAGCGAGGCAGGAGCGAGAAGTGCAGGTTCACCATCGGGACCCGGCGAAGGACCGGGGCCGGTACGAGGCGCCCGTAGGCCACCACGACGCCGAGCTCGACTCCGGTCCCGGCGTTGCCGCCGCCGGTGCCGGCGCCGGCGAGGGCATCCAGGTCGTGGACCACGGGCAGTCCCAGCTCGACTGCCGCCTGCTTCACCGGGCTCGGCGACGTGGCCCCACCGCGCCCCCGGCGT
>JAJYWF010000112.1 GCA_021791635.1 Actinomycetes bacterium
CTCCCGACTATGAGGTCACGGCGGCCACGAGCCGGTGCTCTTCCCCCGGAACCGCCAGGACGTGGGCTCCGTCACGCTCCTGGAGCCATCGGCGGTTGGCCCGGTGGAGCCGGCTGGCCGGGTCGAAGCGGTTCAGGACCACCATCACCGAGCTCGCCCAGAGCGGCCGGGGTCCTGGCGACGAGCCCGCTCCCGATGAGGCCGGGGAGAGCGCATCCAAGCACAGTCGCACGCTGTGGATCGTCCCCAGCCCGGCGTCCGCCACCAGGACCACGGCATCAGGAGCGAGGAGCTCGAGAAGGCTGATGCAGTCACCGTCGTCGGCCAGGGGCGAGCGCACCCCGCCGGCAGTCTCGACCAGGCCCACCGACGCCCGGCCCGGATCGGCGCCACCTGGGTCGGACGCGGGGGATGAGGTGGGCCACGAGAGCTCGTCGAAGAGGTCGGTCACGGTGAAGGATGGAAGGCCCAGCGCGGCGGCGGCCATCGGCGGCGCCATGGCCACCGGGTACCACCGGTGGACGGGGCAGACGGCCGAGGGGACCTCCCCGGTGGCCTCGGCCAGCACGGCCGCGTCGGTCGAAGCCGGGTCGTCGGACGCGTCGAACGACTGGGCCGGCTTGCGGGCCCAGACCTGGTGGCCGGCGTCGGCGAGGGCGCCCACGAGCCGAGCCGTGACCCAGGTCTTGCCCACCTCGGTGCCCGTGCCCACGACCGCCACCAGCCGATCCGGACGGCCGCGCACTCAGGTCCTCCCCGGCCGGGGAAGCCCACCCAGCGCCCGGACCAGCGCCTCCACCTGCTGGGCAGTGTGGGCCGCCGACAGGGTCACCCGCAGGCGGCTCGTACCAGGGGGGACGGTTGGCGGCCGGATGGCCGGGACCCACAACCCACGCTCGAGAAGCATCGACGACGCCGCCACCGCCGAAGCCTCGCTCCCCACGATCACCGGAACGATCGGGCTCTGGTGGCCCGGAGCAACCCTCTCTACGTACCCCTCCAGCCGGCTGCGGAGCACACGACCTTCGGCACTGCGGAGCACGTCCAGGGCGGCCAGCGCCGCGGCGGCGTCGGCTGGGGAGGCGGCGGTGGTGAAGATGTACGGTCGGGCCAGGTTCACCACCAGGTCGACCACCATCTTGGGCCCGGCGACGTAACCGCCCAACGACCCCAGGGTCTTCGACAGCGTCCCTACCCGCACCACCGTCACCTCGTCGGTCACTTCCGGTCCCAGTTCGGGGCCGAGGACCGCGTGGGCCTCGTCCAGGACCAGTACGGTGCCGAATCGCCGGCAGACTTGGGCGATCTCGGCCAACGGCGCCACGTCGCCGTCCATCGAGAACACGGTGTCGGTGACCACGATCGCCGGGCTCGGATCTGCCGCCAGCAGCGCTTCGAGATGCTCGACGTCACAGTGCCGATACACCGAGACCCTGCCCCGCGCCAGTCTGCAACCGTCCACGATGGATGCGTGGTTGAGCTCGTCGGAGTAGATCGAGGTCCCCTCCGACCCCAATACCCCCAGGACCCCCAAGTTCGCGGCAAAGCCGGTCGGGAAGCAGATCGCGGCCTCGGCGTCCTTCCAGTCGGCCAGTGCCGTCTCCAGGTCACGGTGGACGGGTCGGGTTCCGGTGATGAGGCGCGATCCTCCGGCTCCCGATCCCCACCGCGCAATCGCCTCGGCGGCGGCCCGGGTCACCGAGGGGTGGACCGTGAGGCCCAGGTAGTCGTTCGACGCGAAGGACACCACCCTGCGGGCGTCAGACCCGAGGTCGCCTTCTGGGCCCCTGGCGTCGAACGTCACCGGGGAACGCCACCTGCCCTGGTCCACCACCGCAGCCAGGCGAGCGGAGATGCGATCCTCCCAGCTCGTGACCTCAGGCGACGCGGCCACCGGGCCGGTCACCCGGTCACCTCGTCGACGGCATCGCCCAGGACCTCGACGATCCGGTCGATCTCCCCGGCGGTCACGGTGAGCGGTGGCATGACCACGATGACATCTCCGAGCGGACGGAGGAGGACGCCACGCCGGACGGCCGCCGCCGAGACCCGCCGTCCCCAACGCGCCGAAGGGCCTGGGGACATCAGCTGCACTCCGGCCATGAGCCCGCGCAAGCGCACGGCGGCGACAGCGCGATGTGCGCCCAGCCGCTCATCCAGCCGGGCACTCAGCTGGGCCGAGCGGGCACGCACGTTGGCCAGCACATCCCACTCGGTGAAGAGGCGCAGGTGGCGAAGTGCCACCGCCGCGGCCAGGGCATTGCCGCCGTAGGAGTGGCCGTGGAAAAACGTCTCGGGGCCCAGGTCCTCGCCGAGGAATGCCCGGTAGACGTCGTCGGATGCCACCGTGACCGACATCGCCAGATAGCCCCCGGTGATCCCCTTGCCCAGGCAGAGCAGGTCCGGTTCGAGCCGGCACTGCTCCGACGCGAACAGGGTGCCGGTCCGACCGAACCCCGTCGCCACCTCGTCGCAGATGAGGAGGACCCCGGCCCGCCGACATGCCCGTCCGAGGGCAGCCACATCACCAGGTTCAGCGCACAGCATCCCCGAAGCCCCTTGGACCAGCGGCTCGATCACCACCGCCGCCAGCTGGTCGGCGGACGCCTCCACCGCCCGGCACGCCTTGGTTGACCACTCGGGGTCGGCATAGCCGGGAGCTCGCAGCACCGGGAAGCGCAACGGGTCGAACAGCGAGCTGGAGAACCCACCGTCGCCGAGCGAAAGCGACCCCACGGTGTCACCGTGGTAGGCGTCTCCGAGTGCCAGGAACCGGTTCCGCCTCACCACGCCGCGGTTCAGCCAGTACTGGAAGGCCATCTTGAGGGCCTGCTCGACGGCCACCGCGCCGTCGGAGGCGAAGAGGAAGTGAGCTCCCCGCACCGGCACCACCTGGCGAAGCTCTTCGGCCAGCTCGACGACGACCGCATTGCCGTTGCCCAGCATGGTGGAGTGGGCCACCCGCCCGATCTGGTCGATCAACGCCTCGTCGAGCTCGGGGACCCGGTGCCCCAACGTGTTGACCCACAGGGACGAAATGGCGTCGAGGTACCGCCGACCGTCGACGTCGATCAGCTCGCGACCCTCGGCCCGCTCGACGACCACCGGGGCGTTGTCGGGGTAGGCAGCCATCTGGGTGAACCCGTGCCAGACCACTTCGGCATCCCGGGCCACCCAAGTTGGTGATCGCTCCACCTCCCGACCGTCGGGCACGGCTATGCCGCTCGGTGCCTCCGTCGGTCTCCTCGTCGCTCGATCCACGGTCGTCGATTCTCAACCAGCTACCGGCGTTCGTCCACTGAACGCTGTCACCAGGCATGGGACCTGCGCGACAATGGGGACCGGCCGCCGGCGCCACCGGTGGGTCAGGCTGCCGGCGACGCCGGTGGTCCCCAGCATCTTGAGAACGGAGCCACCACCATGCAGCGGATCGGCGTAGTCGACACGATGTTCGCCCGCTACGACATGGGGAGCGAGGCGGTGGACCAGCTCGCTCACTGTCCCGGGCACAACCGGAGGTTCGAGGTCGTCCGCCGCACCGTCCCGGGCTTCAAGGACCTGGCCGTGGCGGCGAAGCGCCTCATCGAAGAGGAGAGCTGCAAGATCGTGGTGGCACTGGGAATGCCCGGGAAGGCGCCGATCGACAAGACGTGTGCCCACGAGGCCTCGTCGGGGATCATGATGGCCCAGCTCATGACGAACACCCCGATCCTCGAGGTGTTCGTCCACGAGGACGAGGAGGACGATCCGGTCCGCCTGGCCGAGATCTGCCGGGACCGGGCCCGCAAGCACGCCCAGAACGCCTACTGGATGCTCTACGAGCCAGAGGAGCTCGCCGGGCGCGCCGGACAGGGTGTACGGCAGGGCTCAGCGGATGCCGGACCGCTCATCACCTCGTCTCGATGATCGGCTGAGCGTCGCCCACGCCGGGGCGCCCTTGTCAGGTCGCCCGCGTCGGGCAGGATCGGCGGCGGCGACGTCATGAGAGATCGGCGTCCCGGGGCAGCCCCAACACCTTCTCGGCCACGATGTTGCGCTGCACCTCCGACGTGCCGCCGCCGATCGTGAGGGCCGGAGAGAACAGGAACCCCCGGGACCAGGTCGCGCCGTCCCACGGCGTCGGGTGGTCGTTACGAACCTGGCCCCCGGCGGTCGCCTCGGCCGGGCTGTTCCCCCATCCCTCGGTGGGTCGGGAGTCCGGGAGGGTGGCGTACGGGCCGGCGAGATCCCGGGCCAGTTCCAACACGTGTCGTCCGTGGGCGTCAGCCAGCGCCTTGCGTACCGACGCCTCGGGCCCCGGGGTCCTGCCGGCGAGCGCCGCCGACACCGTTCGCAGTCGCAGGACCCGGAGGATCTCCCCTTCGGTCCAGACCCGGGCCAGTCGCTGGCGCAGGACCGGGCTCGGCGTGCCACCGGCCTGGCGGACGTCGTCGACGAGATCCGACGCGGTCGGCCCATTCCCCCACAGGGAGCCCTCGCCCGACAACGACACACGCTCGTTCCCCAGGGTCACCTTGGCCAGCTCCCACCCGCCGTTGACCTCTCCGACGAGGTGGTCACCGGGAATGCGCACTTCGTCGAAGAACACTTCGTTGAACGCGTGCTCCCCGGTCATGTCCACCAGCGGGCGGATCTCGATCCCCGGAGAGCTCATGGGGCACACGAAGTACGAGATGCCTCGGTGCTTGGTCGCTCCGGGGTGGGTCCGGGCCAGGAGAATGCCGAACTTGGCCATGTGGGCGAACGTGGTCCACACCTTCTGTCCACTCACCACCCACTCGTCGCCGTCGCGCACCGCCCGAGTCGTGAGCGACGCCAGGTCGCTGCCGGCGCCGGGCTCGCTGAAGAGCTGGCACCAGAACTCCTCCCCCGACAGGATCGGCAGAATCCAGCGCTGCTTCTGAGCCTCGGTGCCGGCATGGAGGATGGTGGGACCGGCCCAGCCGATCCCGATGGGGTTGACCGGCCGGCGGATACCGGCCCGGCGGAGCTCGTCGTCGATGACGAGCTGGTCGATCGGATCGGCGGCCAGCCCCCAGGGCGCCGGCCAGTGGGGTGCCACGTACCCGGCCTCGGCCAACTCGCGCCCGGTCGGCCGGGCGTGGTCGGCCACCCACTCCCGAAACCTCTGTCGCGCCGGATGGTCTTCGTCTGGAAGGGCGAGGTCCACCTGGGCAGCGTAGGCTTCACTCCCGAGTCGCATCGAACCGGGTGACCGGAGAACGACCGGCCGATGATCGGTCCGGGCGTGCCGAAGGTCCGACGATGCGGAGACGATCGAGACGAGGGTCCTGGACGGGAGGGTGAGGGTCGTGTCGAACTGGAACTACGCGGACGTCTGGGAGGAGGTCGCCGACCGGCTGCCCGAGGCCCCGGCGCTGGTCCAGGGGAACCGCCGGGTGACGTGGTCCTCCTTCGACCAGCGGGCCGACGGGGTCGCTCGCTGGCTGATGGACCTGGGTCCGGTCCAGCAGGACAAGGTCGCCATCTACCTCTACAACTCCCCTGAGTACCTGGAGGCGACCTTCGCTGCCACCAAGGTCGGCCTGGTCCCGGTGAACACGAACTACCGGTACGCCGACGACGAGCTGGCCTATCTCTGGGAGAACGCCGACGCCGTGGCCGTCGTGTTCCACGGCGT
>JAJYWF010000024.1 GCA_021791635.1 Actinomycetes bacterium
CGCGACCGTGACCTACCTGTGCACCGTGACCCTCGCTGGAGGAGGTGGCGGGCTCCGGATCGGGTGGGGCGTTCCCATGGCAACCGACGTGGCCTTCGCCCTGGCCGCGATGACGGTGCTCGGCCACCGGGTCCCTCAGGGCATCAGAGCGTTCGTGCTGGCACTGGCCGTCGCTGACGACGTCGCTTCGGTGCTCGTCTTGGCCCTGGTGGCCCACTCGTCGGTCCATGTCTGGGCTCTCGGAGGGACGGTCGCCGTGCTGACCGGGACGGTCGCCCTTCGTCGCTGGGCCCCTCGGCATTGGCCCCTCTTCGTCGCGGCCGCACTCGCAGCCTGCGTTCTGTTCGCCTGGGCCGGGCTGGAGCCCCCGCTGGGCGCCGCGTTCGTCGGCATCCTGGTCCCCCACCCGCCACCGGGACCGGCGTCACCACCGGTACGGGCCGGTGTGGGCCGGAGGGGTCGCACGACCGGCAGCACCTTCGGCGGTACCCCCGCCAGCAGTACCGCCGCCGGCCCCCTCTTGGAGCGGGTGGCGGCACCGGTGTCGGGAGCGGTGGTGGTGCCGATCTTCGTCCTGGCCAACGCCGGGCTCGTCCTGGACTGGCACCAGCTGGCCGGGCCGAGCGCTCACTCGGTCCTCATCGCGGTGCTGGCAGCGCGGGTCGTGGGCAAGACGGCCGGGATCGCCTTGGTCACGATGATCGTCGTGCGTTCGGGCGCATCCTCCCTACCCGAAGGATCGAACTGGACCCACCTCTTCGGCGCCGCAGCCCTGTGCGGTGTCGGGTTCACGGTGCCACTCTTGTTCGCCACGGCGATCTTCTCCGACCGTCCGGCCCTGTTCGCGGCAGCGCAGGCGGGCCTCCTACTCGGTACGGTGCTGGCTCTCCTCGTCGGGGGTGCGCTCCTGGTCGTCGCCGGGCGAACCCAGCGCGTGAGGCGAGACCATGGCGAGCTGGACGCGCCCGCGAGCTGACGGGAGCTCGTCGGGGCTCGATGGAGCCCACGGCGACTGGCGACGGGCTTTGCGCTCGACTCTCGAATTTGTCGAGATCCCACCGTCGACGAACTCGGCCGTCGACCAGGGCACGCCGCCCCTTCGGCCGCCTTGGCCTCCCAGCCCCGACGTGGGCCGGCGAGGTGTCGGACTGTTGCCAGGTCCCAGGACCTCGACGTCCGACTCGCGTGTCCGGCGAGCGGACAGAGAGACGAGCGCCGCTTACTGCGCTGTCGCCGCGACGTTCGCTCGCCTACGAGGTTCCCGCACCTCCTGATCCCGGTCCGGCCGATCCCGGTCCGGCCTGCACCCCGATCGGACACGCCACCCCGGTGCCTCCGAGCCCGCAGTACCCGTTGGGATTCGCGGCGAGGTACTGCTGGTGATATGCCTCGGCGTAGTAGAACGGTCCGGCCCGAACAAGCTCGGTGGTCATCGCACCGTGCCCCGAAGCCGCGAGAGCCTCCCCGTAGCTTTGGGCAGCATTCGTCGCCTCGAGGAGCTGTTCGTCGGAGGTGGCGAACACCGCCGAGCGGTACTGGGTCCCGACGTCGTTTCCCTGCCTCATTCCCTGGGTCGGATCGTGGCCCTCCAGGAACAGACGGACGAGATTGACGTACGAAGTCCTCGCCGGATCGAAGACGCACAGAACCGTCTCGGCATGACCGGTCCGGCCCGAGCACACCTCCTCGTACGTGGGGTTCGGGGTCACTCCCCCGGCATATCCCACGGCCGTGGTGTACACCCCTTCTTGCGACCAGAAGATCCGTTCCGCACCCCAGAAGCAGCCCATGGCGAACATGGCCTGCGCCATGCCCTCGGGGAACGGTGGCGCGAGTGGCGTCCCCAACACCAGATGGCGGTGGGGAATTTCGACCGGCTCTGCCCGACCGGGGAGCGCGTCGGCAGGGCTCACCATCACGGCCGTCCTTCTCGGGTTGAACAGTCCCACTTTCACCTCCAAGCACCTTCCGCACACCGCCGCGTGCGCTCGGAGCTGCCGTCGAACCCGAGCGTACCGTGCCCCGCCTCGGTGACGTGCCCCGCTTCGGTGCCGTGACCGCCCGCTCGACCACGGGACCGGCGCTACGCTCTCGACCACAGATGACTACGACCGAGCAGCCCACGTCGGTGGCCACTCCGGCGACCGACGGAGTGATTCGCACCGTCGACCTCACCAAGGTGTACGCCGGAGCCGACTTCAAGGCGGTCGACGCCCTGAACCTGACCGTCGGTTCGGGGGAGATCTTCGGTCTCCTGGGGCCGAACGGCGCCGGCAAGACCACCACCGCCGGGATGCTCACGACGCGGGTGGTCCCGACGTCGGGGAAGGCGTACGTCGGGGGGGTCGACGTGGTGGCCCATCCTTCTCTGGCCAAGCAGATCCTCGGGATCGTGAGCCAGCAGAACACGCTCGACCGCCAGCTCACGGTGTGGGAGAACCTCTACTTCCACGGACGCCTCTTCGGCATCGGCGCCCGTGCCTCCCGGGCTACGTCCGATCAGCTCCTCGAGCAGTTCCAGCTCACCAAATGGGCGAAAGCATCGGTGTACGCGCTCTCCGGCGGAATGGCCCAGCGCCTCATGGTGGCCCGGGCCATCTTCCACCGACCGGCGGTGCTGTTTCTCGACGAGCCCACGGCCGGTCTCGACCCGCAGAGCCGGCTCGCCCTGTGGGACATCTTGAGGGAGCTCAACGACGAAGGACAGACCATCCTGCTCACCACCCACTACATGGAGGAGGCCGATCAGCTCTGCGGGCGGGTGGCGATCATGGACCACGGCCGGATCCTGGCCCTCGACACCCCGAGCGGGCTGAAGCAGAGCATCGACGCCGACACGGTCGTCACCGTCAAGGCCAAGGGGGACCTCGACGAGCTGGCTCGGGTGCTGGCCCGTGAGATCCCGGCGGTGACCCGGGCGCGTCAGGTCGACGGGAGCGTCCAGCTGGACGTCAAACGGAGCGAGCGCTTAGTCCCCTTGGTGGTCGACGCAGCCGAGAACGGCGGCTTCGACGTGGCCGACCTCTCCGTGGCCGAGCCCAGCCTCGAGACCGTGTTCATCAACCTCACTGGAAAGGACCTCCGTGACTGAGACCGGCGCCAACGTGTCGACTGGAGTGCGCAGGGTGCCTTTGAGCCCACCGACCGGGCGGCCGAGGGGGGGTCGCCGATGAGCACCGTGGCCGAGGCGGTTGCCCCTTCGCATATCTCCCTCACCCCTTCTCGCACGGCGATGGGGTCGAGCCGGACTGCACTTCGAGCCCTCATCTTGCGTGACCTGGTGGTGCTCAAGAAGAACTTCGGCGAATTCGTCATCCGCACTCTCGTCCAGCCGTTCCTGCTGTGCTTCGTCTTCCTCTACGTCTTCCCGAAGATCGGCCAGGGCATCGGGGGTGGTGGTGGCGCGGCGGCCGAGTCGGGCTTCGCCACCGTGCTCGTGCCCGGTGTGGTCGGCATCTCCATCATGTTCCAGGGCATCCAGGCTGTGGCCATGCAGATGGCCCAGGAGTTCGGGTTCACCCGCGAGATCGAAGACCGGGTCCAGGCCCCCTGCCCCATTTGGCTCGTCGCCCTGTCGAAGGTGCTCTCGGGATCGGTGCAAGGGCTGATCTCAGCGGCTCTGGTCCTGCCGATCGCCTCGGTGGTCCACGCCGCCGGCGTGCAGGCCCACCTCTCGCTGCACTGGTGGCTGATCGTCACCATCGTTCCGTTGGCTTGTATCGCCATGTCCTCTTTGGGGCTACTGCTCGGAACCTCATTCGAGCCCCGCAACATCGGCCTCATGTTCGGGTTCGTCGTGCTCCCCATCACCTTCCTCGGAGGTACCTACTACCAGTGGACGAGGCTCACCCCGGTGAAGATCGGCGGCTGGCATTGGCTGCAGACCGTGGTCCTGGTCAATCCGCTCATCTACGTGAACGAGGGGATGAGGGCGGCCTTCACCGATGCCACCCACATGCATCTCTACATCGTGTATCCGGTGCTCATCGCCTTCTGCACCTTTTTCCTCGGGCTCGGCCTGCGCAACTTCCGACGTCGGGTCCTGTCGTAGGGCCAAGGGCGCCGGTCGTCGTGCGCGCGATGCCACCCGGGAACGCAGACCTGTTCCCGAGCACCCCGCTCCTCGAAGGGTCCTTGGTCCGGCTGGAGCAGCTCACGCCCGCCCATGGCCCCGACCTGGAGCGCGCGGCCGAGGAGGACCGGAGTGCCTACGCCTTCACTTGGGTTCCCCGTGCCCCGGAGATCGCCTCGTACATCGGGGTCCAGCTGGAACGGGCCCGGTCCGGCGAGCTGATGCCATTCGCCCAGATCCGGATCACCGACGGCCAGGCGGTGGGCTGCACCGCATACTGCTCCCCACGGCCTTGGCCCGGCCGGCTTGAGATCGGAGCGGTAGAGATCGGCTACACCTGGCTGGCCGCGTCGGCGCAGCGGACGGGCATCAACGTCGAGGCCAAGCTCCTCCTCATGTCCAACGCCTTCGAGAGCTGGGGAGTGGCTCGCGTCGACCTCAAGACTGATGCCCGCAACGACCGCTCCCGTCGTGCGATCGCCGGCCTCGGCGCCCAGTTCGAAGGCGTGCTTCGCAGCTGGTCTCAGTCGTGGGCACCCGGTGAGGAGGGCCGATTTCGGGACTCGGCCATGTACTCGATCGTGGCCACGGAGTGGCCGGCGTGCGCACTGGCGCTGAGAGCCCGATTGACCCGGGGTCCTACGAGCACCTGACCGTTCCGGCTCCGTCCTCCTCCCCTAGAGGCGCCGTTCATCGGCGTCACCTATCTTGAGGGGGTGAGGCGCCCCGACGATGGTCCGGACACGAAAGAGACGTCGTCCAACACAGTGGAGAGCGCGCTCGAGACGCTTCGCCGCCACGGGGACCGGATCACGCCATCTCGGCGTCAGCTCTTACATGTCCTGTTCGGGACACCGGGGCACTGGACGGCCGAGGAGCTGGCGACCAGAGTCCAGCGCACCACCCCTGAGGTGCACCTGTCCACGATCTACCGGAACCTCGACGAGCTCGAGCGCCTGGGCATCGTGTCCCACACCCACCCCGGGCACGGTCCAGCCACCTATCACGTCGCTTCGGTGGCCCACGGGCACTTCGTCTGCGGCACATGCGGTGACATGCTGGAAGTCCCTGACTCCCTGTTCTCCGGACTGGCCCGGTCGGCCAGCGCTCGGTACGGCTTCGAGATCGACCCGCAGCACTTTGCCGTCATGGGGCGGTGCCGGCGGTGTGCCGAACCTGGGTGATCCGACCCCGGATCCCAGGCTGCTCTGCGCTTCTCACTGCTCGGCCAGGATCGCCGCCAGCTCCGAGAGGAGGTCTCGAACGACCGGACCGGTCACCGTCACCTCGGCTCTGGTGATGGTCCCGTTGAACGGGAACGGCGCCAGGTACCCGGGCCCGACGGCAGGCCCCCACTCGTAGCCGCAGGTGAGGCCGACACCGACCCCGTTGAAGCCTGACGGAGTGAAGCGGCCGATCTCCCCTTCCCCGACCTCGTCACCGTCCAGCCGGAGGACGGCCCGACCGGCCAGACCCTCTCGGACGGTCTTGGGGAGCTTGTCGAAGGCAAGCTCGATGCGATGCGGTCCAGCCCCCAGGACCGACCTGGAGGTAATGACGTCCTGGGTCTTGCCGTAGAGGTTGTGGACGTAGCGGGGTCGGCCGTCGAGCACGTGGAGCGACCAGCCACCGAGCACTGATCCAAGGGCCAGCAGCACGCCTTGGGGCACGATGCCGGGAGGCACGTCCACCTCCACCACAAGAGCGTGGGCCCGGTTGCGAACGTTGACGGCAACGGTCTCGGGAACCTGGGATCCGCCGGGGAAGTACCTGAACGTTGTCCGGGGGCGTCGACTGTCGGGCTTGGGATGGGCCAAAGTCCACAGCACCCGGTTGTCCAGGGGCAGCACCTGGTTCCGCTCCGCCTCCCCCCACCATCGGGCCACCAGCGCTTCTACCCGTTCGGGCTGCTCGGCGGCCAGGTCACGCGTCTCGGACAAGTCTTCGGACACGTGGTAGAGCTCCCACACGTCGTCGTCGAAGGAGTCGTTGGGGTTCAGGCCGTCGTTGTAGAGGGGACCAACGGGGTGGAACGTGACCGCCTTCCAGCCGTCGTGGTAGATGGCACGGGACCCGAACATCTCGAAGTACTGGGTGACGTGCCGCTCGGGCTCTTCTCCTCCGTCCGGCCCGAGCAGGTACGCGAAGCTGATCCCGTCGATCGGTGACTGAGGCACGTCGTCGAGGACGTCAGGTGCTTCGATACCGGCAAGCTCGAGCACCGTGGGCAGCACGTCGATGGCGTGGGCGAATTGGTGGCGCACGCCGCCGGCCGCGTCGGCCAACCTCCTGGACCACCGCACGATGCACGGGTCGGCCACCCCGCCCTGGTGCACCTCGCGCTTCCACCGCTTGAAAGGCGTGTTCCCAGCCATGGTCCAACCCCATGGGTAGTTGTTGTGGGTGGAGGGACCTCCGATCTCGTCGAGACGAGCGAACATCTCGTCGACCCCGGCCGGATCGAAGTTCGACAGCCGGACGTCGTTGATGGATCCCTCCGGCCCCCCTTCGGCACTGGCACCGTTATCCGAGACGACGATCACGATGGTGTCGTCCAGCTCGCCGAGCTCCTCGACGAACCCGAGAACCCGTCCGATCTGCTCGTCCGTGTAGGACAGGTAGGCGGCGAAGCACTCCATGAACCGAGCAGCCAACGCCCGCTGGCGGGCCGGAAGATCTTCCCAGGCCGGGACCCACGGTGGGCGTGGGGAGAGGCGGGTCCCCGGGGGCACGACCCCCATGTCGAGCTGGCGACGGTGGGTCTCCTCCCTCCACACGTCCCAGCCCCGGTCGAACCGGCCCCGGTACCGTTCGATCCAATCGGCCGGCGCTTGGTGCGGGGAATGGCATGCTCCGGTGGCGAAGTACAAGAAGAACGGGCGGTCGACGTCCACCGCTCGGAAATCTCCCAGGAAGCCGATGGCCGTGTCGGCCAGGTCGGCGCTCAAGTGGTACCCGTCCTCCGGAGAGCTCGGTGGGCGTACCGAGTGGTTGTCGTGATAGAGAGCGGGGACGAACTGGTGGGTCTCGCCGCCGTGGAACCCGTACCAACGGTCGAAGCCGCGCCCCAAGGGCCACGTCCAGCGCGGTGCGGCCATGTTCGTCTCGTCGTCGGGCGTCAGGTGCCACTTCCCCACGGCATAGGTCGCGTACCCCCGGGCCCGGAGGATCTCCGAAGCGAAGCCGTTCTCCTTCGGCGGGCGGCCCCAGTAGCCCGGGAACCCGACCGCCAAGTCGGCGACCCTCCCCATCCCGTTGCGGTGGTGGTTGCGTCCGGTGAGGAGGCACGCCCGCGTGGGAGAGCAGAGCGCCGTGGTGCGAAAGTTCGCCAGGCGTACCCCGGCGGCGGCCTGAGCATCGATGACCGGGGTGGCGATATCGGACCCGTAGCAGCCCAGTTGGGCATAGCCGACATCGTCCAGGACGATCATCACTACGTTCGGCGCACCGTCGGGTGCGACCGGTTCTTCGGGCCACCACGGGGTCGAGTCGCGCCAGTCGCGTCCCACGCGCCCGGTGACCGGTACCGTGATGGACCCCTCCTGTGCCTCGTTCGATGTCGACGGTCGTTCCACGGCGCCTCCTTTGGGTACGCGGCCTCGCAAGCATGCCACCACCCAGGACACCTCATACCGCCTCACCACCGCCCGTTCAGCCCCAGCACCGACCGCGGCCGATCGGTCGGGCCTTCCCGACTACGTTGGGTTCCCAGTACCGGGATTCGGCGCTGAATGCGGCGTGCCCAACGCAGAGAACACAGTGACGGCAGGTGACGGCAGGGGTTGTGGCGCCGTCAAGGGAGTTGTGGCGACGTGCAGTGTGCGGCGACGCCGGAAGGGCGACCTCGAATGAGCCACGTGATAGTCGAGCACCGAGGAACGGACCGTTGCGCTACTCCGCTCGGACGCTATGACGATGTCCGCGCCCTCACCGAGCTACTGGCCGCCCCGCTCTCGCCCGAGGACCAGGTGGTCCAGTCGATGCCCGATGTCAGCCCCACGAAGTGGCACCGTGGCCACACGACGTGGTTCTTCGAGACGTTCATCCTCGAGACCCGGCTACCCGGGTATGTTCCTTTCGACAGGTCATTCCCCTACATCTTCAACTCCTACTACGAGTCCCTCGGTGATCGTCACCCCCGTTCCCAGCGCGGGCTCATCTCTCGACCCGGCACCGAGGTGGTCACCGCCTACCGGCGTCACGTGGACCAGGCCATGGCTCGCCTGCTCGATGTTCGAAGTGCCTTCGATGCGCCATCAGCGGGCCCCTCGAGCTCGCCCGACCATGCTCGTCCAGGGGACACCGATCTCGACCTCTCGGCGCTCCTCGAGCTCGGCCTCAACCACGAGCAGCAGCACCAAGAGCTGATCGTCATGGACATCAAGCACGTCTTGTGGTCCAATCCGGCCCTGCCGGTCTACACACCCGCAGTGGCCCGGTCGGGGAACTCCGCCTCCGCCCCCGGGCCCCAGCCCGGATGGATCGAGCACCCCGGGGGGATGGTCGAGATTGGTCACGGAGGCGGGGGGTTCGCCTTCGACAACGAACAACCCCGCCACGAGCGCTACCTCGCCCCGTTCGCCATCTGCGATCGACCGGTGACCTGTGGCGACTGGCTCGAGTTCATGGACGACGGCGGCTACTCACGTCCCGAGCTCTGGCTGTCAGACGGCTGGGCCACCATCCAGGAGCACCGCTGGTCCTCGCCGCTCTACTGGTGCAACACCGCTCCGTCCGGAACACCCGACTGGAGGATCTTCACCCTTGGGGGTCTGCGGGACATCGATCCCGACGAGCCCGTCTGCCACGTGAGCTACTTCGAAGCCGATGCGTTCGCTCACTGGGCCACGGCCCGGCTCCCGACCGAGGTCGAGTGGGAGTCGGTCGCCGGTGAACCACCACCGGGGAGCGGGCTCTTGGACCGGGGCGTCCTCCATCCGCGCCCGGTACGAGCCGGAGATCCGCGGTTCTTCGGCGATGTGTGGGAGTGGACTCAGAGCGCGTACTCGGCGTACCCGGGTTTCAAGGTGGCGCCGGGGGCCGTGGGTGAGTACAACGGCAAGTTCATGGTGAACCAGTACGTGCTGCGGGGGGGTTCGTGCGCTACCCCGCCGGGCCACGTGAGGGCGACCTACCGGAACTTCTTTCCGGCGGGGGCCAGGTGGCCCTTTACTGGCCTGCGGCTGGCCCGTGACCTCGACACCGTCGTCCGCCCGGACCCGAGCGGGATGAGTCGGTCCGCCCCGGAGGGGAGCCCGGATCGGGGCCCGCGATGAGCGCAGGTTCCCAGCCCGACGACGATCCTGGGGGCGCACGGTGAACGTTCAGCCCGAGATCGTCGTCGACGTCCACCTGACCGGAGACGACCTGCGCCAGAAGCTGGCCGAGGACGTGCGGCGGGGGTTGGCCGGCAGGACCAAGCGCATCCCCCCGGTCTGGTTCTACGACGAGACGGGAAGCAGGCTCTTCGAGGAGATCACCCGGCTTCCCGAGTACTACCCGACGCGCGCCGAGCGTCACCTCCTGGCCCGCCACCGATCCCAGATCGCCGACATCGCCGGCGCTGACACCTTGGTCGAACTGGGCGCCGGCGCCTGTGACAAGACTCGGGTCCTCCTCGATGCCATGACCGCGCAGGGCGGCCTCCGGCGTTACGTCCCCTTCGACGTGAGCGACGACTTCCTGCGAGTGGCGGCCAAAGACCTCCGCGCCGCCTATGCCGATCTGGACATCCACATCGTGGTGGGGGACTTCCACGAGCACCTCGGTCGGATACCCTCCGACGGTCGGCGGCTGGTGGCTTTCCTCGGGGGCACGATCGGGAACCTGGTGCCGGACGAACGGCGCCGGTTCCTGTTCGACCTGAACTGCACCATGGGCTACGGCGACCACCTGCTCTTGGGCTCGGACCTGGTCAAAGACCCCGATCGGATCGTCAGCGCCTACGACGACGCCGCCGGCGTGACGGCCGAGTTCAACCGCAACGTGCTGCGAGTCCTCAACCGCCAGCTCGGCGCGGCCTTCGAGCCACAGGACTTCGAGCACGTGGCCCGCTGGAACCACCAGGACCAGTGGATCGAGATGCGCCTCCGCTCCCGGTGCCGGCAGACCGTGGCCATCGACGATCTGGACATGGCGGTGGAATTCGACCGGGGCGAGGAGATCCTGACCGAGATCAGCACCAAATTCACCCCTGACCAGGTCGAGCGAGAGCTGACCGACGCCGGGTTCGTCGTCGACGCCATGTGGGGCGCCGACGACGGGGAGTTCCTCCTCAGCATCGCCCACCCCTACTGCTGAGCGACGGCGATCCCCACCTGGGCCAGCACCAGGTGGCGGGCGAACGACCTCTGGTCGGGCCACGGGAACCCGCCGAGGCTGGTCCAAAGGCTCACCATGCCGTGGAGTGCCACCCACACCCCCAACGCCGTGCCGAAGGGATCGTCACCGCGACATCGCCCAGCATCCGCACACCGCTCGATGGCGTCGACCAGTAAGGCGAACACCTCTCCCCCGGCCGGAGGGAAGCGGTCGTCGAGGAGCACCGTCGGGGTCCCCACGGTTGCCGTCGGACCTGCTGGACCCGACGGACCACCAGGCAGCTCTCGGGAGAACAGCACCCGGTACCGGGCCGCGTGTTCCACCCCGTAGTCGACGTAGGCCTCACAGCCGGCCAGGAGGCGCTCGACCGGATCTTCCAGGCCGGTGACCGCTCCTTCGACGGCGTGGCCGATGTCGTCGAACACGTACCGGGCCGCCGCCAGGATGACGGCTTCGCGGTTGGCGAAGTCGGGGTAGATCGAAGGAGCGGCGATCCCCACCTCCCGGGCCACTGATCGAAGCGTCACCCCTGCGTCGGAGCCCGTCCGGTCGATGATGGCCAGGGCCCCGGCCACGATCTCGGTGGCCAGCAGCCCCCCCTGGCCCCGAGCGTTGCGGCGATGGGCCCTCGGCTCGGGCTGTCTCGGTGTCCCCCCCATGGCCGCACTGTACAGCCGGTGACTTTGGCATGTATACTTACGCTTGTAAGTTTTTCTGTGTAGTGTGTGCTTGGGCCCGGGTACCTCCACTCCCGGTCACCGCCGCACACCTGCCAGACCGAACAGACCGAGATAACCGAGAAAGGAGACGCCATGTTCCCCCCGATCGCCCCGATCGCCCCCATCCCGCCCGTCCCGGGCTCACGCCGCCCCGGCTCTGGGCACCGGCCCCACGGCGCCTGACTCACCGAGTCAGTCCGGCTGACGGCCCGGACCCGAGCTCAAAAGAGCGCGGGTCCGGGCCGTTCAAGTGCCCGAGAGGTCCTTGGCTGATGCCCGGGAAGCCTGCGCTTCCAGACGGACCGAGAGCGTCGCCGCCTGCGTACGCCGTTCCATCCCCAGCTTGGTGAGCAGGTTCGAGACGTAGTTCTTCACGGTCTTCTCGGCCAGGTGGAGGGTTTCCCCGATCTGGCGGTTCGTCATGCCTTCGGCGATCAGGTCCAGGATGCGTCTCTCCTGGGCGGTGAGCCTCGCCAGGCGGGCATCCTCTACCGGGCCGGCTCTGAGGCGTTCCACGACCCGGGCGGTGAGGTTCGGATCGACGAGAGACTGCCCGGCCGCGGCCCGGCGGACGTCGTCGACCAGGTCATGCCCGTGCACCTGCTTGAGCAGGTACCCGGCTGCCCCGGCCATGATCGAGGCGAGGAGTGCCTCGTCGTCGGCGTAAGAGGTGAGCATCACGCAGGCGATCTCAGGGTGGGCGGACCGCACCTCACGGCACACCTCGACACCGCTGGCGTCCGGCAGGCGCACGTCCAGCAGTGCGAGATCCGGACGGGTCGGCGGGATCCTGGCCAGGGCCTCGGCTGCCGTCGCCGCCTCGCCGACGATCTCGAGATCGTCCTCCACCTCCAGTAGCGCCCGGAGCCCGGCCCGGACCACCTCGTGGTCGTCGAGGAGGAAGATCCGGTAGCCCACCGAGCGATCTTGGCACCGCCTCGGCGCGGCGGCAAACGACCGGCGCCCACCGGCGCCCACGGACCGGCACCCTCCCGGTTGTCCGTGGACGGCTCGGTCCTATACTCCGCGTCGGTGCCGTTCCGATCGATCGACGATCCGGTGATGTTGCGCCGCCTGCTGGCCGCCACCCTCCTCTTCGAGTCCGATCTCGATCTCCCCCGGATGCTGCAGCGGCTGGTGGAAGAGGCGTGCTCCATGACCGGCGCCCGCTACGGCGCGCTCGGCGTGCTGAACGAGGATGGCACCGGGCTCTCGGAGTTCATCACCGTCGGGATCGAGCCCGAGCTCCGCGCCGAGATCGGCTCACCGCCCCAGGGCCGTGGGGTCCTGGGCCTTCTGATCTCCCATCCCCGCTCTCTGCGCCTGTCCGACATCAGCCAGCACCCCCAGAGCCACGGCTTTCCTCCCCACCACCCGCCGATGTCTTCCTTCCTCGGCGTGCCGGTCAAGATGAGGCGCCGCGTCTACGGGAACCTGTACCTCACCGACAAAGTCGGCTGGACCGAGTTCACCAGTGACGACCAGGTCCTGGTCGAGGCCCTCGCCGCCACCGCCGGTGTGGCCATCGAGAACGCCTTCCTGCACGATCAGGTCCGCCGCCATGCCGTCCTGGAGGATCGGAACCGGATCGGGCAGGATCTCCACGACACCGTGATCCAGCGGCTCTTCGCCGTCGGCCTGACGCTGCAGGGCCTCAGCCAATCGCTGGACCACCCCGACGCCGCCGGGCGTCTGGGCCGCGTTGTCGACGACATCGACGACGTCATCGGTCAGATCCGGGCCACCATCTTCGAGCTGGGATCAGAGGAGCTCGACCACCTCGCCGGGCTCCGGCACGCGGTGATGGCCATCGCCGGGGAACTGGCCGCTGAGACCGACCTGTCGATCCCGGTCCGCTTCGAGGGTGCCGTGGACTTCGCCGTCCCCGAGCACATCGCCGAGCACGTGCTGGCCGTGGTCCGCGAAGCGCTCACCAACGTGCGACGCCACGCCCGAGCCACCGTGGCCGATGTGGTCGTGAGCGCCGGTATGGGAACGTGCTCGGTCACGATCACCGACGATGGGGTGGGGATCGTCTCGGCAGGTCTCGGTGGCGTCGACCTGGACGGCGGCGGAATGCCCCGGGACCACGCGGGGCTCGGACTCTCGAACCTGCGCCGGAGAGCGGAGAAGCTCGGAGGGGCGCTCGTCGTCGAGCCCGGCCCGACCGGAGGCACTCGCGTGGCCTGGCGGGTACCCCTGCCCGACTGACGGCCGGGATCAGGCCAGCGCCCGCGCTCGCACCCGCCGGGCCATCGTCACCATGTCGGCCCCTGGGCCGCCATTGGTGGGGGCTTCGGCTCCAGCACCCCAGCCCGGGTCGTGGCTGTCGTCCCCGAGGAGTGCCGCCAGGGTGGCCCGGACCGAGCTGCGCAGGGCACCGAGGTGGTACCCACCTTCGAGGAACAGGACCAGACGACCGGGCCCGGGGGCCATCGACGCCATCATCCGGGCCAGTTCGGCAAAGTCCCCGGCTGACAGCGCCAGCCCGGCCAGGGGGTCGGCCCGATGAGCGTCGAAGCCGGCCGACACCAGCACCCAGGTCGGTGAGAACTCGCCGATGGTCGCCCCGGCCACCTCGTCAACGGCCCGGCGGACCACGTCACCGGTCGCCCCGGCCGGGAGTGGGACATTGATCGTGAGACCCGGCGCCGACGGGCCTCCGGTCTCGCTTGCCGACCCGGTGCCCGGGTACAGCGGCCACTGGTGGGTCGAGACGTACAGGACCCGGGGATCGTCCCAGAAGATGGCCTGGGTGCCGTTGCCGTGATGGACGTCCCAGTCCACGATCAGCACCCGCTCGCCGGCAGCGGCCAAGGACGCGGCGGCGACAGCCACGTTGTTCAGAAGGCAGAACCCCATGGCCCGGTCGCGCTCGGCGTGGTGGCCCGGCGGGCGGGCCACCACCAGGCCGAACGCCTGGTCGAGCACCGCCCCGTGCTGGGCCGGCCCCGGACCACTCCCCAGAGCGTCGACGACCGCCAGCCCGGCGCCGGCCGCGCTCCGAGCCGCCGACCACGAATCGCCGAAGGCAAAGGTGTCTGGATCGAGGTAACCCCCGCCTCGGGCACAGAACGTCTCGAGCCGGACGAGGTACTCGTAGTCGTGGACCCGGGCCAGGTCGTCCAGGCCGGCGAATCTCTCGGGGACCCAGCGCACGGCCGGTCCCAAGCGGAGATCCTCGATGGCCGACGTCACCGCCTCGATCCGGTCTGGCCGTTCGGGATGTCCGGGACTGGCGTGGGACCCCGAGACCACCGGTCCGCTCACCACGAGTGTCACCGGGAGCTCCCCGGATGCTCCACCTGGGCGTCGGCCAGGACGCGTCGCGCTCCGTGCCGGCCCTCCGGTCCGGGTCCGCCTTCGATGTCGAAGGTCACGTGGACCACCTCATGACAGGCCGAGAAGTGCACCTCGAACCCTGACTGGGCGAAGACGTCGAGCATGACCCGGTTCTCGGCCAGCACATCGGCCACGAACCAGCGGATCCCGTTGCGCTTGGCCGACTCGGCCAAGCGGTGTAGGAGCACGGTCCCGATGCCACGCCCCTGGAAGGCATCGGCGACCACGAAGGCCACTTCGGCCTCGGCGCCGCCGGCCACCCGGTCATAGCGACCTACGCCGACGATGCCCCCCTCGGACTCGGCCACCAA
Organism: Actinomycetes bacterium; assembly: GCA_021791635.1. GTDB lineage: Bacteria > Actinomycetota > Acidimicrobiia > Acidimicrobiales > RAAP-2 > JAJYWF01. The sequence goes on from JAJYWF010000024.1 coordinate 14,766, forward strand.
CGCCAGGCGGTCCCGGTGGTCGACGTGGGTGAACTTCTCCACCTCCCGGTCGCTGAGCCGAGGATGAGCCCCGAAGTATCGGAGGTAGATCGACCAGGAGGTGAGCGAAGCGTGGAACGCCACCAGACCGGGTCCGTCGGACGGGCTGATCGGGCGGATGGTCACGGGGCTCCCTCCGACCTCGATGACCTCTTCGAAGTCGCTCGGCCCGGCCGGGCACGGCTCGTCGTGGAACGCCACGGGTTCAGCGTAACGGCCTGGCCTATCCCTCGATCAGGCGTTCGGCGAGGTCGTCCTCCGAGGGGGCCGGAGGTGACCTTCGGCCCTGGGCACCGCTCCCCCTGGTGGTGGACGATAGCCACGTGGAGCCACCTGCCCCCGACGCTCGCCCGGCCCGGTTGGTGGTCGAGCCACTGAGCCAGCGGTCCTCGTGGGACTACCTCCAGTCCACGGACGTAGGCCGCCTGGCGCTGACCTCCGGGGCGCTCCCGGTGATCGTCCCGGTGGCGTACACCGTCGTGGATGACGCCATCGTGTTCCGGACCGGACCACACCGGGCTCTCTCACCGTCGACCGCAGGCGCGGTGGTGGCGTTCGAGACCGGTGACCTCCAGCTCGGTCGAGAAGAAGGGTGGAGCGTCCTGGTGCGGGGGGTGGTCCACCAGCTCGGCGCCGCCGATCCCCTACCCCATGGCGAACCACCCCATGACGTGCTGTTAGCCCTGCAAGCCCGCATCATCGAAGGGAGCCGGGTCCACTTCGACCCACCCCGATGAGCGCGTGGTTCAGCTGTGCATGGCCACCGCGGCATCGGGTGATGCCACGTGGAAGACGAAGCTCTCTTCGAGGTACAGGTGCACGATGTCGGCGTCGTGATCCGAATAGCCCACGGACAGATCTTGGCCTGACTCGAAGAAGAAGTCTCCACCGCGCATGCTGACCAGCACCGCACCCTTCACTCCCGGAGCCCAGACGATGGGCCCACCGAGCACCTGACGAAGGTGGTCGAATACCACCAGACCTCCGTGCTCGGTGGTCTCGACCACGCCGGTGTACTCGTCAGGGCCCAGGGCCAGGCCGTAGGGCCCACTGATACCCTCGGTCATGAGGGTCTCGACCGCCCGGGCCACGTGACGGGGGTAGTGCGCAAAGTCGCCACCGAGGGCCACCGTCGCGTGCGGAGACGCTTCGGCGATCCCGGTCACCCCTGCGGCATCCCAACCGTGGAACACCGCCACGTTCTCGGCCAACGCCAGTCGTCGAGCGGCTTGGTCAAGCTCCTCCAAGTCGAGGTCCCGGGCCCCCCGATCGGCGTCCATGAGCTCCCGGCGGGACACGGTGAACTCGGCCCGCAGCTCCACCAGGGCCAGCACTTTCCGGCGTCGCGCCGTCAGCCCTTCGGCCGGGCCGGTGATCTCCTCGGTCCGACCCAAGTTGACGGCGGAGTGGTCCCAACCCACAGGTCCGGTGAAGTCCACGAGCCTCCGGGCCGCCAGGGAGGGGATCAGGCGCTGGCGGGCCTCGTCGTGGATCCGCGCCCAGCCCGTCTCGGTCAAGGGTGCATGCGACCTCAAGAGGTGGTTCACGACGGGTCCTCCTTCAGGCTGCCGATGCCCAGCGATCCGGTGGCTCCGGTGGCCGGTGCACCCCAAGGGACGGACGGCCCAGGATCCTCTCCAGCGTCCTCGGAGGCATTCTCGATCTCGGTCACCGGCGCCGCGGTGAACAGGTACGTGCGCAGGTGCCGGTCCAGTGCCGGATCGTGACGGCGCAGCCACTCGAGGGTCATGGCGGCGTGCTCCTTCTCCTCGTCGCGGTTGTGGGCCAGCACCGCCGCCAGCTCCCGGTCGTCGGTGGCGTCAACCCTCTGGTCGTACCAGTCGACCGCTTCCAGCTCCTCTTGAATCGACGCGATGGCGCGATGCCGGTCCACCGTCGCCTCCGACAGACGGTCCACGGCCTCGTGCAGCCCGGCACTCTGAGCCACTTCTCCTCCTCACCTGCCGATATCGTTCACTGGCGGTCCATGGGCACCATCATGGTGCCCCGCCACCCTACGACGCGCGACGTTCCCACCGTACCAGCACGACAGACCGGCATACCCGCTGGTAGGCCGCAGCCTTCTTCATCGTCGGAGCCCGGCGTCGACTCGTCCGGTGCTCCCTCACACAGACCGAAGCCCCGGGCCACCACCGTGTCGATCTCGACGCCGCAACGCAGGCTCCCCGATGAGGGTACGCGTAAGCTCGGCGGAGGTTTCTGATCGGTTGGCTCGGTACCGGCGGTGTGCTCGGTACAGGCGGTATGGGATGGCCGCGATGCTAGGATCCTTTGCGGCGATGGGGCTCGCCGTGACCGCCGCGAGGCTGATGGCTCCTACCTGAATCTTCCCGACATCGGGCAATGAAGAAGGAGGGAGCGAAGATGCGGGCGGAGGACGGCGTGGCGCATGCCCCCATCGATCCAGATGTCGACGTGCTCCCGCTGGCACCGGGCGGTGGTCGGACCGGAGCACACCGTCCCGGGGCTATCGGGAGATCTCAAGCGCTCCTGCTCGGGGTACTGGCCGCAGGGGGGGCGCTCGGGGCCGTCGCCCGTTACGCCGTGGCGCTGGCCATACCCACCCCGCCCGAGGGGTTCCCGTGGGCGACGTTGGCGATCAATCTCACCGGTAGCGCCGCTCTGGGACTCGTTCTGGTCCTCCTGGCCGTGCACATTCCTCGGCGACGGCTCCCCCGCATGCTGATCGGGACCGGGTTCATCGGTGCCTACACCACGTTCTCCACCTTCGCCGTGGAAGCCGTGACCCTGGCGCGCCACGGCCGGGTGCCGGTGGCCGCCGCCTACGTCGGGGTCACCCTGGTCGGAGGCCTTCTGGCCGTCTGGGCCGGCATCACCCTGGCCAGGACCCTCGCCGGTACCCGATCCCCACGGCACCAGGAGCCGTGACGCCGATGGACGAGCACCACCTCACCGGCGGGCGAACGGGGACCGGCGTGACGATGATGCTCGGCGTCCGCGACCGCGCACACCACCGCAGCCTGGTGACCGCCACCCCCGCTCGCACCCGCTCGTCCCTCCTTCGAGGTGCGACGGCCTTCGCCGGATGGAGCGGTGCGGGCACCTCGGGGAAGAGCCGTCGCAGCACGGTTCTCCCCGGCGATGTCGAGAGCGTCGATCTTCACCGGTCTGCTCCACCGGAATGAACGTCGGCCTGGTTCTCTGCGTGGCGGCCGGCGGCCTGATCGGGGCGCCGAGCCGGTACCTGCTCGACCGTTTCGTGACCCTGCGTGTCGAATCGGAGCTGCCGTGGGGCACCTTCCTTGTCAACATCAGCGGATCTCTTCTCCTCGGGTTCCTCACCGGTCTCGAGCTGAACGGTCACCTGTCGGCGGCAGGGATCTCGCTCCTGGGGACCGGGTTCTGCGGTGCGTTCACCACCTTCTCGACGTTCAGCTTCGAGTCAGTGCGTCTCGCCGAGGACGGCCAGTGGCTCGAGGCCTTCGGCACGGTGTCGGTGAGCGTCCTCGTCGGCCTCGGTGCCGCCGCCGCCGGACTGGTGATCGGCCTGGCTTCTTGACTGCCGCCACCACTGGCGTCACTACCCGAGAGTGGCGACGGTGTGGGAGTCAGGACGTGGACCTGCAAGAGTGGGAACCCGATGAATCCCGTCGCAGGCGCACTCCGGCGCGTAGACCGGTTCCAACAGCACGTCCCAGCCGTTGCGTTCGCCTTCGGAGTCGTGAAGAAATTCGGCGACGACCGTGCCGGATCTCTCGCCGCCCTCATCGCCTACTACGGCTTCATCTCGCTGTTCCCGCTCCTCCTTTTGCTCTTCACGGTCCTCGGCATGACCGTCGGAGGGAACCCGTCGTTCACCGCCAGCGTCGAGCACTCGGCGCTGGCCCAGTTCCCGGTCGTCGGCACCGACCTTCAGAAGAACATCACGACCCTCCACGACAACAGTGCGCTCGGGCTCGTCGTCGGGATTGTGGGTCTCCTTTGGGGATCGCAGGGGGCGGTGCAGGCAGGGCAGTACGCCATGTCCGAGGTCTGGAACATTCCCGGTGTGGACCGTCCGAGCTTCTGGACCCGATTGGCCCGCACGTACACCATGATGGGGGCGGTCGGAGCGTTCCTCGTGCTCAGTGCGGCCGCCACCGGGGTGTCGAGCTTCGCTTCGGGTCTGCCCATCATCGCGCTCGTCGGCACCACCGTCTTGACCCTGATCCTGAACGTCCTGCTGTACGTGGTGGCTTTCCGCCTGCTCACCCCGCGCCAGGTGCCGACGCGCCACCTGGTCCCCGGAGCAGTCGCCGGCGGGATCACCTGGACGGCGCTCCTCTACGGCGGCACCCTGCTGATCGATCACACGCTCCGGCATGCCAGCCAGGTCTACGGGTTCTTCGGCACCGTTCTCGGCCTGGTGGCCTGGCTGTACCTCGGAGCGGAGATGACTCTCTACGTGGCCGAGCTGAACGTGGTGAAGGCCCGTCACCTGTGGCCGAGGAGCCTCGTGCCCCCACCGCTCACGGAAGCCGACCGGCGGGTGCTGGAGTACCTGTCAGCCCAAGGTGTACGACGGCCCGGTCAGCACGTCCAGGTGAGCTTCGACCAGCCCACACCCGACGGGAGCGCCTCGGGTGACCAACGCCCGACCTCCCCTGATACCCGAGCTGACCCGGTCCGCGGACCATGGACCGGGATCACCAGGTGAGGCCGAGGACCCCGCGCATCGCCGCCTCGAATGCCTTGTCGTCGAGGTCGCGGCGGGCCGCCAGCACCATCTGGGCGTCAGGTCCCACTTCCACGCGTAGCGGCGTCCCGGGATCTTCCAGCGCGTCGGCGATGACCCGGGCGACCACTTCGGGGGGCGTCCGACCCTCCCCGGCGGTGAGGGTCGCGGAGGTCCCGGCCCACTGACGCCTGAGCTCGTCGTACTCCGGCGGGCCGGCATGGTCGGCTCCGGCCTTCATCCCCGGTGCGACGTAGCCGGGTTCCACCACGACCACCCTGATGCCGAAGTGCCCCAGCTCGTAGTGGAGGACCTCGGAGATGGCCTCGAGGGCGAACTTGGACGCCGCGTAGGCGCCCTCCAGCGGCGTACCCACCCGTCCCTGCACCGAGCTGACGTTCACGATGACCCCGCTCCCCCGGGACCGCCATGCCCCAAGCACCGGCTGCACCACCCGTAAGGCGCCAACGGCGTTGGTGTCGATCGCGCCGACAAGCCGGTCGAGAGGGAAGTCTTCGAGCGGACCGTGGGGATTGATCGCCGCGTTGTTCACGATGGCATCGAGCTCACCCACCTCGTCGTGCACGGAGATGACTGAGTTGGCATCCGTCACGTCGAGGGCGAGGCGCCGCCCCACCTCGAGGTCGTCGAGGAGCGAAGGATCCCTCGCCGTGGCCACGACGAAGTGGCCTCTGGATGCGAGCTCGACGGCGGTCGCCCGACCCACCGCCCGGCCGGCGCCCGTCACCAGCACTCGTCTGCAGTCCGCCATCGACGCCTCCCCTCGGTTCCCCTTCTCGTCGGCAGTCGCTCGTCGCGCCGAGATGCGCCGTGCCGGCAGTCGGGCTCAGCCGACCTGGTACACCGGCGACACGTAGGTGTCGCCCCCGTCAGATGCCGTGATCCGGGCTGTGACCACGGCGTACGTGTAGTCGTTGGGCGGGGTGATCTCCACCTTCGCCGACGTCGGGCACGACGTTTCCGTTCCGACCGGGTTGTCCCCGTAGGTGAGACTGTACGCTGCCGCCTGCCCGGGCGGCAGTACCACCACACCGGGAGGCTGATTGGCCTTCGCTGTCAGGAACGACCCCCCGCGAATCACGTTGGTGGGCAGCGACGCTCCAGAGGCGGAGAGGAGCTGCATCCCCGGATAGCCCTTCAGGGAACATTCCGTCGAAGAGGTATTGGTGAGGGTGACGGTCGAATAGACGGTCCCCGCCGCGCCCTCTCCGTGCGGCACCGACACGGCCAGCTGCGATGGTGCGCACGTGGAGACTCCACTAGCTGAAGGTGGGCTCGTCGTGGTCGTCGGAGAACTGGTCGAACTCGACGCCGATGCCGGCGCCGAGGTGCTCGTGGTCGAGGAGGTCCCACGTGGCCGGGCAGACGACGTGGTCGTGGTCGAGGAGCACCCGGCCAGGACGAGACCGGCCGTGACCAAGGCCACCAGCAGAGCCCTGTAAGGGGCGCCATGTGAGCCTCGATAGCGCTGCGCCCTGGTATCCCCTCCCTCTGCCTCGATCACGATCCGAAGTCCTCGGGCCTGATGGAGTCCAGAAATTCACGAAACTGACCGACGATCTCGTCCGGGTTCGGGTCTTCATCATCGCCGTCGCCTTCGATGGCCAACATGATCCCCTCTGAGTCCATGAGCTCGTCGTCCACGTACAGAGAGCTTCCCGTCCTCACGGCCACGGCGACGGCGTCGGAGGGCCGGCAGGAGATCGTCGTCTGCTGCGCGCCCTTTCGGAGCTGCATCTCGGCGAAGTACGTCGATGTGCGGAGCTCGGTGATGACGACCCGCTCCAGGTCGGCGTCCAGCGAGTCCAAGAGCTCCTTGATGAGGTCGTGGGTCATGGGGCGTGGCATGGCGACCTCTTGGAGGGCGTACGCGATCGCCGCCGCTTCCGGGGTGCCGATGAATATGGGAAGGGTGCGCCCCTCACCTTCGGTCTCTTGAAGGAGGAGGACCGGAGTGTTCGACTGGAGGTCGACCCGGACAGCCCGCAAGCGCACTTCGACCATGATGAAAATGTAGCTCCGACATGAGGGCGTTCGTGCGCCGCACGACCCGTGGCCGTGGTCGCTGGTCAGTGACCGAAGTGCCGGCGGAGCTCCCGCCGGAGCAGGCTGGAGCGCAATGCCTGACCGAGCTTGGCAACGTCGGCGGCGGCGTCGACCGCTCGCTGACGGGCTTCTGGGTTGCGCTGCCGGAGGAGTGGAGTCACGATCTGCTCGATCAGACCTACTTCCCGATCGACGGCGTTCCGGTAGAGGCGCAAATGCCGTGGCTCGATCCCGTAGCGACCGAAATCGGCTGCGATGCGGGCGGCCACGAGTGCATCCTCGTCGTAGTACACGGCCCCGGCGACGATCATCGGCTCGAGAACTCCGAATCCCTCGAGAGCGGCCAGATCTTCGGCCGACAGCCCGGTGGCGGCCTGCAGCTCGTCGGGAGTCATGCTCGTGCCCGTGCTCACTGATGGATCCGGTCCCTGGAAGAACGACGACGCGTCCACGTTCGTCGCTCCACTCGATCGATCAGCTGGGGCGCCTGGACGTGCTGGGTTCGCCGGCCCGACGCCACGCTCGGGTCGGGTCGAGCGTGTCACCGCCAGCCCCGGAGCAGAAGGGGCAGGCACCGACGGTGCGGGGGGGATCGGAACCGACGGTCGAGGAGGCACGGGGGGCCGGGGCTCGGCGGCCGGTGGCCTGGCCGGCGACCCTGTCGCCACGGCGTTCGGTCCGAGGCGCGGCGTCACGCCACGCACGTCTGGGCCCTCTGCCTCGCCCCCGGCCGGGGCGATTGCCATCCCGGCCGTGTGAGAACCGTGCTCACGGGAGCCGCCAGCAGGCGCGCTCCGCTCAGGTCCGAGTGCCCCTCGAAAGGCCGGTGCCGGAGGAACGGGCTGGGCGAGCGGAGGCGGATGACTCGCCGATGCCACCGGGCCCCGATCAGCCGGTCCCTCCTGAGCTGGCGACGGTCGACGCTCCCCGCCGTCGGCTGCGGGCATCAACCTCGTCAGGGCGGTCTCACTCGATGTGTCGAGCTCCGTTACCGGGTTGAAGTCAGGTTCGACAGCCTCGACGGGCAATGGCGAGCGCTGAGCGCCAGTGCCGAGCGCGGCGTGGGCCATGGCCGGCGCGTGGGCCAAGACCTGGACTTCGGGCTCGGGCTCCCCACCCAGCGGCTCGGGGACTCCGTCGCTGCCGGTGGCGACCAGTCGGTCCCGGATCACCTTGAGCGGGAGGAAGTGCTCCCGCTGCTGGCGCAGGACCCAACGGAGGCGTTCGACGTCGGGCTCGAAGAATTTCCGGTACCCCGACGGCGAGCGCTCCGGGTTCACCAGTCCCTGGCTCTCCAGAAATCTGATCTTCGAGATGGTCACGTCGGGGAATTCCTCTCGGAGAAGGGTAAGGACGTCCCCAATAGAGAGGTAGGCGCGGGTGGACATCAGAGCGTCACTGGTCTCCGGCCACGAGGTAGAGCAGCTTGAACTTTCCGATCTGCACTTCGTCCCCCCCGGACAGCACCTGTTCCTCGATCCTCTCCCGGTTCACGTACGTACCGTTCAAGGAGCCCACGTCCCGTATGACGACCTTCCCGTCCGCTCCTCGCTCCAGCTCGGCATGTCGGCGGGACACCGTGATGTCGTCGAGGAAGATGTCGCTCTCGGGATGGCGACCAGCCCGGGTCACATCGTTCGTGAGCAGGTAGCGGGTGCCGACGTTGGGCCCTCGCTTGACGACCAGGGCTCCGGTCCCGTGAGGAACCTCCACCAAGGTGACCGCCTGCTCCTCGTCGGCGGTCTCACCGTGATCGTCGACGGGCTGGAGGGTGATGGTGGTCTCGGGCGACTCCGAGGGCAGCGCCGACCCGCACGACGAGCAGAAATTGCCCCCTTCTGGATTCTGGTGGCCGCAGTTGTGACAGAACACGTCCCCCACGGTAGCCGCTCCTCCCACCTGTTTTCTTGGCCGGTCCCTCGTGCCCACTCGGCACCGTGGGCATTCAGCCCTCGGTCAACTCCCGGTAGCCGGCCGCATCCAAGAGCCCATGAATCGAGGACTGGTCGGCGACATCGAGCTCGCAGATCCACCCTTGGTCGTATGGTGACGAGTTCATGCGCTCGGGGGCATCTGCCAGCTCGGAGTTGACCGCGGTCACCCTGCCACCGATGGGGGCGTAGATCTCAGACACCGATTTCGTCGATTCCACCTCGCCCAACGACTCACCGGCCCTCACTTCGAGCCCGACCTGGGGAAGTTCGACGTACACCACGTCGCCGAGCGCGTCCTGGGCGTAGTCGGTGATCCCCACCCGAACCCGATCCCCGGTCGCCAGAACCCACTCGTGGTCGATCGAATAGCGGCGGTCGTCAGGGACATCCACGGGTCCGGACCCTAGTGGATCCGACGGCAGTCGGGAGAAACGAGCCTCAGGCGCCAGATCCCGCGTCCGGGGGCGTCCAGCCGTCGGCCCAGGCCCCGACCTCCTCGTCGCTGGCGTCGGCGAACCGGTCACTGATCCATGCACCGGCGAGCTCGCCGTCGATTCGTCGCACTCTCCCGTCCTCGTCCACCAGAACGGTGCCGAGCCGACCACGGCGCGCCAGCACCACGAACGGATCGGGGTCGTAACCACCGGCCGAGATCACCTGACGCATCTCGTCCAGCCCCAAGGCGGAATCGGACCAGAAGCCGACCCAGGTGGCCACCTCGTCGGGGAGCACTCCCCCGGCCAGGTAGGCCATACGTTCGAAGTCCTCGCCGAATATTCCGAGGACCTCCCACAGGCGCCCCTCCCAGGTACCGTCCCCACGCACCTCGGCCACCGTCTTCGACGTCACGCCGCCGTCGGGGCCGGCATGGCGTCGCAGCTCATCGCGCAATATGTCCTGCGTCATCATCACCACGTCGAGACCTCCTCGCTTTGGACCCCTGTCCTACCACTCCCGTCGTCACGGAGGCCCACGGGAGTCGTTCCCGGAGCCGTCGCCGGCGGTCTCGCGACGTCACCGGCCCTCGGCTGCACGAGCCCGCCGGTAGTGTCCCCGACGCCGACGGCGGCCCCCGAGCGAGGCGCTCGCAGCACGGTGACGGCCACCAGGAACGCCACCGCGGCGGCCACAGCCCCACCACGCATGGCCGCCTGGAACCCCGCGACTCCCGCCGCGGCCTTTGCCGACGCCCCGATGCCGTGCGCCGCCGCTCCGACGCTCGAAAGGTGATCGCGGACGACCGTAGCTGCCACCGTCACCAGCGCGGCCAGTCCGAGAGACCCTCCCACTTGCTGGCTGGTGTTGAGCAGCCCCGACGCCAGACCGGCCTCCCGATCCCGGACGCTCGACACCGCGTTCAAGGTGAGGGGCACGAACGAGAGGCCCATGCCGATGCCGACGAGCATCAGCGGGCCGAACACCGCCGGGTAGCCGCTGGCGTCGTTCAGCATCGAGGCCCACACAAGACCCCCGGCCACCAGCAGCGGGCCCGCGGTGAGGAACGGCCGGACACCCCAGCGTCCCACCCGACGTGACACCAGCAGCCCGACCGACCCGACCGAGATCGGAATGGGCAGGTAGGCCACGCCGGCGACGACAGGGCTGTAGTGGAGATCGTTCTGCAGGAACTGGGTGAGGAAGTAGAGCAGCGAGAGCATCGCGGCCCCGAGGAGGAGCATCACACCGAACCCGCCGGCACGGTTGCGGTGCCGGAGAAAGCGCATCGGCACCAGAGCGTGGGCTCGACCGGACTCGATCAAGATGAAGCTCACCATCAGCACGCCGGAGATCACGAACGCCCCCACCGTGTACGGATCGGCCCAGCCCACCGAAGGAGCCCGTTCGAGACCGAAGACCAGAAGGGCCATCGCTGCCGACACCGTGATGGCACCGGCGACATCGATGCGCCCACGGCTACCGGCTACCGGCGGGAGGACGAACACCGCCGAGATCATGAGGGCGGCACCGATCGGCACGTTCACGAAGAGCACCCAGCGCCACGACACGGTCTGGACCAGGATCCCGCCCAGCAGGAGGCCCAGCGCGCCCCCTGCCCCCGACATGCCGGCGTAGATGGCCATCGCCCGGTGGCGGGCCCGGCCCTCGGGGAACGTGGTGGCGACCAGTGAGAGGGCCGTGGGTGACGCGATCGCCGCCCCGATCCCCTGGACCGAACGGGCCACGATGAGCCAGATCTGCGTGGTTGCCAGGCCTCCCACCAGCGACGCCGCCGTGAACAGGCCGATGCCGATCACTAGCATCCTCCTCCGGCCGAAGATGTCCCCGAGGCGACCACCGAGGAGGAGGAGCCCTCCGAAGGCCAGCACGTAGGCGTTCACCACCCAGGAGAGGTTCGTGGTCGAGAACCCCAGCTCCCGTTGCATCGCCGGCAGGGCGATGTTCACGATGGTGAGGTCCAGCATCACCATGAGCTGTGCGGTGGCGATGACCACCAGCGCCAACCGGGGGTGTTGGCGGGCCCTCGACTCGTCTAGTGGCCTGCCGACTTCTCGAACGCGACCTTCCCCACCACGTCGGGGCCCGCGGGTCACGGTGGAATTGGCTGGACTGGCCCCATTGGCGGACACGGGCGTTCCTCTGTTCCTCTTCTGCCGGTCGATGTCGCGGTGGCTGTCTCGATCAACCTCGGACGGAGCGCGGCTATTCCTTTGGTTCTGCTGGGCCTGGTGCGTTTGGTGAACCTGGTGCGCCTGCTGGGCCTGGTGCGCCTGCTGGGCCTGGTGCGTCCTCGTCCCAGGCGCCGTCTCGGACTCCCGGGTTCCCGTGAGCGCTCGGCACGGCCTGGACCTTCCACGCGTAGAGGAGAGCCGCGACCGCCGTCGACAGGTTGAGGCTCGAGACTCCGGATCTCATGGGCAGTCCCACCCTGGCGATTGCCATCGACCTCGCACGCTCCGACACGCCGTAGCGCTCGCCTCCTACGACGACGATCGAGCTTGGGTCCAGCTGCACGGTGCCGAGAGGTTCGCCGTCGACGTCCAGGGTCACGATCGGTCGACCCGCCCCCTCAGGAAGGTCGGCGGTTCCCACCGGAAGGGCGAACTGCAGGCCGGTGGCGCTTCGGATGGTCACCGGCGACCAGGGGTCGACCCGACCCGACACGAACACCGACGACGCGTCCGCCGCAGCGGCGACACGGATGACCGCCCCCACGTTCCCCGGGTTCCTTGGGTTCTCCAGGAAGATCACCGGCTTTCCGTCGGGCACCAGGATCGTTCGCAGATCCTGGCGAGGTCGCGCCGTGGTCGAGATCAGGGGGCTGGAAAGGCTCCTGGGGGTGAGGCGAGCGAACGTCGACGCCGGCACCACACGGAGCACGTCGTCGATCATCGGACCGACGTCGGGTGCCAGACGGGCCACGATCTCCGACAACCGCTCCGGGGCCGAGGTCACCGCCATATCCAGCCGTGCACCGAACCGGACGGCGTGGATAGCCGGGTGCACACCTTCGAGCACGACCTGACCGGGATCGGCGAAGGCATGAACGAAATGGCGCGCCGTGTCCCTCTGTGCTGTCGTCACCGGCTGGAGCTGCCCCTTTCTTGTGCCGTTCTTGTGCCGTTGGGGTGGGCCCTTGAGGTCGGCCCGTCGTCGGCTCATCCTGTCGGCCCGTCAGATCGGCACGCGTCAGCATGGTCAGCGAGCCCCGCCGTGCGGTCCCGCCGAAGCCCGCCGAAGGAGGCCGTCGGCGCCGACCTGAACCATGCTGGGTCCCTCGGAGGCTCCATATCTTGGCGGACGTGACGGAGCTGTGCCACACGAGAAGATCCTACGGAAGCCGTCGGCGGTGACGACGAGACGAGTGGACGCTCAATGATGAGTCGGTGGGCAGTCGTCACTCGTCTTCGAACCGAGAGCTCTCGGACCGGTTGCGTCGGCTCAGTGCGGACCGGTGACCCGGCCTGAGGGGTCACACTCGAATGACTGCGACTCCCGGGATCGCGTTGTAGTTCCGATCTTGGGTGACAACGGGTATCTGCTCCACCGCGGCGGTGGCCGCCACAAGAGCGTCGAGGATCGAAATTCTCCGACGGCGACCCCGCAGCTCCGCGACGATCCGGGCGAACTGACGCGCCACCTCAGCGTCGACCGGCAGAGGGTCCCACGTCGACTCGACGGCCGAGAGCGTTGCCACCCGGGCGGCCCTTTCGGCATCGACGACCAACAGCACCCCGAGCGTGAGGTCCGCCAAGGTCACGACTAATACCTCGGTCTCCGTCACGCCAGTCTTGTCGACCACCGGTCGACCCGATTCGGTGGCGACGAAGAAGGACGTGTCGAGGAGGCCCCTCATGCTTCGTCCGTCGAATCGGACAACAGCCCTCGCTCGTCGTCAAGCAGTCGCGGATCGGAGGCATGGCGCGCGGCGATGGCGAGCGCTTCACTGGCGGGCACCCTCCTGCGGCGCTGCAATGGCACGATCTCGGCCACGGGCCGACGGTCGACCGTCACGGTGACACGT
>JAJYWF010000025.1:0-17067 GCA_021791635.1 Actinomycetes bacterium
GGAGCGCCTGGCGCTCGCTATGATGTGACCACGAGGTGACCACAATGGCGAAGTTGAAGAACGTCGGCGTCCGGGAGTTCCGGGACCACGCCACCACGTACCTGTCGGGCTCCGATCCGGTGGCAGTGAGCAAGCACGGCCACGTGATCGGCTTCTACATTCCCGTCGAAGCCGACAGGGAACAGGCGACGCGAGCCCTCCAGCAGCTCGGGCGCTCGGTCGAAGAGATCCTCGCCCAGACGGGCATGACCGAAGACGAGCTTTCTGGGTTCTTCGATCTGCGTCGAGCACTCCCGGGGTGATCGTAGTCGTCGACGCCAGCGTGCTCGTCGCCGAGCTGCTCCGTCGTCGAGGCCGCGAGCTCTTCGCTCGGCCAGAGCTGCACTGCCTGGTGGCCGAGGACCAGTGGGACGAAGCACGCCATGAGCTCGAAAAGCGCGTTGCTGTGATCGTCGGCCAAGGCCGGCTGACCGAGGTCCAGGGTGAGCAGCTGCTGGGTGTGGTTCGTGCATTCGTCGAAGGCGACGCCATCGAGATCGTGGCACGCCGGTTCTACGAGCACATGGAGGACAGCGCCCGGCGACGTGTCCCGCGGGACCCTGCGGACTGGGCACCGGTCGCCCTGGCCCTTGCCCTCGACGCTGGGATCCTGACCGGTGACCACGACTTCTTGGGCTGTGGCTGCCCGACCTGGACGGTGGAGACGCTCTTGGCGGAGCTGCGTGCACCGTGAGCATCGTGACCTCCCTGGCGGAAGGACCGGGTGATTATCGCCAGTGTTCAGCATCTGAGCCTCAATCCACCGCGGAGACAGGGCTCAGGTGACGGCGACGGCGAGGGCGAGGGCGCGCACGTTCGAAAGGGCGCCGGTGAATGGCTCCTGCCACGGCCAGAGGCTCGGTGCACGCAACGTCGGGGTCCCCGAGCGGTTGACGATCCGACCGGGCAGCGAGACGAAGGGCGTGCGGATGGTCCGAGCGACGGTCGGACGGTGGTCGTCGTGGTCGTGGAGACCGGCCAAGACCTGGGTCCAACGAACCAGGTTGTGGGCCAGGACGGCGCAGCAGAGCCAGGCGGCGTTGGCAGCGGAGCTGCCCGATGGGCAGTGCTCCATCCATGCCCGCACCCTCTTTCAGGTCCCGGATGTCGAGCTCTGCCTGGGCGCGCTGGCGATGGAAGGTGTCGACCTCGACGGCACTGGCGGTCAGGTCGGTGAGGAAGGCGAGATAACGCCAGTCCGGCCACAAAGTGGCCTCGGGCCCGAGGAGTCGGGCGACGAGCTCTTCGACGAAGCGCTTGGCGCCGCGTCGGGTGTTGGCCGAGCCCTTGCGCAGCCGGGCGTGGAGCACCTCTCCGGTGTCAGCACGCGTCGCCAGCAGTGGGTGCAGCCCCAGGACCTTGGTGTAGCCAAAGGCGGCGCCGCTGGCGCACCCGGCCTCCACGTCGACGACCGCTTCGAGCTGGCGGACGTGCCCGAAGGTGAACGCCCGCAGGAACGTCCCGAGCGTCGACGGTGCCATCACCCGGTGAGAGAGACCTCTCCGGTTGCGCCAGCCCGCAACACGTCGGCGTGGTCGATGTGGGTGGCGCCGGCGACCATGGTGTCCACCAGCTGCTCGAGGCCAAGGCGCTTCACGAGCGTGGCGACGAGCACCAGCCCGGCATTGGCCACATGACCCGGCTCGTCGAAGGTCACCGCGATCCGGTCGATGCCGTGCGATACTGACCTCACAGGAAGTGCCTCCTTGGTGCTGTCGGAAATGGCGTGTTCGCAACCACCGTTCTCGCAGTCAGGGAGGCACTTTCCGCGGATGCGTACCGGCTCAATTCATGCAGTTGCGCGGTGGATTGAAGCTCAGACCACCGCGCACAGGCCGCCGTCGAGGTTCAACGCCGTGCCGGTCACGTAGGACGCTCGGGGCGACAGCAGGTAGCTGACGGTATCGGCGAACTCCGCCGCCCGGCCCACCCGGCCCAGGGGCACCCCGGCGTCAGAGGCCATGCGCCGGTAGAGGTCGTCGGTGGTCATGCCCCGGGCCCCGGCCACCCGCTCCCACTGCCCCGACTCGATCAGCCCGATGAGCACCGCGTTCGCTCGGATCCCGTCGGGGCCCAGCTCCTTGGAGAGGGCCTTGGTGAGGGCCATCCCCGCGGCCCGGGACACCGAGCTGGGGCCCGAGCCGGCACCGGGGGACTTCGCGGCGATGGCCAGCACGTTCACGATGGAGCCGCCGGGCCGGGCCATGTGGGGCAGGACGAGTCGGGTGAGCCGCACGGCGGCGTAGAGCTTGAGCTGGAGGTCCGCGTCCCAGTCCAGATCGTCGGTGTCGGCGATCCGCTTGGCCGCCGACCGTCCGGCGTTGTTCACGAGGCCATCGATCCGGGGGCCGAAGGTGTCCACGACGGCCTCCACGAAGGCGGCGAGGTCGCGGGGCGAGGTCACGTCGGCCACTACCCCGAGGACCCCGCCGGCGGGCGGATGCTGGCCGTCTCGCGCACAGGCCTCAGCGCGGGCCTCGGCACGGGTGCGCAGCTCGGTGACGGCGTCGTCGAGACGGTCGCCGTCTCGGGCGCACAGGGCCACCCGGGCCCCCTCGTCCACCAGCGACCGGCACAGAGCCCGCCCCAGCCCGTCGGATCCGCCGGTCACCAGGACCACTTTGCCGTTCAACTCCAGATCCACCCTCGACCTCCTTCGACCGACCTCGACTTTGCCGCGCTCAGCGCTCCTGCTCGGTGGGGCGCACGAGCAGCTCGTTCACCGACGCGTGGCGGGGCTGGGTCACGGCGTAGGCCACGGCGTTGGCGATGTCCTCGGCCCCGAGCATCTCGATGCGCCCGAAGGTCCGGGCCATCTGCTCGAGCACTTCGGGGCGGTTCTGGAGGGCCAGCTCGGTCCTGGTCGCCCCGGGCTCGACCACGGTGACCCGAACGTGGCGACCGGTCACCTCCTGGCGCAGCGACTCGCTGAAGGCACCCACGCCGAACTTGGTGGCGCTGTAGACCGCGTTGTCCCGCCGGGCGACCCGGCCGGCCACCGAGCTCACGTTCACCACGTCGGCCACCCGGCGGGGCTCGCCGTCGGCGGCGGCCAGGAGGTGGGGCAGCGCGGCGTGGGTGCAGTAGAAGAGGCCGAGGAAGTTCACTCCGACCATCCGCCGCCACTCCTCGGTCGGGGCGCCCTCGATGGGACCGAGGAGCATGACCCCGGCGTTGTTCACCAAGGTGTCGAGCCGGCCCAGCTCGGCCACCGTCTGCTCGACCATTCGCCGGACCTGGTCCTCGTCGCTCACGTCGACCTGGTGGACCAGCACCCTGGTCGAGCCCGACAGCCGCTCGGCGAGTCCCTCGAGGCGGTCTACTCGCCGGGCGGCGACGGCCAGGGATGCTCCTTCGGCGCCGAGAGCCAGTGCGGTGGCCTCCCCGATGCCGCTCGACGCTCCCGTGATGAGGGCCACGGTGCCCTCGAGCCTTCCGGACATGCTCCGACCTCCTGTGGGGTGGGTGGACTGGTGGGTGCCGGGTGCCGGGGTCGTGCCCGGCACCGTCTCGGGTCCCACCTTGGCACGGATCGACCGGGGCTGTGTCCGCGATGCCTTCCCCGGGATGCCAGCGCACTGGAGGGGGATCGGATGGGCGCGGGTGCGAGCGGCTGGTCAGGGGAGGAGGATCTTGGCCAGGCGTCGAGCCGTGATCCCCAGACCGACGACCCCAGTGGCGGCCAAGTACAGGGCATGCCCGAGCAGGGCCCAGTTGAACATCCCGAGGTCGAACCCCCGCAGGAGCGCGACCCCCTGGTACAGGGGAGTGCACTCCACGACCACCTGGAGCCACCCGGGGTAGACGGTGAGGGGGAAGAACGTGGCCGAGAACAGGAACAGCGGGATGATGGCCAAAGAGACCATGTCGAAGTCCTGCCAGCTGCGCATGTAGGTGGTGCCGGCCATGCCGGCGGCGGCGAAGGCGAAGCTCACCACGAGCGCGCTCGGGAAGCAGAGGATCACCCATGGAGAGACCGTGTACCCCAGCCCGGCCATCACGCACATGAACGCGCCGGAGTACAGGCCGCCGCGCAACAGTGCCCAGACCAGCTCACCGAGGGCCACGTCTGCGGCGCCAAGTGGCGTCGAGAGGATGGCGTCGTAGGTCTTGGCGATCTTGAGCTTGAAGAAGATGTTGAACGTCGAGTCGAAGATGGCGCCGTTCATCGCGGCCGACGCCAGGAGCCCCGGGGCCACGAACGCCGTGTAGGCCACGGGCCGTCCCGCCACCGGGATCGCGCCGACCAACCTGTTCAGGCCCACGCCGATGGACAGGAGGTAGAAGAAGGGCTCGAAGAACCCCGAGACCAGGTACATCCAGCCCCGGCGGTACACCCAGATGTTGCGTTCGACCACCCTGCGGGCCCGCCGGGTCCCGAGCACGGCGGTGGGCGTGATCCGCAGTGGGATCGATGCCGACCACCTGGCCGTCAAGGGCCGCCCGACGGCGCCTGCGGACTCGCGTCTCACACGACCAACCGCTTCGTGAAGGTCGCTCTGGCCAGGCGGTAGCCGACGAGGGTGAGGATGACCAGGTACGCGGCGTCACCGATCGACGGCCACAGCTCGGCCGTGCCCAGCACCAGGCCCCGGCACAGGTCCACGCCGTGGTAGAGGGGAGTGGCGTAGGCCACCGGGCGGAGCCAGTCCGGCAGCTCGGTCACCGGGAAGAAGGTTCCCGAGAACAAGAACAGCGGGATGAGGCCGAGACGATAGATGCTGGTGAAACCGACGTTGTCGTCCTGGGTGGCGGCGAAGGCGGCGATCGGCGCGGCAAAGGAGAGGCCGGTCACCACCGCTGCCGGGAATGCCAGGATGGCGAGTGGCGAACGGATCACGCCGAATGCCGCCACCACTCCGAGGTAGATGGCCGACACGGCCATCAGCCGCACGGCGATCCAGCCCAGGTGGCCGCGCAGCACGTCGATCACCCGGAGCGGCGTTGCCAGCATGGCGAAGTACGTGCGGACCCATTTGATGGCACCCATGACCGGGTACATGGCCTCGTTGGCCCCGATCTGCATCGCCGTCGCGGCCAGGAGCCCCGGTGCGATGAAGTCCAAGTAGGGGACGCCGCCGACCAGGTGGGAATGGCGGTCCACGAGGGAGCCGAGCCCGACGCCCATCGCGGCCAGGTACAGCACGGGGTACAAGAAACTGGTGGTGACAGAGCTACGCCACGTCCTCTTGTACTGGTAGGCCCAGTACCCGAGCCCGCGTAGCCAGAGCGGAGTGGGCCTGAGCCCCGTCGTCACGCCGCCGCCCCCTCAGTCCACCAGCGTGCGACCGGTGAGGCGCAAGAACACGTCCTCGAGGGTGGATCGGCGCACCAGGGCGCTCTCGGGGACCAGGCCCCGACGGTGGACCTCGGCCAAGGTGGCGTCACCGTCGGTGGTGTAGAGGAGCAGGCGATCGGCGAGCACTTCGGTACGCTCGGCCACGTCCCCGAGCCGACGGGCGACCTCTGCGTGCTCGCCGGATCGGAAGCGGAGCTCGACCACCTCTTTGGTCGAGTACCGGGCGATGAGCGCGCTCGGAGCGCCTTCTGCGGCGAAGCGCCCGTGGTCCATCACCACCAGGCGATCACAGAGCTGCTCGGCCTCGTCCATGTAGTGGGTGGTGATCACCAGGGTCACCCCGTCCTGCTTGAGCCGGTACAGGCGATCCCAAAGCAAGTGCCTGGCCTGGGGATCGAGCCCGGTGGTGGGCTCGTCGAGGATGAGGAGGTCGGGATCCGAGATGAGGGCCCGGGCAATGGTGAGGCGCCGCTTCATCCCACCCGACAGCGGATCCACCCGATCGTGCGCCCGTTCGGTGAGCTGGGCGAAGTCGAGCAAGCGCATCGCCCGCTCGCGTATGACCGGCCTCGGCAGGTCGAAGTAGCGACCGTAGACGGTCAAGTTGTCCAGGACGGTGAGCTCGAGGTCCAAGGAGTCTTCCTGGGGGACCAGACCGATCCGTGACCGGATACGGGAACCTTGGGTCGCCGGATCCATGCCGAGCACCCGAAGGGTCCCACCGCTCACCGGCGACATGCACGAGATCATCCGCATGGTCGAGGTCTTCCCGGCGCCGTTCGGGCCGAGGAACCCGAAGGCTTCACCCCGTTCGATCTCGAAGTCGACCGAGTCCACGGCGACGAACTCACCGAAGCGCTTCTGGAGGTTCCGGGCCAGCACCATGGGCTCCGGGTGGGGATCGCTCACCGCGCTCGCGCTCGCGCCCGTGCCCGCGCTCGCGCTGGCCTGCAGAGACGGATCTTCAGTCGGGTGTCCGATGAGTCGGGAGGTCCGGCTGGGGACCGATGGATGGGAAGGCATGGCACCGTCGTGGACGATAACCGCCTGCGGCAAGATGATCGGGCCCAGGCTCGACCAGCCCGCGGTGGCGCTCGGTTCCGGTCAGTTCGAGGCACCGTCGGGTGATGCACCCGAGGTGGTCACCGGCCGGGTGCTCGGGTGGTCGGCAGGCGGGAGCGGCAGCGGGAGCGGCAGCGGCAGCGGCGGCGGCAGCGGCGAACGGCGGGCTCCCGTCGGCACCAACTGCCCTGCACCGCGACGGTCCGGCGGTGGACCCTCGACCTTCTCGCAGAAGAGCCGGGAAAGGAGCCGGGGACGGACCGACCTCGGAGGCGTGCCCGGATCGTCGCCTTCGAACACCGGGGCCGGTTGGTCGCCTTCGAACACCGGGGCCAGTTCCTCCCATGTGGAGACGGGCATGGCCAGGAGACGGGTGGCGATCACCATGAGCTCTCCCACCTCGGACACGTCGGGGCCGTCGGGCGTGTCCGACCCGTCGGGCGACGTTGACCAGGGCCTCGAAGCGGGCGGGGCAGGATGCCCGGGGGGGTCGAGGTCGCGCGCCAGATCGTCGATTGCACCGTCGAGCGCCCGAACGGAGCGAAGCGCGAGGTGTCCGGACAGCTCGGAGCCGTCCGGGCTCATCCGGGCCGACCTGAAGTCGTCTCGGACTCCAGGGGGAGCATCTCTGCCCTGAGCGCTCTGAGCGCGCCGACCTCGACCTTCAAGACGTCGGCGATCGATCGACCCCACAGCGCCGCGACCTCGATCACCGTGAACCCGGCCACCAACCGGAGCTCGAGGATCCCCCGATGTCGCCCGGACAAGGTGGGAAGGGCGGCGATGGCTTCGCGAGAGACACGTCTGCCTCGGGAGGACTGACCATTGTCCACACGATGGGTGACCACCGACGGCGCGGGTGTTCGGCCCTCGTGGCACCAGAACAGGTCGGCCCCCGGATGGCGGCCGATGCTCTCGATGTCCAGAGCGATCGTCCTCAGCAACGAGCACAGGTCGCGCCCGTCGCACCGGATGGTCGAGATGCGGTCGATGGCCCGGGCGAACACTTCACCAGTGATCTCCTCGGCGTCCTTCCCTCCCGGCGCCATCTCACTGACCAATCGGTGGACGCAGATCCAGTGCCGCCGGCATAACGCTTCGAGCGCACCGTCGTCGCCACAGCACGCACGTTCCACCAGATCCTGCTCCGACGGTTGCCCAGATCCGTCGCCGAGCTCGAAGTCGTGCCCGCCGGGGGCCCGATCTGGACCGGTGCAGCCATTGGCGCTCGGGTCTACGCCAGAGGTGGAGCTCGGTAGGGGGACCGTGGAGAGGACTACGGAGGGGACCTCGAAACATATTGCACCGACGTGGCCGCCGGCACCCGAGCACCGTCGGTCCGGACGCGAGCCGGGCAGCGGCGATTGGAATTGATACGTATCGGTCTGCATACCCCTATGAACGAACGGCACGTGTCGGTGTGACGCCGGGGCACGAGGTCAACTTCGGGCTCGGCGGGTGGGCTCCTACAGGCCAGCACCGTCCAGTGCCCGATCCGCACCTCGTCCCTATGTGCATGCCGGCGGCCACCCGCTCTCTACCAACCGGGAACGGAGAGCCAGCAGGGCCCGATGCTGGATCTGGCGCACCGCAGCGGCGTCCTTCCCCATCACCGCACCGGCGGCCCCGGCACTCAGTCCCTCGAAGACCCGCAGTCGGAGCACTCGGCGCTGGGTCGGTGGCAGCGACCTCATGGCCGCCCGGATGACCTGGGCGTCCAGACGGTCAGTCACCTCGTCCTCCACGCTCATCGGGGTGCCGGAGCGATCGTTCGCGTACATGGCGTTCCGATCCCGTACCAGGTTCAGGCGTCGCCACCGGTCGTACGTCAAGTTCCGCGCTGCCGTCTTCAGGTACGCGAGCTTCAGATTGGCATCTGATCCGTCGGTGGCGAGGCGGCCGAGGACACGGCAGAACACCTCCTGGGTGATCTCCTCGGCCTCGTGGCGATCTCGCACGACTGCGGCGGTGCGGTGGAACACGATCTGCCATGCGCTTCGGACGTTGGCGTCGAACGCGGCCTGATCTCGAGAGGCGATCGGTCGGTCCCACCCATCGGGCAGCACCCGGACCAGGATCGAACTGAGATCGTCCGAGCTGCCGATCGTTTCCCCGAGATCACCTGCTGGCAGCGTGGGATTCGTCCGGAGGTCTTGGCGGGGCCTCGCCGGGCTCCTGTCCGAGATCACCGTCGACCCCCTGTCGGACGCACTGAGAGCGACGGTGAGCCGGCCGGCTCGATCAGGTACAGGGGAGCGACCAGGTGGCTGGCGCCCCGGCCTCCCGGGGCGCACTGTAGACCGAGGAGGTCCTCGTCTTCTCGAAGGTGCGCCCATCCGATCGCGACGAGCAGCGGTTGCAGGGGATGCGGTGCGCCCGGTGTCCATCGCCAGACCGGCGGCACAGCTCCGCGTTCCCCCTCGTTCCGGACCCCGATCCAAGCGTGATCGAAGCATCCTCGGGACCGTGGGATCGCTCTTCACGTCTCGGACTTCGTGGATGTCGCCGGACCTGACCGGCCAGTCCGTGGATCGTCGGCACCGGCGCTCCCACCTGCTCCCCCCTCCGGGTGCATTCGGTCGAGCGCTCGGCCGCGCTGTTCTCACGCCGACCGCCGTTCGGGTCCGCCCCCGCATCCGCCGCACATCCGCCCGCGTCCTGGGTGGCACCGGGCAGTCCACTACCTACAACGAGTGGGAGCTGCGAATGTGACGGCTTCAGGATCGATCGACGAAGTGGTGCGCGGTATGATTCGCCGGCCGATGTCGGGCAGGTCGCCAAGCGGGCGACCGTCCAGCGGAGGTGACGGGCGAGGGGGAGCGATGGTCGACACCACCACGGTGCAAGAAGTGCAAGAGGTGACGGCCCCGAGCGGCACTACTCCGAGGGCGGGGCCCGAGGGTGTCGGCCCCGGAGGTCCTCCGGGGACCCCGCCTTTGACGAGGCCCGCGTTCCAGATCGTCCCCCTTCGAGCCCTGCCCTTCGTGGCGATCGTCCTGATCGGCCTGGTGGTGTCGATCGCCGGGAACTGGCTGTGGGCCCTGGACTTCTACCACGTCGTCGGTGGAGGGCTGTGGACCGGGATCGATCTCTTCGTAGGGTTTGTCATCGGGCCGATCCTGGGTCGGCTCTCCATTCCGGCGCGCATCGAGTTCACCACCCGGTTCATGCCCAAGATGCTGGTGATCATGCCGACCCTGGTGACGATGACCCTGGGGGCGGGCTTCCAGCTGGCTCGCCATCTGGGCACGCTTGATTCCGCCTACCCCCACCACGCCTGGGTGGTGGTGTCCTTCGTGGTGGTCGGGATCATGACCGTCGTCGCTCTCGGGATCCTGGAGCCGGCGAACATCGCCGTCCTCTTCGAGCTGAAGAAGCCCCAACCCGACGGTGAGGTCATCGGACGGCTCATGAAGCGCTTCGTGTACTCAGCGGGCATCACCGGTGCGATGCAGGTGGCCACGCTCATCATCATGACCAGGTTGGCGACGTGACCGCCGACGCCCCCGCCAACGCCCCCGCCGACGTGGACCCCGGCATCCGTCCTGCCGTCACGCCGGAGGCCGGGTCCGGCCCGGAGGTGCCGACCGGGCTGCCGCCGGTGACGGAGATCGCCACCGTCACCCTGGCCCTCATCGTCGTGGGGGGCATCTACATGTCCGCCTACCTCCCCCGCCATTCGCCCCTGGGGGTGCCCTTCGGGTTGCTCGGTGCTGCGGCCGTGCTGATCGTCACCAACCTCGTGCTGCTCGTGCGCCTGCGAGTGTTCGCCTGGGGGCTGTTCTTCCGGGTGTGGCGTTGGGCGTTACTGGCCTACTGCGTGGTAGCCGGGATGCTCGAGTACGTGTTCGTCTACGACGGCACCCGCGGGAAGATGCTGCTGGTCCTCAGCTTGATGTTGGCCGTGTTCGCCCTGACCGTCCCCACCATCATCGCCTTCACCGTGGCTCGGTTCCAGGCGGTGGACCCGGAGGCGACCCGAGCGGAGTCGCGTTGAGCTTCCGGCGCGGCTTGCTGGTTCGCCCACTCCGGCGGGCTGCCCACCCGGTTCGCAGCACTGCCGGATCGATCAAGCGGAGGGCCACGCCGAAGCCGGTACGCGCCGTCTACTACGCCCGTCATCCGATCGGGACCGCTACGACCCGGGCCGGCCGGGCCGTCCGGAAGTCGTGGTCCAAGTAGTCCGATACCTGTGATCGTTCGGGTCGGGTCAGTCACGGCTCCCGACGGTCTCGGATCCGAGGCTCAGCCGGGTTCGGTGCCCACCACCGAGACGAAGGAGACCATCTCCCCTGGGTAGCCGCCCAAGTTGTGGGTGAGCGCCAGAGTGCGGTCGCTCCGGAGCTGGCGCTCAGGGGGAGCCTCGCCCCGGAGCTGGAGCCAGCACTCGAAGAACATCCGCAGCCCCGAGGCCCCGACCGGGTGCCCGAAGCTCTTCAGCCCACCGTCGGGGTTGACCGGGAGCTCGCCGTCCAGGGCGAACGTGCCGGCCAGGACGTCCTTCCAGGCTTCTCCACGGGCCGAGAAGCCGAGATCTTCCATGAGGACCAGCTCGGTGGGGGTGAAGCAGTCGTGGACCTCGGCAAACGCCAGCTGGCGCCGCGGATCGGTGATACCGGCCTGGAGGTAGGCGTCCGTGGCCGTGGTCTCGCACTCAGGGAAGTGGGTGTAGTCGTAGTCCGGGTCGATCAGGCCCGAGCCGCTCCCGGCGGCGAACGACAACGCCTTGATGTATAGCGGCCGATCGGTGTAGCGGTGCGCGTCTTCGGCCCGGACCACGATGGCCGCCGCCGCCCCGTCGGCAACACCGGCGCAGTCGAACACCCCGAGGCCTCCAGCCACCCGGGGCGAGGCCAAGATGGTCTCCTTCGAGACTTCCCGGCGGAACTGAGCCCGGGGGTTGCGGGCACCGTTGTGGTGGTTCTTGGCCGAGATGGTGGCCAAGACGTCGGCCATCTGATCGTCGTCCACCCCGTACTTGGCGGCGTAGGCCGGAGCCACCATCGAGAACATGGCGGCGGCAGTGAGCGTCCGGGCCGTGCCGTCGTTGGGTGGGGGGGCGGCATTCAGGCCTTGGTACCCGCTGTCCTTTACCTTCTCGGCGCCTACGGCCATCGCCACGTCATACGCGCCGGACGCCACGGCGTAGGCCGCGGCACGCAGGGCCTCGGAGCCGGTGGTGCAGTAGTTCTCTACCCGGGTGACGGGCTTGCCCTGGAGTTGGAGCGGGCGGGCCAGGGTGATGCCGCTCATGCCGCCTTGGGCGGTGCCGATCCAGTAGGCGTCCACGTCGTCCTTGGTGATCCCGGCCGAAGTGAACGTGTCACGGGCGGCTTCGACCACCAGGTCGTCGAAACCCTTGTCCCAGCGCTCTCCGAAGCTGGTGCAGCCCATGCCCACGATCGCCACTCGATCGCGAATACCGTGCGAGGTCATCGACCCGACACTCCGGGTCCCGGCGAGTGTCGGACGTCGGCAGCGAGAACGGTCACTGGTTGCTCCCTTCGGCCAGTGGCGGCCCGTTCCGAACCGGACGAGCCTTCCAGAAGTAGTCGTGGATGCCGTCGGCGGTGAACAGGCGCCGGAAGGTCATCTCGACGCGATCTCCCACGGCCAAGGTTCCGGCATCGACGTCCGTGAGCTCGACCGGGAATCGCCCGCCCCCGACGAAGTCCACCACGGCGAAGACGATGGGTGGGCTCGGGGAGTACGCCATGTGGTCCACGGTGAACGTCACGATCGTCCCCTCGGAGTCGGCCATGGGCACCGGCTCCATGTCGTCGAAGGCGCCACCTTTCATCGACACCCGGGAAGGGGGAAGGTGCACGGCACCGCTCGACCGATCCCGAGCCCCCACGAAACCGTACTTCCACTCCTCACTCCTCCAGGCGGCGGTGGATGAGACACGAGGAGGCTCTGGACGGCGTGGCGGCTCCAGGGTGAGCATGCCCCGCCATGACAGGAACTTCCCATAGGGGACCGGAGCACCCCACGCGACCTGATCGTTCACCGAGCGCGTCGGTTGCCACCGGGCCAGTTCGGACGTGGTCCGGAAGATCAGCGCGTCGGCGCCGTCGGCCAAGTGGATGAGTGCCACGACCCGGCCGGCGGGAACTTCGCCGCGGCGCTGCCCCTGCGCCTCGTCCTCGAGGACCGAGGCCAGGACGACCATGGGATGGGCACAACCGGTCTGGCCCACGTCCCGCGATCGATCGTCGGCCAGGGCGCCCTCGGCTATGCCGAGCTTCTTCGCCAGTGCCGCCACCGCCCGGGAGTGCATCCCGGTCACCACCACCTTCGACACACTCTCGGGGGCCACGCCGGCGCCCTCGCAGGCCCGCCCCCAGACGTCGAGCCCGAGCTCGAGGTATCGGGTCTCACCGAAGCGCTCCTCCCACAGCCGGTCCCGGCGCTCGCCCGGGACGCGCCAGCGGTCGACGAACTCGTCGGTGGCTGACGCCCCGCCGAGATGCTCGGCGAGCAACGGGCCCTCGCCCCTTCCGTCACCCACGACAAGCGCCGCGGCACCGTCACCGCCGGCAGACTCGTCGGCACTCGTGGGAAGGCCGTCACGCTGGTCGGCGGCTACCACCAGGACGGTGCCCGAAGAGCCGAGGGACGCCGAGAGGGCCCCGATGCCCGAACGGAGCGCTCCGCCGAAGTCGTAGGCCGGTACATCCCCGGGCAGCCGGAGGGCCCGATGGACGGCGGTGGCGTTGGTCTTGTCCAGGTAGGCCGGGCTCGTGGTGGCGAACCACAAGGCCGAGGGCGTCGCACCGCCACAGGAACGGAGGGCCAGCCGGGCGGCTTCCACCCCCATGGTGGTGGTGTCTTCGTCGTGACCGGACACCGCCCGCGTCCCTTTGCCCCCGCCGGCGGAGAACACGGTGGCGATCTCGGATCGGCTCAGCCGCCGGAATGGGATGTAGCCGGCAGCGCCGACGATGCCACGCACCCCGCCGATGGTAGCCGGACGCGATGCCCGGAGCTGACGCTGTGTCAGTTCTCTCACGACCCGACGGGTGGTGGGAGTCACTCCAGTCGCTTTCCCAAGGCGCTGCGAAACGACCCTGAATTCCGAGAGGACGTTCGCCGGCAGCTGCTCACCGACGATCTCTTGGAGCTGCCGCAGACCGTCGCGGTGCTGAAGGACGTGGTGGCCCGGCAGCGTCAGGACTTCACGGCACTCGCTTCGAAGTGCGAGACTCCATGGAGCTGGCCCTCTCGGTGGTGATTGACCGTTCGGAGCCGTTCGCGCCGAGATCGCCGACCTTCGTTCCGATCTGAATGAGCAGAGGTCGGACATGGACACGCTGAAGACCGACGTGATCGAGATCAAGCACCGTCTGGCCTCCTGAACCGGCCTGTCGGCGGGATCGGCTCCAGTCAACGGCGTCCGGCAGCGGTTCGGGCGAACTGACCACCACACGCCACAGCAGCCACCCCCACGCCGGCACCCGGCCGGGACGGGTCCGCACTCAGGGCCGTAGCCCCAGGAGCGACGATGCTCGGAAGGCTCCGTTCGGTTCGACAGGCCGCGAGAGGTTTGCCACACTCTGGAGTAATTGCGCCGTTGGGGTCGCGATCCCGGTGGGTCGGTCGGAGAGGGATGGAGGTCGTACACGATGAAGGCAGAGATAAAGGGTTCGACGATGCCGGTGCTCGAGATGGTCCTGGACCCGGGTGAATCGATCATCTCCGATCACGGAGAGCTCTCGTGGATGACCACCAACATGCAGATGACCCAGACCACCTCCGCAGGTGGCGCGGGTGGGCGCGGTGGCGGCCTGATGGCTGGGCTGAAGCGGGCGGTGGGCGGGGGGAGCATCTTCCTCACCCACTACGAGCCGACCGGCGGCCCCGGCATGGTGGCCTTCGCGGCCAAGCTCCCCGGCCACATCGTCCCTCTCGAGGTCGCCGACGGGCAGGGATACCTGGTCCACCGGCACGGGTGGATCTGCGGCACGCCGGGGATCGTCCCGTCGATGGGTTTCCAGCAGAACTTGAAGGGGATGCTGTTCGGGGGCGAGGGGTTCGTGCTCCAGCGCCTCGAGGGCCAGGGCACGGCCTGGGTCGAGCTGTCGGGCGAGCTCACCACCTACGAGCTGGGCGCCGGCCAAGGCCTCGTCGTCCACCCCGGCCACATCGGTGCCTTCCAGGAGAGCGTGACCTTTCAGGTGTCACGCCTCCAGGGCATCGCCAACCGCTACGCCGGCGGTGACGGTCACTGGATCGTGACCCTGACCGGTCCGGGGACCATTCTGCTCCAGTCGATGCCGCTGTCGAACCTGGCCGCCGCCCTGCAGCCGTACTTCGGTGGGAACGAGACGACGGCTGACGCGGTGGCGGGGGGTGTGGCCGGCGGATCGGTGGGCGGGATGCTGGGAGACTTCCTGCGAAGCTGAAGTTGTAGCTGAAGCTGCCAACCGGGCGGGACACGACCGGAGTCCGTCCCCACCGAGATCGCAACGACGACCGGCACGTGACGTTCCGGGGATGAGAGGAGGAGATCATGGGACTGATGGACAAGGTGAAGAGCCAGGCCAGCGCGCTGGCCGACAAGGCCCAGGAGGGGGCCAAGGTGGGCCAGGAGCGCCTGATGCAGATGCAGTCCAAGCGGCAGGCCGACGCGATGCTGCTCGAGCTGGGCGGCCTCACCTACCTGGCTCAGGCCGGTCGAGCGCAGCCCGGTGCCGCCGCCCGCGCCGAAGAGCTCGTGCATCAGCTGGCCGCGTTCGAGGCGGCCCACGGCCCGATCTCGGTCACCGCGGCGGTCCCACCTCCAGGGGAGGGCGGCAGCTATATCCCCGGTGGGACTGCGCCTGCCGGGACTGCGCCTGCGGGGACACCGCCTGCGGGGACACCGCCTGCGGGGACTGCGCCTGCCGACCCCGCACCGGCAGCTGCTCCGGCCACGGCACCGGCGACCGGAGGCGGGATACCCACCCCGTCCTACGCTTCCGACGAGGAGAGCCCCGGGGAAGGCTGAGGCGGCGGGGAGGAGAGCCCCGGGCCCGGCTGCTCCCCCGGTGCCCAGCTGCCCCCCGGGCCCGGCTGCCCCGGGGCCCGGCTGCTCCCCCGGACCCGGCTACTCCCCCGGGCCCGGCTACCCCAGCCGGCTACCCCAGCCGGTCGCTCACTTCTTGGGCGCCCCACCAAACGTGCCGCTGCTCCACCTGCGCACCACCGAAGGCGTACCCCGGGCGCCGGGAACCTCGTGGACCGGGAGCAGGAGCCCCAAGTCCGAGACCGAGACCGTGAACGTCCCGTTCGAAGGGCGCGTGTACGGTGTGTCCTGCCCCAGGATCTCGAGCTCGGCGGCGTGTCCGGCGGCGAAGTGCCATGCACCGGGGTTGAGCTGGAACACCTGGGCGCCCTTCTGCGAGGAAGCGTCGATCCGGTAGATGCCGCGGGTGATGAGCGTCTCGGTGCCGTTCGCCAGGTTGACGTCGAGCAGGCGCTCGGTGACGTAGGGGTACTGCCCGGTCACGTGGAAGCGAGCGCTCACCGTCGGGGCTCCGAGGAGGGTGTAGCCCGAACCCGTGGCCGCCGGTAGGCGGTAGATGGCGACGCCCGGGCCTTGGGCGGTCTCTGTCGCCGTCACGGCGGCACAGGCGCCGCCTCCGTAGACCGGGTCGAAGGTCTTGGAGATGGTGGGGTTCGCGGCCGACGAGTCGACCGTCTGGGCGGCCGACGAGTGGTAGACGACCTCACCGGGATGGAGCCCGGCCCAGGTGCTGGCGTGGTACGGGCCACCGGCCGGAGCTGTCTTCGGACAGGTCTCGGTGAGGGCGGTCGCACCCATCGTCGGCTTTGCCTTCGAACCCTTGAGGTAGTACTCGATGAACGACTTGATGCGGGCGCTCAGCATCTCGAGCTCCGCGGGCTTGTTCTGCCCGCGCATGTGGCCGCCGTCGAAGTCGAACAGCGAGATCGGCGCGGACGGGTAGAGGGAGCGGTCCAGGTTGTAGTACCGCACCGCTGTGTTGACCGGGAAGATTGTGTCGGTGAAGCCGTTCGACAGCAGCAGCGGCGCCGGTGCTTCTCGCTTCATGCCGTAGGACCCGTCGAGCAGGTAGTACGACGAGTGGAACTGGGCGATCTGCTTCACCATCGACCGGTCGGCCGGAGTTGTGTACGGCTCGCCGGCCGAGATCGTCTGCTCCCAGCTGGACACGTTGTCCACGGTCGCCTTCGGGCCGGCGTAGTTGCCTTCGAGCTCTCCGAGGGCATAGAGCCCGTTCACGATCGACTCCTTGGCGACCCCGATCGGTGAGAGGTCGGTCGTCGGCGTGGCGACCCGGTAGTCGAGCGTCCGTCCGTTCGGCATGAGTGCGTAGGCCAGGTCGCTGAACCCGGCGAAGGGGGCGGCGGCGGCGATGTGCAGCGGCGTCCCGTCAGGGCTGCGCCAGGGTACGAGCTTCCCGTTCGGCAGCATGACGCGGTTGTTCAAGGTGGCCAGCTCCAAGGACACGCCTGCTCCGTAGGACTCGCCGGTCGCGGCGATGCGGTTCGGGTTCACCAGGTGGTCGTCGACCAGGAGCCCGATCGCGTACTGGATGTCTCGGGCTTCGTAGCGGTAGTCGTCGAGGTGGATGTACCCGTTCGCGCAGGCCGCCGGGTTGACGAGGCGTGATGTGGCGGTGCCGCACGAGTCGCCCCACCCA
>JAJYWF010000025.1:17077-27274 GCA_021791635.1 Actinomycetes bacterium
GACCTGGAGGACGGCGTACCCGTCACTCGCCCATTCGTTCGCCGTCGGCCCCCCGAACTGCGCGTCGTTCAGCCCCGAGGGCGGGTCGCCCCAGCCGTGGCTCTGCACGACCAGGGGGTAGTTCCCGTTCGATCCCGAGCTGCGGGTAGGCGGCAGGATGACGTAGACGGCCAGGGGCGTCCCGTCGAAGCTCTTGAGGCGGTAGTCCGGTTGACCGACACCGCTCTCGTCGCCGTGGCACACCCGCACCTGGTCGGGCTGCACCACGCACGGAACGGCGCTGCCGTTCATCGTGTGACCGACGAACACCCCGGCGTCGGCCGCCGGCCTTCGGTGGGTGCTGGACGCTCCCGCGGTTGCCGTGAGCCCCCCGACCAGGAGGGCGGACGCCACCAGCGCCGCAACGGGTACCCAGGTCGTCTTCGAGCGCATGGGTGATGTCCTCTCTGCTCGGTGCTTCCCCACTCCGCCGGCACACCGGCCCGTGACCGCGTCTAGGGACGCGGCACCCCGGTCAGCAGCCGTCTACGGGCGCCCGGAGGACAAGGGGGCCCGAACGTGGTGCTCGCCCCCCCTCACCACTGCGGCCACCCGGGCGGCAGGGTACCTGTCGGGGGTGTGTTCTGCAACACTCCCCCCGGAGCCCCGACCGACTGGAGCAGCTGGGAGAAGTTGGCCCCGAACGCCGTCGAGTTTGTCCCCGAGAACTGCCCGTAGTCCCTGGCCATGGTGACCCCGTCGGCCGACGGGTCGGCCCACCCGGTCTCGATCCCGTTGGGCCCTTCGTAGAGTGTGCCGAGCACGGTGGCCGAAGTCACCTGCTGGCCCACGCTCACCGCCGGGTTGAGGTCCTCGCCGACGTAGACGACCAGACCGGCTCCGGGACCGTCGGTGAGCCGGTAGGCGATGAAGGTCCCGCCCGGCCAACCTGTGTTCACCGTGCTCAGCACCACACCGTCGCCGATGGCGTACATGGGGCCGTAGCCGCTGTAGTCCACTCCCTGGTCGATCCGCTCGGGGGTCAACCCCGAGATGCCCCGAAGCGGGTTCGAGTACGACCCCGGTCCGGGGGTCGGCGCCGGGGTCGGTGGCTGGGCCTGCTGTCGGGCCTGCTGCTGGGCCAACTGTTGGGCGAGGAGGGCGGCCTGGGCGGCCTGCTGCTGGGCGGCCAGGGCCTGCTCCGCCGCCCGCTGCTGGGCCGCGGCCTGCTGGGCGGCGGCGGCGAGGAGTGTCTGGAGGTTGCTCTTGACCTGGCTGAGCATCGCCTGCTCGCTGTTGAGTGCCGCCTGGGCGGTCCTCCGGTCCGCCGCCAGCGTCGTCACCTCCGACTGGGCCTGGTTGGTGGCGTTCTGGTCCGCCGTCTGGACGGCCTGGGTCGCGTTACGGGCGGTGCGCAGGTTGGCGACGGCGACGGTGAGGTTGCCGGCGGCCACGTCGCTGTACTCCTTCCGGCTGATCTCGG
Organism: Actinomycetes bacterium; assembly: GCA_021791635.1. Classification (GTDB taxonomy): domain Bacteria; phylum Actinomycetota; class Acidimicrobiia; order Acidimicrobiales; family RAAP-2; genus JAJYWF01. The sequence continues at coordinate 18,540 of JAJYWF010000025.1, forward strand.
CGGTGGCGTTCGCGGCGCCGAACATGGAGACCACCGGTGTGTGGGCGGCCAGCCCGGCCTGTGTCACGTAGGCGTGGATCGCCACCCGGCGCAGCTGGGCCATGGCCTGGGCCTGGTGCTGGCGGTCGGCGGCCAGCTTGGCGGCGTCGGCGGCGACGCGTGCCTGGTCGGCGGTCTCGGTGGCCTGGGCCAGGTCCGATCGGCTCACCAGGTTCTGGATGTTCGTTCCCTGGTTGATGATCTGCTGCTCGATCTGGGACGCCTGGGCCTGGTCGGACTGGATGGTGGGCGAGCCCGTCCCGGCCGAGGCCGTCCCGGCGAGGGGCCCCACCGAGGTGAAGAGCGCCCCGAGGAGTGCGACCACGACCGCGATCGCGGTCGGCGCCCGGCCGCGCCGACCGGGTGGGCCGGGACGGGGACGTGCTTCCGGTGGTGGAGCTGCACCTAGGAGCATGACGGGTGAGAAAGGTTAGTGGCCGCCCCCGCCGGGAACAACCACCACCCGGTGGAGGGAGCTATGCTGGCCACCGAATCTGACGGTGTGTCAGATCCGATCCCGGGCGCCGCCCCGGGGCCACGCAGCACCCGGCCACGCAGCACCCGGCCACGCAGCACCCGGCCGCGCAGCACCGAGCCGCCGACCACGAACCCACGCCAGGGAGCCACGATGGACTTCGAGTTCTCACCCGAGCAGGCCGCCTTCGTGAAGGAGGTCGAGGCCTTCCTGGACGCCCACGCCGACCCCGAGGTCTTCGACCTGACCCGGGAGAACATGGCCCAGATCGTGGACACCCCGAAGCGCCGGGCCTTCATGGCCGAGCTGGGCCGGCAGGGGTGGCTGGGCATGACGTGGCCGGCCGAGTACGGCGGCCGCGAACAACAGGGCGTCTACGAGTACCTCCTGAACGAACAGCTCGCCGGGCGGGGCGGACCCCAGATCGGCAAGGGCGTGGGCATCATCGGCAAGACCCTCATCCGGCACGGCAACGAGACGTTGAAGCGCGAGTTCCTGCCCAAGATCCTGCGCAACGAAGTCGAGTTCGCCGTGGGCTACTCCGAGCCGAACGCCGGCTCCGATGCCGCCTCGATGCAGCTGAAGGCCACCAAGGTCGACGGCGGCTGGGTGCTGAACGGCCAGAAGACGTGGACCACGTCGGCCCACTTCGCCGAGTGGTACTGGGTGGGGGCCCGCACCGACCCCCAGGCCCCCAAGCACCACGGCATCACCTTGTTCCTGGTCCCCATCGACCAGGAGGGGATCTCCGTCAACGCCATCTGGACCATGGGGGACGAGCGGACGAACGAGGTGTACCTCGACGACGTGTTCGTCCCCGACGACCACGTGGTGGGCGAAGTGAACCGGGGGTTCCAGTACATCTCCGAGGCCCTGGACCTGGAGCGCTTCACCATGTTCACCTTCTCGCCCATCGCCCAGCGCCTGGAGCTGCTCATCGACTACGTGCGCACCACCGTGCGCGACGGCGTGGCACTGAAGGACGACCCGGTGGTCCGCCGGCGCATCGCCCAACTGGTCACCGAAGCCGAGGTGGCGCGGGTGATGGGGCTGAAGTTCGTCTTCGAGTCGGCCAAGGGCGGCGCGGCGCCGACCGCCGAAGCCTCCGAGTACAAGCTCTTCGCCACCGAGCTCTCCAAGCGCCTGGCCGACGCCTCCATGGACATCGCCGGCCCGGGCAGCCAGCTCCGGGTGAAGACCGCCGACGCCCCGATGGAGGGCCGGGCCGAGTCCACCTACCGCTACACGGTCATCGACACCATCGGCGGCGGGGCCTCGGAGATCCAGAAGAACATCATCGCCCGGCGCAAGCTGGGACTGCCGAAGAATTTCTAGGGTGACCGCGCCCCGCGACCTCCCATCCGACGCGGCGGCCCACGCCGGCGGCCCCCTGGCCGGGACGACCGTGCTGGACCTCTCGAGCGTGGGACCGGCGGCGCGCTGCACCCGGATCCTGGCCGACTACGGGGCCGAGGTGGTGAAGGTCGGACCGGTCCCGAGCGCCGGGGCCTCGCCCATCGAGCCGCCGTTCTACGCCTACAGCGGCCATCGGGGGATGCGGCGGGTCCAGGTCGACCTGAAGGCCGACGCCGGCCGCCGGGCGTTCCTGGCCCTGGCCGCCCGGGCCGACGTGGTGGTCGAGAGCTTCCGCCCCGGGGTGGTGGACCGGCTGGGCGTCGGCTACCGCCAGGTGGCCGGGGTCAACCCGGGGATCGTGTACTGCTCCACCAGCGGGTACGGCCAGGACGGGCCCCGCTCGGGCTGGGCCGGCCACGACGTCTGCTACCTGGCCGTCGGCGGCTACCTGGCCATGACCGAGCCCCGGGCCGACGGGGGACCACCCCTGCCCGGAGCGACGGTGGCCGACGCCGCCGGGGGCGGGATGCACGCCGCCCTGGCCGTCTGCGCCGCCCTGGCCGGACGGGCGGCCACGGGTGAGGGCGCCTACCTGGACGTCTCGGTGGCCGACGGCGTGCTGTGGCTCATGTCCCTGGCCGTCGACGAGCACCTGGCCACCGGGGCCGAGCCGGTCCCCGGGCACGACATCCTCTCGGGACGCTACGCCTGCTACGGGACGTACCGGACCGCCGACGACCGGTGGCTGGCCGTCGGGGCCATCGAGCCGAAGTTCTTCGCCAACCTGTGCCGGGCCCTCGGCTGCGAGCAGTGGGTGGACCACCAGCTCGACGACTCGGTCCAGGACCGGATGCGGGCCGACTTCGCCGCGGCCTTCGCCGGCGCCGGGCGCGACCACTGGGTGGCCCTGCTGTCTGGGGCCGACACCTGTGTGGCCCCGGTGCTCACCGTGGCGGAGGTCCCCGGCGACGAGCAGTTCGTCCACCGCCGGGCGACGTCGGAGGCCACCCGCCCGGGGTGCGGGTCCCTGCGCCAGGTGGCCCCAGTTCTGGCCGGGATGCCCCGCCCCGACGTCCCGCCGGTCCTCCCCGTCCCCGGGGCCACCGACACCGACGACCTCCTGGTCGGGGCCGGGGTGGACCCGACCGATCTCGCCGCCTGGCGGCTGAGCGGAGCGATCGCGTGAGCGACCCCCTGGCCCGTGCCGAGGCCCTCGTGGGCGTCGAGCAGTACCCGACCGTCGGCGAGTTCCCGGTCGAGAGGGGCTACATCTGGACCTCTTGCGCGTCGGTGGAGAACGGGAACCCGCTGTTCTGGGACGACGACGTGGCCCGGGAGCTGGCCGGGGGCCCGATCGCCCCTTCCACCATGCTCTCGGTGTGGTTCAGGCCCCACCACTGGGCGCCCGGCCGGGCCGAGCCGGCCCTCCCGCTCCAGGTCCACTTCGACCTGAAGGAGCTCTTCGGGCTGCCCGAAGCGGTGATGACCGACAACACCATCACCTTCTACGAGCCGGTGCGCCCCGGTGACGTCCTGCGGACTCACCAGGTGCTGCGCTCGGTGAGCTCGGAGAAGACGACCAAGCTCGGCACCGGCCGGTTCTGGGTGATCGAGGTCGTCTACCGGAACCAGGCCGACGACCTGGTGGGCACCGAGTCCTACACCGGCTTCGGCTACCGGAGGCCGACGTGACCCCGCCGCTCCGACTCCTCGGTGACGTGGCGGCCGGCCACCGTCTCGACGTGCTCAGGTACGACGTGAGCGCCACCACGGTGGTGCTGGGTGCGCTCGCCACCCGTGACTGGCGGCCGATGCACCACGACAAGGACTTCGCCCGGGACCGCAACGGCACGCGGGACATCTTCTTGAACACCCCGAACCAGGCGGCTTGGTTCGAGCGGTACCTGACCGACTGGAGCGGGCCCCACGGCCGGCTGGGGACCATCACCTTCCGCATGGCCGGATCGGTGTTCCCCGGCGACACCATGGAGCTGAGCGGCGTGGTCGAGGGCACGTCGGTCGACGCCGTGGGCTGCGGGTGGGCCACTGTGGCCGTCGGGCTGTCGGTGGACGGCGACACCAAGACCACGTGCCGCGCCCGACTGGCCCTCCCGGTCTCCCCTGACGACAATCCCTGGTCCCGCCGCGCCGAGCGGTGGCGACCCCGACCCGAAGACGAGGTGGGCTGAGCCGTGCTGGACCTGGAATTCTCACCCGAGCAGGAGCTCCTGGCCGCCACGGTGCGCGAGCTGCTGGCCGAGCACTGCCCGCTGTCGGTGGTGCGGGAGATGGAGGACCACCCGTTGGGCTTCCCGAGCGCCCTGTGGGAGCAGATGGGGGCCTTGGACCTGATCGGGCTCATGCTGCCCGAGCGCTTCGGTGGGTCGGGCATGTCCCTCCTCGAAGGGGCGGCGCTCTACGAGGAGCTCGGTCGGGCCCTGGCCCCGGTGCCCCACTTCGCCAGCGCCGTCATGGGGGGCGGGGTGCTGGCCACCGCCGGCAGTCCCGCCCAGCAGGAGGCCTGGCTCCCGGCCGTCGTCACCGGCGAGGCGGTGCTCACCCCGGCGTGGCTGGAGCCCGAGAGCGGCTACGGCCCGCTCGGCGTCCAGGCCCGGGCCGTCCCCGACGGCGACGCCTTCTCGATCACCGGGCGCAAGCGCCACGTGGCCTTCGCCGCCGCCGCCCGGCGCCTGGTGGTGCTGGCCCGCACCGGTGAGGGACCGACCGACGTGGACCTGTTCCTGGTCGACCCCACCGCCGAGGGGGTGACCCTCACCCAGCGGTTCTCGATCGCCTCGGACACCCAGTACGACGTGGACCTCCATGCCGTGGGCGGCGCCGAGCTCATCGGCCCGGCCGGATCGGGCTGGGCCACCTGGGAGCGGGTGCTCCACGACGGCCTGGTGCTCCTGGCCGCCCAAGCCGTGGGCGGCGCCCGCTACGCCCTCGACATCACCGTCCAGTACGCCAAGGACCGCCACCAGTTCGACAAGCCGCTCGGCGCCTTCCAGGCCATCGCCCACTACCTGTCCGACGCCGTCACCGCCGTCGACGGCGCCGAGCAGCTGGTCCACGAAGCGGCCTGGGCCCGGGCCACCGGCCGGCCCTCGGCCGAGAGGCTGGCTCCCCAGGCGAAGCTCTTTGCCTGCAAGACGTTCCGCGACGTGACGGCGATGGCCCAGCAGGTCTTCGGCGGCATCGGCTTCACCGTCGACTTCGACATCCAGCTCTACTTCCGCCGGGCCAAGCTCTGGCAGCTCTCGTGGTCCGACGACCGGGCCCTCGAAGAGCGGGTGGCCTCGTCGGTCCTTGACTGAGCCGGCCCGGCTCCTGGGTCGACCGAGCGCAGGCGGCGGCGAGCAGGGCCGGCACCGGTAGGACGAACGACCCGACGGTGAGGATCCCGGCCTGGGCCACCAGGCCCACGAGCGCCGTCACGACCCACGCCGCCACGACGGCGCCCGGCCGGCCACGCGAGTGCTCCCAGGCCAGCAGCCCGGCGACGATCACCGTGGCCAGGAGGGGCAGTGCCAGGAGGACGAGCACCTTGGGTCCGTTCACCGCGAGCAGCGTCGCCGTGGTCTGGTGGGCCGCCACCTGGTGGGTTCGGGGTACCGAGCCGGGGGTGGACGTGGACGTGATCGTCGTGGTCGAAGAGTCGTAGGCCGGCACCACCGCGCCGGCCACCACGAGCCCCACCGACCAGACGGCGGCGAGGACCACCAGGGTGGTGGTGGTCCGGTTCCGAAAGGGGCCCGTCGTCCCGGCCCGTTCGAGGGGCGGTCCCTCGGAGCGGCCCGCGACCGATCTCATCGTCCCTGCATGGCCACGAGGGTGCGGAACGTCCGGGCCATGATGCGGGCGTCGAGCACCGGACCCTGGTGGCGCAGGTAGAAGAACTCGTACTGGAGCTTCTCCAGGGCGTCGTCGACGCTGGCCCCGTAGGGGAACTTGACCTGGGCCCAGCCGGTGACCCCGGGCAGGACCAGGTGGCGCACGTCGTAGAAGGGGATCTTTGCGGCGAGCTCGTCGACGTAGCGGGGTTGCTCGGGACGGGGCCCGACCAGGGACAGCTCACCGCGCAGGATGTTGACCGCCTGGGGCAGCTCGTCGACGTGCAGGCGGCGCATGCCCCGGCCGAGCGCCCCGAGCCGGGGGTCGTCGGGGGTGGTCCACTGGCCTTCGTCGGGTGATCCGGGGGTCATGGTGCGGAACTTGTAGATGGTGAAGGGACGGCCGCCCTTGCCCACCCGGACCTGGCGGTAGAACAACGGGCCGCGGTTGGCCACCTGGTCGGCCAGCCACACCACCGGGGTCACCACGACCAGGGCCACGAGAGCCGAGAGCGCCGCCGCCAGGTCGACCACCCGCTTGGCCCGGGCGTAGGCGGGGGCGTGGAGCTCTTGGATGTCGAACATGAGCGAGACCCGCTCGAGGTCGGCGAGGGGGAGCTTGCCCAACCACTCGTCGTAGAAGACGCTGAGGGTGCGGATGCGCAGGCCCCGTCCGTGGAGCACCGCGGCGTGGGCCACCACCACTTCGTCGGCCTGGGCCTCGCGTCCGAGCACGATCACCGTGGCCCGAGTCGAGGTGGCCGCCTCCACCAGGGCACCGGCCACCCCGGGGTGCAGGACCTGCACCAAGGAGGCGGCCCGTTCGGGTGACCGACGGATATCAGCGTCCAGGGCCGCGGCCTCTTCGGGTCCCACGACGGCGAGCACCCGGTCCTCGCCCGCCCCCTGGCTGTGGGCCCGCTCGGCCGACAGCGCCAACGCGACGTAGATCGGCAGCAGGAGCAGCGCCGCCCCGAGCACCACCTCGCGGGGGAGGAGCAGGGAGCCGAGGGCGAGCTGGAGCAGCGAGATGGCCACCCCGCCCCCCACCGCCGCCCCGACACCGGCCCACAGTGCCCCCACCCTGGTCCGCTGGAGGTCGAAGGCCCCCGACACGTAGGCCGAGAGCTCGAGGAGGACGATGTAGCCCAAGGTCCACAAGAACCGCTGGGTGCCGGTGAACGGGTAGTGCCCCACCAGGTGGGCGTGCAGCTCCCCCAGCACGACGACCACGACGACCGGGGCCAGGATCATGGCCCAGCGCCGCAGCCCCCTCACCGCGCCGACCCCCTCACCGCGCCGACCCCCTCACCCTGGAAATTGTCCCACAGCTCGCGGTCCCGCCGCGCCGCCTCGCCGGGGACCTCCGCTCAGTGGCCGCAGCTCTTCTGGACGCCGCGGGACCCGAATGTTGTCGACAGCACCGGCTTGCACTTCCCGCTCAAGTACTCACGATCGTCCTTCTGGCTGGGTGTGTAGCGCAGCGACTCGACCAGGTAGCGGCGCTGGGCCGCCCGGTTGCCGTCGAGGTAGGCCATGTCGGCCAGGAGGTTGAGCGGCGCGGTGTACACCGGGTTCACCGCCAGGGCGCTGTGGGCCGCGGCCCGGGCACCGGCGTCGTTGCCGGCGGAGAACTGGTAGGCGGCCAGGTAGTACCAGTAGAGGGCTTGGGTCGGGTTCCGCTGGACGGCGATCCGTGACCAGCGGACGGCCTGGGCGGCCCCGCTGTGCCCCCGGGTCCCGATGGCGTAGTGGGCCTCGGCCAGGGTCACCGCTGGTGTGGGCCAGGCCGGGAGGAGGGTGTTGGCCGTGTTGCCGTCACCGATGGCGGCCGCGGCCTTTGTCGGCTCGGGAGAGGTGGCGGCCCGCTGCTGGGCGATGTCGCCGACGATGAGGACCAGCCCGGCCACGGTCGCCACCGAGACCAGGACCACCGAGGCCACCTTCACGGCGCCGGGCAGGGCACTGATGAACCCCGGGGTGCCCGGGGCACCCGGCTCGGCGGGCGCGGCCCGTCGCGCTCTGGCACCCGGCGGTCCGGACCCCTTCCCTCCCTGGCCCGAACCCGTGGCCGGGGTGCCCCCGTCGGGGGACCAGGCCCAGGGGTGCTCGCTGCGCAGGGCCGCCGCCCCGAGGGCCAAGAAGGCGAGGGACGTGAGCCCCACGTAGAGCGGCTCGGCCAGCTCGGTGGCCCCGATGGCCACGGCGAAGATGACCATGGGCCCGCCCCGGTCCGAGAAGGCGAAGAACACCCAGACGGCGAAGGCCACCAGGCCGAGGATCCCGGTGGTCACCGCCACTTCGACCACCATGTTGTGGGCGTCGTCGAAGAACCGCTGGGCCGTGGTCCGGGCGAAGGCCACCGAGTAGTGGGGGACCGTGGCCGCTTCGAACTGGGCCGGGCCGGCGCCGAAGACCGGCTGGGCCACCAGGGCGTGCAGGCCCACCAGCCAGGCCCCGAAGCGGGCCCCGAAGGTCTCTGTGGCCGTCGAGGTGGCCAGGTGGTGGGCGAAGCCCCCCGGCCCGGGGATGACCGCCCCCACGAGCAGGCCGAGGGCACTGGTGGCGCCGTAGACGATGGCCCGGGTCCGACCGACGGCGTCACCGAGGATCGTCGGGTTCGAGCGGTGCAGGGACCACAGGCACCAGGCCACCACCACCACGGCCACCAGCACCGGGAGGCGCTCGCCGCTCAGCGCCGTGGTGAAGGCCACCAGGGCGGTGACCGGCGCCCACACCCCGGGGCTCTCCATCATCCGGGGGGCGAGCAGGGCCAGGCTGGCGGCCAAGAGGGCCCCGAAGAACACCGGGTTGCCGAGCAGCCCGTCGGGCTGGCTGCCCCCGTACATGCCCAGGCCGACCGCCTTCAACCCCGGGAAGCGCTGGAAGAACCCCACCACGGCGTTGAGGGCTGCAGCCCAGATGATGGCGTTCTCCACCAGCCGGCGGTCGGGGGTGCCGATCCCGGTCCCAAGAGCCCAGCAGGCGGCCAGACCGGCGAAGAACAGCAAGCCGGTCATGTTCGTGTAGCC
>JAJYWF010000113.1 GCA_021791635.1 Actinomycetes bacterium
CGACACGTGGTAGGGGATGCCGCAGATGCTGAAGTTCGGATAGGCGTCGGCCAGCACGACGCTGATGTCGACGTCGGGATCGAGCTCACGGGCCCGCAGCGCCGCCGAGATGCCGCCGTCGCTCCCCCCGATGGTGACCAGGTGCATCGATGTCAGCGGTCGGCGCAGCACGCCGACTGTCCGGGGGCCGCGGACCGGAGCTGTCCGGCGGGCTCGTCCGAGTCGGCCAGCACCGTGTAGATCTCCCAGGGCTCACCGCCCGGGCCGTCGACCCAGACCTTGTCCTGGACCGCGTAGCAGCAGGCCGTCTCCTCCTCGACCACCGTGGCCAGCCCGGCGTCGGCGAGGCGCCGGTGGGCGGCGGCGACGTCGTCGGTGCTCGTGACCTCCACGCCGAGGTGGTTCAACGTCCCGGGAACCTGGTTGGGGTCTTCGATCAGCACCAGCTTCAGCGGCGGCTCCTCCACGGCGAAGTTGGCGTATCCCGCCCGGACCTTGGACGGTTCGGTGTCGAACAGCTTGGAGTAGAACTCGATCGCCTGGTCGAGGTCGGCGACGTTCAGGGCCAGTTGGACGCGGGACATGTCGTCACTCCTTCCGATAGATTCACGGTGGTCGATACCAATATCCACTATAGATCGATGATTGTCAATCTATAATCTGAGGCGCCATGTCCAAGGTCCCGCAGTCCTCCTCGGTGACGGATGCCCCGCTCGACGAGGGCCAAGCCGGTGAGATGGCGCACGTGCTGGCGGCGCTGGCCGACCCGGTGCGCCTCCGCATGCTGTCGTTCATCGCGGCGCGCCACGAGGTCTGCTCGTGCGATCTCGAGGCCCCCCTGGAGCGGAGCCAGCCCACGGTCTCGCACCACACCAAGGTCCTGGCCGACGCCGGGCTCATCATCGGGGAGAAGCGCGGGCGCTGGACCTGGTGGCGTCTGGACCCCGACCGGTTGGCGGCGGTTCGCCGGGCACTGGGGGGTTGACGGGGAAGGGCAGGAATATTAGGTTCACCTAATACTGTGCTACAGGTGAACCAGAAGCAATGGGAGCGGCGCCGTGTGGCGTGGATGGTGGCCCTGCTCCTGACCGGGGGCGTCCTCTCGGCCTGCGGTGGGACGTCGGGTCCCAGCATCACCTTGTACAACGGCCAGCACGTCCAGACCACCGACGCGCTGGTGGCGGCGTTCGAGAAGGACACCGGGATCACCGTCGACGTCCGCAACGGCACAGAGGACACGCTGGCCGATCAGATCGCCGTGGAGGGGTCGAGCACGCCGGCCGACGTCATCTACACCGAGAACTCTCCGGCCCTCGAACAGCTCGAGGGCAAGGGGCTGCTGTCCAGGGTCGACCCGTCGACGCTCTCCCGCACGCCCTCCCGGTTCGATTCTCCCGGCGGGGACTGGGTCGGGGTGTCGGCTCGGGTGAGCGTGCTCATCTACAACCCCTCGCTCATCGAAGAGAGCCAGCTCCCCACCTCGATCCTCCAGCTCGCCGACCCGCGCTACCGCGGTGAGCTGGCGTTCGCTCCCGGAGAGACCGACTTCCAACCGGTGATCACCTCGGTGGACCGGGCCTACGGAACCGCCGCCACCTTGCACTGGCTGAAGGGCATCAAGGCCAACGCCGGGAGCCACGTCTACGCCGCCAACGAGACAATCACCGCACAGGTGAACCGGGGCACCGTGGCCTTCGGGGTCGTGAACCAGTACTACTGGTACCGGTTGCGGGCCGAGATCGGCGCGGCCAACATGCACTCGAAGATCACCTACTTCTCCCCCCACGATCCCGGCTACGTGCTGGACGTCTCGGGTGCGGGGATCCTCCGGTCCTCCCGCCACCAGGCCGATGCCCAGCGGTTCCTGGCCTTCCTGGTGAGCCGCCAGGCCCAGGAGATCATCGGAGGCCACTCGATGAGCTTCGAGTACCCGATCGCCTCGGGTGTGACGACCGCCGCCCCCGAGACCCCATTCGACCAGCTCCAGCCGTACCCGATCACCATCGCCCAGCTCGGTAACGGGTCGACGGCCATCGCCCTCCTCCAGAGGGCCGGCCTGCTGTGAGCCGCGCCCTGATGGTCGCCGCCGGCGCCGTGGCCCTGGTGCTGGCGGTCCCACTGATCTTCCTGCTGCTGGAAGCGGCCGGAGCCCACGGTGTGGCCCACCTCATCTGGCGCCCGCTCACCGGGATGCTGCTGTGGAACACGGTCAGGCTGACGGTGGTGGTGACCGCCCTGTGTGCCGTCGTCGGCACCCTGGCGGCCTGGTTCGTGGAGCGCACCGACCTCCCGGGACGGCGGGTGTGGGCCGTGCTGGTGGTCATCCCCTTCGCCATCCCCGATTTCGTGGTCAGCTTCGGGTGGGTGTCGATCACCACCTGGGTGCAGGGATTCGGTGGCGCCGTCCTGGTCATGACCCTGGCCGTGTACCCGCTGGTCTTCCTGCCGGTGGCCGCCAGCCTCCGGAGCGCCGACCCGGGCCAGGAGGAGATCGCCCGCAGCCTCGGGATGGGACGGGTCCGCACGTTCCTTCGCGTTACCGTGGGCCAGGCCCGCACCGCCATCTTGGGGGGCTGCGTGCTGGTGGCCTTCGTCATCCTGGCCGAGTACGGCGCCTTCGAGATCCTGGGCTACCGGACCTTCACCACCGAGATCTTCACCGAGCTCCAGGTCTTCGACATCCCGGCGGCATCGGCCCTGTCCCTCGTCCTGGTGGTGGTCGGGATCGTCGTCCTCGGCGGAGATCTCGCCCTGCGTTCCCGGGGCCGACCCCTGCGCTCGCCCCAGCGGGTGATCCGGCGCCACCGCCTGGGTCGGTCCCGAGTACCGGTGGTGGCCGGGTTCTGTGCCCTGGTGGGCCTGGCCCTGGGCGTGCCGATCGGGGCCAGCATCTACTGGGTGTTCGAAGGGGGAGTGCACGCCATCGCCGGGGCCAGCGTGCTCGACGCCGCCTGGCACACCGCTCTCTACAGCGCCGCCGCCGCCGCCGTGTCCACCGTCCTGGCGGTGCCGGTGGCGATACTGTCCGTCCGCCACCCCGGCCTGGGTAGCCGGATCCTGGTCAACAGCACCTACCTCGTCCTGGCCATGCCCGGGGTGGTGATCGCCTTCGCCCTGGGCTATTTCGCCGAGCGCTACGCCGGCGGCTTCGGCTACCAGACGGCGCCGTTGCTCGTCGCCGCCTACGCCATTCTGTTCTTCCCGCTGGCCCTGGTCGGGGTGAGCGCGGCGCTGGCCCACGCGCCGGCCACCCTGGAAGACGTCGGCCGCTCCCTCGGCTACGGGCGACTGGGCGTGTTCGCCCGGGTGACGCTCCCGCTGGTCGGCCCCGGGGTGGCGGCCGCCTTCTGCCTGGTGTTCCTGGCCGCGGTGACCGAGCTCACGGCCACCCTCCTGCTCATCCCCACCGGCGTGCAGACGCTGGCGACGCAGTTCTGGGCCTACGAGCAGAACCTCTCCTACGGCCAAGCGGCGCCGTTCGCCCTGGTGATCATCGGGATCGCCGCCGTGCCCAGCTACGTCGTGAGCCGCTACTTCGAGCGGGTCCCGGGCCGGGCTGCTATTCGGTGATCTCCCGAATCCGTACGGCCATTTCCTGGGCTGACTCGTCGACGGGCACCGCCTGGAGCATCATGAGCTTGGCCATGTCCCCCTCCACCCGGACCTTCCCGGCCATGAACGCCTGCATCCCGGCCTGGGGGTTGCCCTCCACCAGGATGGCTCGGGCCGTCACGTAGTCGACGGTGACCTTGAGGTCGGCTTCTTCCAAGTGCCCCTTGTCCAGGATCAGCTCCCCCGAGGAAGTGTCCAGATGGGCGTCGAGGCTGCCGTCCCCGAAAGGCAGCTCGGTCACCACCAGGTTCATGCGGATCACGTGGGGGATCTGGCCGGTCGTGCCCTCGTACTCGGCCCGGATGGCGTGGGCCTGTTCGATCCATTCATCGCTCAGGAACGGGTGAGGCATGGTCGGGGTGCTCCTCCTTCTCGGGCTGGACGCAGGAAGGCTACCCGCGGCGCCGGTAGCATGCCGTTCGTGACCGCTCCTGTGATGCCCGGTGCCGAACCCTTCTCGGCCACCGGCGGCCCCGACGGCGTGCTGGTGCTCCACGGTTTCACCGGCAACCCCCAGTCGATGCGCGGCATCGCCGAGCGACTGGCCGACGCCGGTCTCACCGTCGAGCTCCCGCTGCTGCCCGGGCACGGGACGGCGATCGAGGACCTGGTGCCGCGGCGCTGGTCGGACTGGTCGGGTGCCGCCGAGGAGTCCTACACCAGCCTGGCGGCACGGTGCGCTCGAGTGGCCGTGGTGGGGCTGTCCATGGGCGGCACGTTGGCCTGCTGGCTGGCCGAGCACCACCCCGAGCTCACCGGGATGGTCCTGGTGAACCCGCTGGTCGAGCCCCCCGACGGCCAGTTCCGCTCGGCCGTGCGCGAGCTTCTCGAGTCCGGCACCGAGATCGCCCCGGGCATCGGCTCGGACATCGCTTTGCCCGACTCGCGTGAGACCACCTACGACGGCTCTCCCCTGGCCGCGGCCCTCTCGCTGTTCGAGGGCACCGACGAGGTGGCCGCCGGTCTCGGCGGCATCGACTGCCCGGTCCTGCTGTTCTCCAGTCGCCAGGACCACGTGGTGTCGCCGTCGAGCGGCGACCTTCTGGTGGCGTCGGTGAGCGGCCCGGTCGAGCGGGTGTGGCTGGAGCGGAGCTACCACGTCGCCACCCTCGACTACGACCGCGACGAGATCGAGGACCGCACGGTGACGTTCATGTCCACGCTGTTCCGGTGATCGACCGAGACGACGTCGCCCACGTCGCCCGTCTGGCCCGCCTGGCCCTGAGCGAAGAGGAGCTGGAGACCTACACCGGCCAGCTGGCCCGGGTCCTGGCCCATGCTGCCGATGTCGCTGCACTGGACCTGTCGGGGGTGGAGCCGACGTCGCATCCGTTGTCCATGGTCAACGTCCTTCGGGAGGACGAACCCCGCCCGGGGCTCGACCGCGACGAGGTGCTGGCCGCCGCTCCCGAGGTGGAGGACCACCGGTTCAGGGTGCCCAGGGTCGGATCGTGAGCAGCGCCGCCGCCACCGCCGCCGCCGTGCGGTCTGCCGAGCGCTCGGCCGTCGAGGTCACCGACGCCTCCCTGGCGGCCATCGAAGGGGGTGACGGCGAGGTCCACGCTTGCCTGCACGTGATGGCCGATTCGGCTCGACGGGCCGCCGCCGCCGTCGACGCCACCGTGGCCCGAGGGGGTGATCCGGGTCCCCTGGCCGGGGTCCCGGTGGCCCTCAAGGACAACATCTGCGTCCGTGGTGAGCCCACCACGTGCTCTTCGCGCATCCTGGCCGGCTGGCGACCGCCCTACGACGCCACCGTGGTGGATCGCCTCCGGGCCGCCG
>JAJYWF010000026.1:0-17495 GCA_021791635.1 Actinomycetes bacterium
ATCACCCACCCCGGTGCAGGGGGCCGGAGCTCCCGCCGGAATCGCTCACGCTCTGGCCTTGCTCGTCGATGACCCGGAACGTGCCCTGGACCTGGTCGTCGTGGTACGCGGCGGAGGGTCCAAAGCTGATCTAGCCGCGTTCGACACCGAAGCCGTCGCCCGGTCCATCGCCATGTCCCCCTTGCCAGTGTGGACGGGGATCGGGCATACGGGTGACGAGTCGGTTGCAGACCTCGTGGCCCAACGGTCGTGCATCACCCCGACTGCGTGCGGCCGAGAGATCGTGGTGCATGTCGCCGGATGGTGGGAGACATCGGTGGGCTCCGCGACCCGGCGGATCAACGGGCTTGCACGCGAGTGCGTTGGTGGGGCGACCGAGCGCTTGTCGGGGGCACGGGCTCGAATCGGCGCCACGGCACGGCTCATGGTGGACCAGCAGTTGGATCAGTTGTTACGTCACGCCGACCGGGTTGTCGGGGCTGCAGAACGCGTCATGGTCGAAGCCGATACTGCGATGAGGACGATGGCCCTACAGGTCGTTCCTCAGGTGATCCGCCACATGGATCGGGAAGCGAGCAACGTCGTGGCCTGGCGACGTCTGTTGGAGGCGTACGACGTGGAACGCCAGTTGGCGAGGGGATATACGCTGACCTTTGATGAACGGGGCCAAACTGTGAGATCCATCTCGCAATTGGCGGCGGGATCGATCCTCGTCACCCGTGTCGTCGACGGAGTGGCGCGTTCGATAGTGACATCGGTGACGAGCTCCGGTGGCGTCCCGGCGGGAATTCCGGATAACGGTGGAAACGGCAGGAAAGGGGCGGCGTGACCGCAATGGACCAGGGCTCGCCGGGTTCGGAGACTCCGCCGGTGGAGAGCCTTAGCTACACCGAGGCCAGCCAGGAGCTGGACCGGATCGTGTCCTTCTTCGAGCAGCGCGAAGTCGACGTTGACCAGATCGTCTCTCGCATGGAGCGGGCGGCGGCCATCGTGGACGAATTGGACCGTCGCCTCCGGAGAACCCGGGCCCAGGTCGAGGCCTTGGTACCTCGCCTCTCTGCGGCAGCGAGCGGAGTTGAGCCGGAAACCGCACCCGAGACCGTATCGGAGACCGGACCCGAGATCGGATCCGGTACCGAACCGGAGGGCGTGGTCGGACAGACTGATCGGGGAGGGAAAGGTGCCAGGGCCAGAGCTCGCTCCTCCAGCTCCGGTGCGAGAGCTGGAGCCGACGGAGCCGACGGAGCTGACGGAGCTGACGGAGCCGACGGAGCCGACTCCCCGGGGCTCTTCTGATGCCGCCGCCAAATCCCTCGGAGACGGCAGCGGTGCCTGGTGGCAAGCGAGCCTACTTTCGCCAGCTCCTGTCGGGTCGTGACTTCGCCGTGAACGACCCGGTCGCCCGTCAGATGGTCAACTTCATCTACGCAGTCGGTGATCAAGAGCACCATGAAGTGCTGCTGGTGGACCCGGCATATGCCGTGTCCGAAGTGCTGGATCTGATCGAGGCCGACGGCATGCGATGTGTGGGCGTCCTGGCCACCCACTACCACCCAGACCATGTCGGGGGTGAGATGGCCGGATGGAAGATCGAGGGGCTCACGAAGCTCCTTGAGCAGGTGGACGTGCCGGTGCCCGTGCAACGGGACGAAGTTCCTTGGGTCACCAGGTCGACCGGGGTTGCCTCCGACTCCCTCGTCGCTCACGACGGCGGCGACGTCGTAATGGTCGGCGACATTGCCGTCGAGCTCGTCCATACCCCCGGCCACACGCCCGGGAGCCAATGTTTCTTCGTCGATGGACGCTTGGTGTCGGGGGACACGTTGTTCCTCGACGGCTGCGGCCGTACCGATCTCCCTGGAAGTGATCCGGAGGCGATGTACGAATCCCTCACGACCAGGCTCGCTCGAATCCCCGACGACACGATCGTGTACCCCGGCCACCGTTACTCGGAGCTCCCGTCCGCCCCAATGGGAGAGACTCGCCGGGAGAATTTCGTGTTCCGCCCCCGCAGCGCCCAGGAATGGATGGCCGTCTTCGGTGGATAGGAGGTCCGTGGCTCGGGCCCGAGGAATGTCACCGGGGCCTGGGGAGTCAGGCTGATGGGGAGTAGGCGTGATCTTCGTGGTCCGTTACCGGCGGACGGCACCGTCGTCGTCGTCGGTGCCTCACTGGCTGGGTTCCGTGCCGCACGGGGGCTGCGTGACGAAGGATTTGCCGGTCGCCTCGTGCTCGTCGGTGAAGAGCGTCACCTCCCCTACGACCGGCCACCCTTGTCCAAACAGGTACTGGCTGGCACCTGGGAGGTGGAGCGGACGCGACTGGCCGACGCCGGACAGCTCAGTGACCTCGGACTTCAGTGCCTCTTCGGCCACCGCGCCGTGTCGCTTGATGCCGATGCCGCCAGAGTGGAGCTCGACGATGGATCGACCATCGAAGCAGACGCTCTGGTGATCGCCACCGGTGCCCATCCCAGGCGCCTTCCGGGAACCGAAGAGCTTGGAGGTGTGGAGGTACTGCGGACCATCGAAGACGTGTCCGCCATTCGAGAGGCGATCCAGTCCGCCGGCGACGGCTGCCGGATCGTGGTGATCGGAGCCGGATTCATCGGATCCGAAGTGGCAGCCACCTGCGCAGGCAGCGGATGTAGGGTCACCGTGCTCGAGGCTCTCGATGCACCTTTGGCATCGGCGCTCGGCGCCCGTGTCGGGGCAGCGTGCGGTCGTCTGCACGGTCTCCACGGGGTGACGCTCCTCACCGGAGTCAAGGTGACCGCCGTCGAAAATGGATCTCGTGCGGGACGTGCGTTACAGGTCGTGTTGGACGACGGGACCCGCCTGGACGCGGACGTGGTCGTGGTCGGCATCGGTGTCCAGCCCTCGACCGACTGGCTCGTCGGATCCGGGCTCACCATCGGCGACGGGGTCCGATGCGACGCGGCTCTTTTCGCTGCCGACCGCATCGTGGCTGCCGGTGACGTGGCCCGCTGGACGTGGTCGCACCTGGATCACGACGAAGATGTCCGCATCGAGCATTGGGAGGTGGCATCCCAGATGGGCAGCGCAGTGGCTCGTAGCCTGGTGGCTGGTCGCGAACGAGCTCCGCACTTCGACCCTGTGCCGTACTTCTGGTCCGATCAGTACGGGCTCAGGATCCAAGTCCTGGGCCGGCCCGATCCGACCGACGACATCGAGGTGGTCGATGGCGATCTGGAGTCCGACGACGGGAAATTCGTCGCCGTCTACGGTCGCGATGGCAAGCTGAGTGCAGCGCTCGGAGTGAGCCGGCCGCGCCAGCTCATGGCCTTCCGCCCGCTCCTCGAAGCAGGGGCGACCTGGCAGGAGGGCGTCAACTTGTTGGCATCGAAGAGCTGACGGCCGAGCCATAGCGGAAGCCGGCTACGGGCATCGAAGACGGTGCGCCCTTCAGCCTCCCGAGTGGACCGGTGCCGTGCCCGGCGCGCTCTCCTCGTCCTGCCAGGGCCCTGAACACGGTGAGCCGGGCAGAGATGTGTCCCCGGTCCTGTCCGGCCTCTGCCGGTGCCCCGACCGACGACGGAGCCGTCGAGCGGCCCGGAGCAGGGCGCGTCGGGTGGCGTGGTCCGGCTCGGCGCCACCGAAGGCTGCCTGTTCGGCAGCGCTGGCCACGAGGACTGCTGAGAGCTGCCGGTCGTCCGTCGAACGTTGCCGGCGACGAACATGCTTTGCTCCGCCCGGCCTTCGCACGGAGCCGGGACCAGGGTCGGGACCAGGCGGACCGCCCGCCACCTCCTCGAGCCGCATGGCGAGGTCGAGCAGGGTGTCACCCGGGCGATCAGGGACGTGGTGGCGACGGGCGGCCCGCTCGATCTCACGGGTGACGGCACCGGTCCAGGTCTTGGGGGCCCGGCGCCGGCGCCGGACGACGAGGATCACGAGCCCCGCCAACGCGATCCCCCCACCAATTGGGATCCAGGGCAACCCCTTGAGGAGGTGTGCCAGGTCGTGGGCGATGACATCTCCAGGAGTCGGGTTCGCCAGGGGGACGAAGGCGGTCGGATCGAAGCTCTGCCACCCATACCCGGGGAACCACACCTGCACCCATGCGTGAGCGTCCTTCGCCTCTTCCTGGTAGAGGTCGGTGATCGGGTTGTAGGAGCCGGGGACGTAGCCGGTGGCCTCGCGAGCCGGGATCCCCAAGCTCCTCAGCATGACCGCCAGGGCAGTGCTGATCTGTTCGCAGTAACCCCGCCGCGTGCCGAAGAGGAACTGGTCCACCGTGTCCTGCCCGGGGGCGAGCGCGGGGATGTTGGTGGTGTACTTGGTGTGGGATCCGATCCAATCCTCGAGCGCCACCACCTTGGCGTAGGTCGTGGAGGCGTGAGCGGTGACCCGACTGGCGAGTGCCGCGGCACGTGGGTAGGCGTGGGGGAGCTGCACTGACTGGGCCCTCACCGCCGGGGGAAGTCCGGAGACGGCCAGTGCCGACGGGGCGGGAGCCTGCTCCAGCTCAGCCGGCGTGGCCTGGTCGAGCTCGGAAAAGACGGTGTAGATCGATCCCGGACCCATCGAGGTCCCTGATCGGATCGTCCCGTCGAGACCTTCGAAGAGGCGTCCGGCCGGGAACCAAACCAACGAGGCGTTCGCTGCGTGGAACACGAGGTTCGGACCTGGCTGGACGATGTAGAACGTCTGGTAGTCACCGGTCCCCTGAGACACCTCGCCGGCCGGCAGGGGGATGCTGAATGGTGGGCCCGAACTGATCTGCCGCCATGCCGAGGTTCCCTTGGGCGGTGTGGCGTTGCTCCAGGACTGGCCGTTCCACGTGTTGAACGTCTCGGCCAACCAGAAGCTCGGGCGATCGGCCCGCACCCGGAACACGATCTGGTTGCCCAGCGAGCCACGGATGGCCGTGTCCAGGGGGCCGGCGAACCCCAGGTAGCCCCCGACCCGGGTACGGCCGGTCGGGGTTCCGGCCTTGAGCGGCTCGGTGCCCCGAGGCCCCCCACCGACCAGACCGGCCGGCTGACTGATCGGCAGGTCACCGGCGATCGACGACGGCAGGACCAGATTGCTGTTGGCGTGCGGCGCTGGGAGCACGGCGACGACCGCGGCGCCGATGATCACCACCGCTACGGCCGCTACAGACGCCGTCCGGAGCCTGATGACGGCGCCACCAGCCATGGAGCCCCACTGGGCCAGGAGCCCGACCATCCCGCACGCCGCCCACGCCACGACGTAGTACCCGAAGGTGCTGTCGACCGCCTGTGCCGCGGCGACAGCCATCAAGGTCGCCGACCCGGCCAGGGAGAAAGCCAGGTCGCGCCGGGAAGGGACGTCGAACGCGTGGGTGACCTGGATGACCGCGAACAGTACGGCCAGGGGTCCTTCGACCGAACCGAGATCGCCGGCCGTCGCCACTTTCGAGACGGTGGTGAAGAACCAGAAGAAAGCTGCCATCACGCAGACGGCGAGGACGATCTTGAGGAAGGGGAGTGGCCGACTCCGTCGCCAGTAGGAGAACACGTTCCCGACCACCACGAGGGTGATGGAGACGGCGGCGACGGGAGTGGAGAGCTCAGACTGGGCCGAGCAGGCGGCGATCGCCACGACCACGGCCAGGGTCGCCGCTGCCCTGAGGGTGATGGAATGCTCGGGCGGCCCGGGCTGGTTCGCCTCTTTCACGGCGGAGAGGAAGCTCACTTCGGGCTTCCCTTCACCCGATGGCCCCGCCCGCCATCGGGTGCCAGCCCGCCATCGGGTGCCAGCCCGCCATCGGGTGCCAGCCCGCCATCGGGTGCCAGCCCGCCATCGGGTGCTCGTCCGGGTCGGTCTAGAACGTCGGGCGAGGGAGGGGCCACGGCCGGCGGCCGGGCGCGTCGAGCCCTGGGGCGGCGAACGGGTGGCAGCGGGGTGGACGGGAGTGCCCAAGCCAGCCGGCGTCCGGCGTCGGAGATCCCGCTGACCGGGGTGACGACTTCTCCGCGTTGCTCCCGGGTGACGAGGACCACCGGTCGGCCGCGTGACAGATGTTCGGCCACCGATGCCAATGCCTGTGATGCCGCGACATCGGCGGCGTCTGGGTCGTCGGGCGGCAGGATGGCCCGGACAGTGACGGGGTGGGGGGCCGGACCCTCCATCTCTCGAACCATCAGACGCCCCGTGTGGGCCGTGGCCGGCCAGTGGACCCAGTGGCGACGGTCACCGGGCTGGTAGGGACGCACTCCGCGGGAGTCCCCTATCCGCTGATCGGATCTGGACCGGTCGTCTCCGAGGGCCCCGTCGACGCTGTCGTGGGCTCCTCCCGGCTCGCCCCTGAGGGGTGCGACGGCGACCGGACGGGGCAGGGGGAGGACCACGCCCTTGGTCCACCATAAGAGCCCGAAAGGGGCGGCACTTGCCACCTGGAGGACGGCGTGGTCGAGAACCCCTCGCCGGGGTGCGATGAAGGGGATGCGGCACGAGCGGTGGCGGCCGGTGATGACCTCGGGTCCGGGTGGGAAGAGGAGCTGGACGGCGACCGGAGCCGACACTTCGAGTGTGAGAGCTTCCTCGGCTCCGACCACCGTGTCGCTGGGTGCGTCGATGAGCCTGCATCGAACCCGCCAGACCACCAGGCCGGGCATTACCAGGCCGATGAGGAAGATACCGGCCAGGAGGGCGCCGAGTGCCTGCACCCAGCCGACCCCGCTGTTGTGGGCGACGGCCGCCCAGGCCAGCAGGGCCACCACCACGCCTGCCACCGGGCCGGCGGCCCGCCGAGGACGGGGAGGGAAGCCCCGGAGCTGGGCCCCGGGGCTCACGGCCGGGGTGAGGCCGTGGTGCCGAGCACCTCGACGACGACCGACGCACCGGCACCGGGCTCCCCGTCGGTGACCAGTCGGTGAGCGAGGCTGGGAACGGCCATCGCCTGGATATCGACGGGGGAGACATAGTCACGGCCGTAGAGGAGGGCGTGGGTCTGGGCCGAGCGGACGAGCGTCATGGAGGCCCGTGGACTGGCGCCGAGGCGCACGCCTGCGGCATGGCGGGTGGCGCGGGCGATGGCCACGGCGTACGAGGCGATCTCGGGGGAGACGTGGACGCGACGGGTGGCGGCGATGGCGAGGGCCCACTCGCCCGGCGAGCACACGGGGCGGAGCATGGCCAGGGCCTCGCGGCCCCCATGGTGCAGCGCCAGCTGCGTCTCCTCCGACGCGTCCGGGTACCCGAGCGGGGTGGCGAGGGCGAAGCGGTCCAGCTGGCTCTCAGCCAGTGGGAAGGTTCCGAGCTGACCAACCGGGTTCTGGGTGGCGATCACCAGGTGGGGATCGGGAAGCGGCCAGCTCGTGCCGTCCACGGTCACCTGCTGCTCCTCCATCGCCTCCAACAGCGCCGACTGGGTGCGAGGTGGAGTGCGGTTGAGCTCATCGAGCAGCACGACGTGGGCGAACACCGGTCCGTGGCGGAAGTCCCAGGTGCGGGTGTCCGGGGAGTACACGGAGACGCCGGTCACGTCGGTGGGGAGGAGGTCCGGGTGGCCCTGGATCCTGGACAGGTCGGCGCCGAGCGACACGGCGATGGTTCTCGCCAGCACCGTCTTGCCCACGCCGGGCACATCTTCGAGCAGCAGGTGCCCTCCCGAGAGGGCGGCGACGACGGAGACCGTGACCGCGCCCGGGGCACCCAGAAGGACTTGCTGAAGGTTGGCATGGAGGCCGCGGGCCACCTCCACGTAGCGTCCGAGATGCCAGGGATCGACCGTCGTCACCGGTTCGGCGGAGGTCACGGTGTCGGAGAGCCCGTCATCAGATCGCGTTCTCCGTCATCAGAACGCGATCCCCGTCAGCTCGGGGATCGATGCGAGCGCCCTGGAGCGAGCGTCGCGCCAGCGGTCCCGAAGCCTCGTGCGGTCTGCGTCGGTGCCGTGGGGCTCGACCGTCCGGCCAGGTGAGTACGCCGCCGCGGCATCGTCTTCATCTCTCCAGGTTCCCACGGCCATGCCGGCGAGAAAGCCGGCACCGAGCGTGGTGGCTTCGAGCACCGGGGCCACTTCGACGGGTCTCCCGATGGCCTCGCAGAGGGCGTCGACGAACACCGCATTGGCCGACATGCCGCCGTCGACCCTGAGCGTCCCGACGTGCATCCCGCTGTCGGCCTCCGCCGCCTCGAGCAGGTCGGCTCCGCGGTGGGCCACCCCTTCGAGCACTGCCCGGACGAGCTCGGCCCGCCCGGTGCCTCGGGTGATGCCCACGAGGGTCCCCCGGGCTCCGAAGTCCCATATCGGGGTGCCGATCCCGAGAAGTGCCGGCACGAACCAGACGTCCCCGGTGTCGGCACATGCCGCGGCTACGCTCGCCGACTCTTCGGCGCTTTCCAGCACCCCGAGGTCGTCCCGGAGCCACTCGACGCACGTCCCGGCTGACAGCATCACCGCTTCCACTCCCCAGGCTCGGCGGCCGGCGCGGGACCAGGCCACGATGGGGAAGGTACCCGCGCTCCCGCGCCCGGCGGAGGCGGGCACCTCCCATCCGGTGCACAAGTCCAGCATCCCTCCGGTGCCAAACGTCGCCTTGGCCCGTCCCGGCCGGGTACACCCTTGGCCGACCAGCGAGGACTGCTGGTCACCGCAGATGCCGCCGATCGGCGGAGCCCCGGGTAGCGCTGATGCCTCACCGACGACACCCGACGAGTCCACGATCGATGGCAGCATGGAGCGGGGAATTCGGAGCACACCGAGGACATCGTCGTCCCATGCGAAGGTGTCGGGCTCGATGAGCCCGGTCACCCCGACGTTCGTGGCGTCGGTGATGTGGAGCGCTCCGCCCGAGAGAGTCCAGGCCACCCAAGTGTCGATGGTCCCGAAGCACAGGTCGGCGCCTAAGGTTCGCTCAGGGTCGACGACGTCGAGGATGGCCGCCAGTTTCGGGGCCGACATGTTCGGAGCCAGGCGGATCCCGTCGGCCTGGAGCGCCAGGCAGGTGCCCACCGTGCGGAGATCCTGCCAGCCGATGCCCGGGGCCACCGGGCGACCCGTCGTGCGGTTCCAGACCACGGTCGTGGCGCGTTGGTTGGCGATCCCGACGCCGGCCACCGGACCCCCCTCGGCGAGCGCTGCCAACGAGAGCTCGATGACGGCGGTGGCGACGGCCTTGGCGTCGACTTCCACCATCCCGGGTGCCGGGGTCGAGGGCAGCACCTGGGCATGGTGCACGTGGTCGACGGTGGCATCGGGACGGACGATGGCGGCGCGGACGCCCGAGGTGCCCACGTCGACCACCAGCAGGCTCCCCCCTGCCCCGCTCATCGCCAGGGGACGTCGCCGAAGGTCGTCGGCATGCCCAGCTTTCCCGGATTGAGGATCCCGCCCGGGTCGAGGGCCTCTTTCACGGCCACCAAGACGTCGAAGCTGGGTCCGAGCGCGCCGGCGAGATAGCGAGATCGGTTGAGGCCGATCCCGTGGTGGTGGCTGATGGCGCCGCCGTGACGGACAACTTCGGCGATGGCCGTGTCCCAGGCCTGGCGGTAGTAGGCCTCCTCCCACTCCATGCCCTCGAGCGGCGTGCCCGGTACCCGTTGGGCGCGGTCGGGGGCTCGGCCGGCGAAGGTGAAGTAGAGACAGGCCCCGTCGGGATAGGCGTGTGATTCGTGCACCGAGGTCACCAGCGTTCCAGGGACTGCGCTGACGGCGGACATCACGTCGGATGCCATGGCGGCCAGCACCGACCACCGGGCCGAGACCTCGATGGTGTCCACCACGACTCCGGCTCGCCACAGCGGTGCCAGTGCCGACACGTCGTTGCGGTGGGTCAGCCAACGGTCCACCAGGGCTTCGTCCAAACGCTCGGCCGAACGGCACTCGGCGTCCACCACACCCAAGGTGGCGTCCAGGATGACTTCGTCAGCTTCGTCCAACACCACCAGGACGCACGTGTCGTCCCGGTCGAAGCTCCTTGCCGATTCGGCACGGTCGTAGAGCCGGAGGACCGCCGGCGTGGCTCCCCGGCGCAGAATCCTCCGGCAGGCGTCAAGCCCGTCGGAGAAGTCCGTGAACCCGAACGACCTTCGGCCCTGCGCTGCCGGTCGAGGGTGTACCCGGAACCGGGCCCGGGTGATCACTCCCAGGGTCCCCTCGCTCCCCACGAAGAGCTGGGTGAGGTTGGGGCCGGTGGCGGCTCGGGGAGCGTGCCCGTCGGTCTCGATGATCCGACCGTCGGCCAGGACCACCTGGAGCCCCAGGACCATGTCCTCGATCTTCCCGTAACGGGTCGAGTACTGCCCGGCGCCGCGGCAGGCCAGCCAGCCGCCGACGGTGGAGAGGTCCATGGACTGCGGCCAGTGGCCGAGCGTGTACCCCTCGCCGCAGGTGGCGAGCTCCGCTTCGAGGTCGGGTCCGAAGATCCCGGCCGGTACGTCGGCCACCAGGGACTCCTCGTCCACGTCGACGTCTCCGACCAGTCCCGTACAGTCCAGTGCCACACCGCCGAAGACCGGGATCGATCCTCCGCAGACCCCGCTCCGACCGGCCACCGCGGTCAGCGGCACCGCCGCTCGTGAGCAGGCGGCCAGGGTGGCCGACACCTGCTCGACGGTGCTGACCCGCACGACCGCCCCGGGCCGTGCGGGGACCTGCCCCCGAGCCGCCCAGCCGATGGCCACCGGCCACCAGTCGCGCCCGGCTTCGGCGACGGGGGACCCTTCGGTTACCACTTCGGCCCCGCTGTCGGCGATGCGGACCAGCACCGAACCCGGTACCGGCGAGAGACTGTCGGGGAAACGATCGGTGATCCCCTCGATCGAGCCGTCGATGGGCGTCGGTGGCGTGGGGGTCGTGGGAGGATGGGTGGGGTTCATGGGGCCTCCGTTGCCTCGTGGGTAGCTACCGGCGGTGCCTCCGTGTCCTGGGTGTCCTCAGCGGGTGCACCGGGAGGGAGCGGCACGCCGGCGGAGGCGAGCTCGTCGAGGGCGCACCGGGCGAAGTGCTCGGCGCGCTCGACGGTCTCCTCCTCAGTCCAGCCCAGTTCGGGAGCGAGGAGGCGGGCTACCGTTCCGGCGGCGGCAGCAGCGCGACCGCCGTCGAGCAGGAGCGCCCTGGTCCGGCGGGAGAGTACGTCTTCGACCGACATCGCCATCTCATAGCGGGCGGCGTAGACGGCTTCGACTCCGAGGTAGGGAAGTCCGGGGACCAGCGGGGACAGGAGCTCGGGGCGCCCCTCGGCGAGCGCCAGGACGCGGTCGAGCTCGTCTCCAAAGCGCGAGTTGAGGTGGGTTCGGCTGGCCGCGTCGATGGTCGTTTGGTGGGTGGCGCCCGCCGCTGTGCCCCGCCGAGAGCCACGTAGGCGCAGCGTCGAGGTGACGCACCGCCGGTTCGGACCGCCGATCTTCGAGACGACCTGGTTCACCGTGTCCTGGGCCATCTTGCGGTAGGTCGTGAGCTTGCCACCGGTCACGGTGATCACCCCGGAGACCGACGTGGTCACCGTATGGCGTCGGGACAGATCGGTCGTGCGCTCGGACTGGTGGCGGTGGCCCTGCGGAGCCAGCAGCGGCCGCAGTCCGGCCCACACACCGGTCACGTCGGCCGGCGTGAGGGAGGCCGAGGTCACGGCGTTGACGGCGTGGAGGAGGTACTCGACGTCCTCGGGCGTGCACGTCGGTCGATCCAGCGCACCGTCGAAGTCGGTATCGGTGGTCCCGATGTAGGTCATCCCACCCTCGGGCCAGGGGACCACGAAGATCGACCGGTGGTCACCCCTCACCGGGATGACCGCGGCGACGTCGCAGGGAAGCCGGTCACCCGGTACCGTGACGTGAACCCCCTTGGCCGGACGCAGGGAGTGGGGGTGGGTGCTCTCGTCCAGCCCCCGGACGTCGTCGGCCCACACCCCGGACGCGTTCACGACCACCTTGGCCCTGACCTCGATCTCGCCCAGGCAGGATCCGTCGTCCCCGTCGCCCGGATGTGCCTTGGGCGCAATGCGGACGCCTTCGACGGCCCCGCCGGCGTCGGTGAGGAAGCCCACGACCGGTGCGTAGTTGGCCACGGCTGCGCCGTAGTCCAGCGCCGCGGTCCGGGCGATGGCCAAGGTGAGCCGGGCGTCGTCGGCACGGGCGTCGTAGTACAAGAACCCTGCGACCAGGTGGTCCGTCTTCAGGCTGGGGATGTGGGCCACCGCCTCCGCCTTGGTCACCCGGCGGTGTCGCGATCCGATCCTTATGCCTCCGGTCAGGTCGTATAGCCACAACGCCGTGGAGTAGGAGCGGGTCACGGTCTTGGAGACGACACCCCCCCGGCCGAACAGGGGAATGAGGAACGGCAGCGGTGCGACCAGGTGTGGGGCGTTGTCCAGGAGGCGTTGACGCTCGGCCAGGTTCTCGTAGACCAGCCGGAACTCCCTCTGCTCCAGGTAGCGCAGGCCCCCGTGGACCATCTTGGACGACTTGGACGACGTCCCCGAGGCCAGGTCGTCCTTCTCGAGCAGGGCGGTCCGCAGTCCCCGGCTGGCAGCGTCGAGGGCCACGCCGGCGCCGGTGATGCCGCCTCCCACCACCACGACGTCGAACTCCTCGGTGCCCAGTCGCCCGAGGGCGGTGGCTCGGTCGAACAGCCCGGACGGGGCGCTATCCGATGTCGTGGTCACGCGCCCAGCCTGCCACACGCCGTTCGATTCCAGGAAAGCGGGCCGCGGTCGCCCCGAGCACCGTCGCCCCCGCGAGCGCCGAGAGCGGGCCGGCGAGGTTCCCGGTCTCTGCCGACCGACCGCTGCCCGTATTCTGACAGCAATTGTCAACCAACAATCGCTGGTGATAACTTCTCCATCCAGTGCACGGGGTACAGCAGCTCACCGACTCGTTCAGGGCTCACGGGCGCAAGGTGACGGCCCAGCGCCAGAGCATCTTCAGGGCCCTCGAAGGTGACGTGACCCACCCCTCGGCCGAGTCCGTGTTCGAAGTCGCCCGCCGGGAGATCTCGACGATCTCCTTGAAGACCGTGTACCAGACGCTCCACGAGCTGGTGGACCTGGGAGAGATCGCCGCTCTCGACGTCGGCACCGGATCGGTGCGGTTCGACCCGAACGTGGACGGCGCCCACCACCACCTGGTGTGCCGGGTCTGTGGAAAGGTGCGGGACCACCATGTGCGCGTTGGTGAACTGGGGACCGCCCCCGGCGACTGTCAGGGCTACGAGATCGACCAGGTCGAAGTGGTGTTCCGGGGTCTGTGCCCCGACTGTCGGGTGGCGGGACGGACACCGGGTGCCCGGACCACCGCCGGCGCCGTTACGATCGAGAGCGAGATGGAGAAAGGAACCACATGTCCAACTTGAAGGGGTCCCAGACCGAGGCCAACCTGAAGACGGCGTTCGCCGGGGAGAGTCAGGCGAACCGTCGCTACCTGTACTTCGCCCAGAAGGCGGACGTCGAGGGCTACCCCGACGTCGCGGCGCTGTTCCGCTCGGTGGCCGAAGGGGAGACCGGTCACGCCTTCGGGCACTTCGACTTCCTCAAGGAGACCGGTGACCCGGTGACCGGGGCGAAGGTCGGTCCGACCGAGGACAACCTCCGATCGGCCATCGAAGGGGAGACCTACGAGTACACCGAGATGTACCCGGGCTTCGCCAAGACCGCCCGCGACGAGGGCTTCGAAGAGGTTGCCGAGTGGCTCGAGACGTTGGCCCGGGCGGAGAAGTCCCACGCCGGCCGGTTCACCAAGGGGCTCGAGTCGGTCTCCTGAGCCGACTGCAGCACCGGCGATGGCTCTGACCACGGCCGACATCTTGGACCTGCGAGCGTACGAACGGGTCCGCGATGAATTCCGCAGGAAGGTGATCGAGCGGAAGCGCCGCCGTCGGGTGCCGGTGGGTCCGATCATGACGCTCGTGTTCGAGTGCGTCGACACGGTCCGCTTCCAGATCCAAGAGATGGCCCGGGTCGAGAAGATCATCAGCGACGAGGGGATACAGGCCGAGCTGGACGTCTACAACAGCTTGCTCCCGGCCCCTGGGGAGCTCTCGGCGACGCTGTTCATCGAGCTCACCGACGAGTCTGATCTGCGGCACTGGCTACCGTTGCTGGTTGGTGTCGAACAGGCCGTGGGGGTGGAGGTCCGTAGCGGTTCCGGACAGGCCGACGTCGTGTGGAGCGAACCCGAGCCCCAGCACTCTGAGCTGCTGACCAGGGAGACAGTCACGCCGGCGGTGCACTACCTGCGTTTCACCTTCTCGGGCGGGCAGATTGCCGAGTTCGCCCGAGGAGCGGCGCTCGTGGTCGATCACCCCCGGTACCAGGCCCGAACCGAACTATCCGACGAGGTCCGGGCCGAGCTCTTGGGCGACTTGGAGGGCACGACCGAGCCGATTCCGATCGGGTGACACCCCCGGTCTGGTGGCTCGCCATGTCTTTACAACGACAGGTGAACTGGGCCATACTTGACGTTCTGCCGAATTCCACGCTGGCACCGGTCGACCGGGCGCCGTGAGGGGTCCGGCGACCCGAAGATCCGCAGAGAAAGTGCTTTCCATGAGTGCCACGTGGCGCAAGCGTGCCGCATGCCGAGGCATCGACGTCGATGTCTTCTACCCAGTGACCGAGGACGATGCCGACGCGGCAGAAGCGAAGGCGATCTGTGCCACCTGCCCGGTCCGGGAGACGTGCTTGGAGCACGCGTTGGCCCACCGTGAGCGGGAGGGGATCTGGGGTGGCGCGACTGAACGGGAACGCCGTCGGATCGTCCGGCAGCGCCGGAAATCCGCCTGAGCTCTGCTCGTCGATCGACGTGAATTCGATGGTCCGACGGGCAGTGGTGCTCGCTCGGAGGTGGGATAGCGTGGGCGGGTGAATTTCGAGCTCTCTGACGAACTGGTCCAGCTCCAAGAGTCCGTGCGGCGCCTGGCCCGGGATCGCGTGCAACCCCGGGCCAGGGAGATCGACCTGACCGGCGAGTACCCGACGGACGTCTTCGAGTCCTTCAGGGACGCCGGCCTCCTCGGCCTGTGCCTCCCACCGTCGCTGGGGGGGTCGGGAGCGGGGATCCTCGGCCTCACCATCGCCATCGAGGAGGTGGCCAAGTACTCGAACACCGCGGCCCTCATGCTGCTCCTGACCCGGCTTCCCACCGGCCCGGTGCTCATCGCCGGGAGCGAGGAGCAGCAACAGCGCTACCTCCCCGGGATCGCCGACGGTAGCCTACGGGCTGCATTCGGGCTGTCCGAGCCACAAGCCGGCAGTGACGTGATGGGCATGCGCACCCGTGCCGTCCCGGATCCAGCGACGGACGGAGGCTGGATCGTCACCGGATCCAAGTGCTGGATGTCGGGGGTGAAGGAGGCGGACTGGTACACGATCTTCGCCAAGACCGCTGATCCTTCGAGCCGGGCCCACGACTCGGTCTCGGCGTTCATCGTCGAACGGAACTGGGACGGCGTGTCCGTAGGTCGGACCGACCACAAGATGGGAGTGCGGGGCGTCGACACCGGCGAGCTGGTGCTCGACGAGGTGCGAGTACCTCCCGAGAACGTGATCGGTGAGATCGGCGGCTTCCGACTGGCCATGTTGGGACTGAACTCGATGCGTCCCATCGTGGCCGCCCGCGGCATCGGATTGGCCGAGGGAGCGCTGATGTACGCGACCGACTACGTGAAGCGCCGAGCTGCCTTCGGGCGCACCATCGCCGACTTCCAGGGGATCCAGTGGGAGATCGCTCGGTGCGCGGTAGACATCGAGGCAGCGCGCCTCCTCACGTACCGGGCGGCCGCGCTGGCCGACGCCGGGAAGTTCGGCAAGGAGCACGTCCCGTTCCTCTCGATGGCCAAGTACTTCGCCACCGAGCTGGCGGTGAGGGCGTCGGGACTGGCGGTGCAGCTCCTCGGTGCCGCCGGGTACATGGAGGACCATCCGACCGAGCAGTGGTACCGGGATGCCAAGCAGCTCACCATCGTGGAAGGCACGTCCCAGGTCCAGCTCGGCCTCATCGCCCGAGGTGTCCTCGACGGCGATCTGTGGTGGGACTGAGGTGACCGGAGTCGACTTCGAGCAGCTCGGGAAGTGGCCAGGCGTGCTCCAGCGCCTCCTCGCCGGGAAGTCCCTGTCGGCGGACGAGGCAGAACTGGTGATGGGTGAGATCCTCTCCGGCGCGGCGTCCCCGGTCCAGATCGCGGGGTTCATGGTGGCGATGCGGGCAAAAGGGGAGTCGGTCGGGGAGATGACCGGCCTGATCCGGGCCATGATGGCCCATGCCGAGCCCCTGTCGATCGACGGTGACCTGGTGGACGTGGTGGGGACCGGGGGTGACCGCCTCGGCAGCATCAACGTCTCGACCATCGCTGCGTGCATCGTGGCCGGGGCCGGAGCACGAGTGTGCAAGCACGGGAACAGGGCGGCGTCGTCTTCGGTCGGCACGGCGGACGTGCTGGAGGCGTTGGGGGTGGTGGTCGACTTGGGTCCGAGCGGGGTGACCCGCTGCGTCGAAGAGGCGGGCATGGGGTTCTGCTTTGCTCCACGGTTCCACCCGGCGATGCGCCACGCCGGACCGGTGCGCAAGGAGCTGGGAGTGCCGACCGTGTTCAACTTTCTCGGACCTCTGGCCAACCCCGCCCGGACGAAGTTCCAGCTGGTGGGCGTCAGCGACCCGGCCATGGCCCCGGTGATGGCCGGTGTGCTCGCGGCCAACGGGACGAAAAGGTCGATGGTCGTCTACGCCGACGACGGATTGGACGAGCTGAGCGTCACGTCTCCGTCGACCGTGGTCGAGGTCATTGCCGTGGACGGGGGCGACCCCGACGTCAAGACCTGGCATATCGACCCCGCTGACCTCGGATTCCCCCGGGCGAGGATGGAGGATCTCCGGGGCGGGGACGCCCTGTTCAACGCCGACGTCATCCATCGGGTCCTCGACGGAGAGCGCGGGCCTCGCCGAGACATCGGGGTGCTGAACGCCGCTGCCGCTCTGGTGCTGTCAGGCCGGAGCTCGAGCATGGCGGAAGGAGTGGACAGCGCGGTCGATTCGGTCGACTCGGGGAAGGCGCGCCGCGTGCTCGATGACTTGGTCCGGGTGTCGAGGGGCTGTGTCGGGAGCGGAGCCGAAGGTCACCGGCGAAGCTGACGGCCCCGAGGACCACGTCGTCAGTCCGACCACCTCTCGGTCACCACCAGGCCGTCCGACGGCACGACACGCCACGCCCGTCCCGGCCAGGCGCCCGGGTCGAGAGCCCCGGGCACGGACAGGGCGACGACGCAACCACCGAAACCCCCGCCGGTCATCCGGGCGCCGTAGACGCCGGGCTGGGCGGCCAGCTCGTGGACCAGGGCGTCCACTTCGGGCGTCGTGGCCTCGAAGTCGTGGGCCAGGCTCCGGTGGCTCTCGGCCATGAGTGCGCCGGCCATGACCAGGTCCTTGTTCTCGAAGGCTCGGACCAGGGACCGGACCCGATCACACTCGGTGACGACGTGTCGGGCTCGCCGACGGAGGACCGGATCCAAGATGCCCGGGAGGTCGGCCATCTCGGCCTGCCCGAGACACCGTCCGAGCTCGATGGCGGCG
>JAJYWF010000026.1:17505-27020 GCA_021791635.1 Actinomycetes bacterium
ACTCGGCCCGACGCGCCGCGTAGGGGGTCCGCTCCAACAGTCGCGAGACGCCCGAATGGACGACCATCAGTTCGACACCCTCGGGAACGACCACCTCGTCCATCGTGAGGGAGTCGAAGTCGATGAAGAGGGCGTGCCCGTTCCTCCCGGCCACCGAGACCAGGTAGTCCATCAGGCCTACTTCAGAACCCACGGCCGCCTCGGCCCGCTGGCACAGGAGTGCCATCGCCCGCGCTGTCCGTTCCACGCCGAACACCGCGGCCGTGGCGACGGCCACGGCCGCGCTCGAGGAGAGGCCTGCCCCTACGGGGACATTGCTGGTGACGCGGCCCACTCCGCCCCGCCGGGGCCGGGACAGGGCGGCGACGGCTGCGAGGAGCCGGCCCCAGGAGGGCTCGATCCGACGGAGAGTGCGGGGCGCGAAGGGAACATCGAGCGGGAGGTCGCACCCGCCGGCGACGTACGTCGTGTAGAGGAGGAGCCGTTCAGAGTCGTTCTCGGTGAACTCCACCTCGGTCGTCAGGTCGATGGCGACGGGGAGGGCGAGCCCACCGTTGTAGTCGGTGTGGTCGCCCAGGATGTTGACCCGACCCGGGGCCCGTGCCACCACAGTCCGCCACGCCCCCGGGGTCGGAGGCGGACTCGGTGCCGGGGCCTCGTCCTCGGGAAAGGGCCACATGGCGCTCATGACACGAGCACCGACCGATCTCCGCGGCGCAGTCCGGCGATGACACGGCGATAGGTTCCCGCAGCGTCCACGCCCATGGCGTCGCACCGGCCGATCACCAGACCTCGATCGCGGTCGATGTGGTACAGCCCGAAGCGCGGTTGGTAGCTGCCCCATTCGTAGTTGTCGGCCAGGGTCCAGTGCCAGTACCCGTTGACCGGCACACCTTGGTCTATAGCGTCGACAACGGCGGCCAGGTGCTCGCGCAGGTAGCGATCTCTGGTCCAGCCGTCGAGGCGCGTATACGAGCGGCCGTGACGGACGCGGTTGCACATCCCGTTCTCGACCAGCCACACCTTGAGATCGCCGTCGGCCACCTCGTGGAGAGCCTGGGTCAGCCGGGTCGGGTCGGGACGATCGTCCCAGAGGTCCCGGGCCGGATTGAAGGTGCGACCTCCGGCCGTGCGGCGCCCCGGGCAGCGGAGGTGGTCAGCTGCTCCGGGGGCGTAGAAGTCCACTTGGGCCACGTCGAGGTGGCGGTGGCGTGGGGACTCGTAGACGGCCTGGGTGGCCCGGGGGAGGGCCCGGTCCGCAGGGACGGTACGGGCGGCGAGGGCCCGGAGCGCGGCTTCGAGCGGGCGGTGAAGCCCCTGGGGACCGGGTGTGGTGGATTCATGCTCTTGTCGCCGCGCCTGGAGCCACCGGCCAAGGTCCGGCCGGGAAATGCCGTTCGGCCGGGCGAGGAGGAGATCCAGGGGAAGGCGGTCGAACTCGTAGATGGACAGGCAGTAGTTGTTCGTCCCCACCACGGCGTGGGGTTGCAGGTCGTGTATGACGTCGTAGGCGAGGACGTGCGCGGTCACCAGATGATCCAGCGCGGTTGCTGCTGTGCGGACCCGACCAAGACGACCAGGAGGAAAGGTGCCGGTGACGAACGACTCCAGGGCCAACACGTTGAGCTCGTTGGTCGTGATCCAGTTCGCGCAGAGGTCGCCGAAGGCGTCGACGGCGGTCCGGACCCAGCCGGCGAAGCGGTCAGGAGCGTCCGAACCGAGCCAGAAGTCCTCGCCGAGCCAGGCCGGGTGGGTGAAGTGGTGGAGCGTGACCAGGGGCATCATCCCACGCGCCCGGCAGGCATCGAGTATCCGGCGGTAGCCGTCGATGGCCGCCTCGTCGAGGGCTCCGTCCTCGGGCTCGGCCCGTGCCCACTCGATCGACATCCGGAACGAGTCGCACCCCAGGCCGGCGGCCAGGTCCAGGTACTCCTCGTAGCGTTCCCAGAACCCGATGGCCGATCCCGACGGCTCCACGCGACCTTCGGCCTCCCAGCGGCACCAGTTGTTCGCCGGCTCGCCAGGGCCGTTGTACCCGCCTTCGATCTGGTAGCCGGCAGTGGCCACGCCGAAATGGAACCCCTCGGGGAGCAGCGCCGCGCCCGCGTGCTCCGAGTCCCCTCCGCCGGTTCCCGTTTCCACCGGTGCAGAGTGTGGCACGGCGGAGCACCCGTGTGCACCGGTTTGACCCGGCCCCCCCCGAACCGGCAGCATCAGCCGGTGCCTGACGCCGGTATCAGGGGAATGGGGGTTGATCGATGAGTGGACCGCTGGCGGGGATCAAGGTGATCGAGTTGGCCGGGATCGGACCTTCGCCCTATGCCTGCATGCTGCTGGCCGACGCCGGAGCCGATGTCCTGCGCCTGGAGCGGGCGCCGACCGGTGGGGCACCGGCCGGCGACGGGCCGTACTGGGACCTGCTGAACCGGAGCCGTCCGTCGGTGGGGGTCGACCTGAAGCAGCCGGCGGCAGTGGCGCTGGTCCTGGACCTCGTCGAGCAGGCCGACGCTCTGGTCGAAGGGTTCCGGCCCGGTGTGGCCGAGCGACTTGGGCTCGGGCCCGAGGAGTGCTGGAAGCACAACGCCCGGCTGGTGTACGGGCGCATGACCGGATGGGGTCAGGAGGGACCGCTGGCCGACTCGGCTGGCCACGACATCGACTACATCGCCATGTCGGGTGCGTTGTGGCCCCTCGGCCGCAAAGAGGAGCGCCCGGCGCCCCCGCTGAACCTCGTCGGTGATTTCGGTGGAGGAGGGATGCTCCTGGCCTTCGGGGTGGTCGCGGCGCTGCTCGAAGCCGCACGATCGGGACGGGGCCAGGTGGTCGACGCGGCGATGACGGATGGGTCGGCCTCGCTCATGACCATGATCTACGCCTTCCGGCAGTTCGGATGGTGGAAGGAGGAGCGTGGGGCGAACCTCCTCGACACGGGAGCACCGTTCTACGAAGTCTACGAGACCGCCGACGGCGGGTACTTCGCCGTCGGTGCTCTGGAGGCGAAGTTCTACGCCGCCCTACTCGATGGGATGGGACTGGACCCTGCGGACCTGCCGCACCAGATGGACCGGGAGCGCTGGCCCGAGATGAAGGAGCGGTTCGCCGCGGTGTTCCGTTCCAGGACCCGCGACGAATGGGCGGAGGTGTTCGAGGGCACCGACGCCTGCGCCGCCCCGGTGCTGTCTCCATGGGAGGCGCCGAACCACCCCCACAACGCTGCCCGCAAGACGTTCGTGGAGGTCGACGGGGTCGTGCAACCGGCGCCGGCGCCCCGGTTCAGCCGCACTCCTTCGGAGGTGAGGCGACCTCCTTCGCCTCCGGGGGCGGACACCGACGATGGGCTCACCGGGTGGGGGCTGTCTTCTGACGCCATTGCCGCTCTGCGTTCCGCAGGCGCCATCTCCTGAGCACCTCAGCACCTGACCGCCCGCGCCGGCGACGGGACCCCTAGCGCGGCCCTTCTTCGATCTGCTCCATGAACTCGAGCCGTATCCCTCCGGGGGCCTCCACGAAGGCGATGCGTCGCACCCCGAAGGGACCGCTCACCACGGCCGGGCCCCACAGGACGGAGTGCCCGGTCAGCTCGTCGTCGAGGTTGTCGACCAGGAGGGCGGCGTGGAGGAATCCCTCGGCGGGCAGGGTGGCGGCATCCTCGTAGACGGCCCGGGTGAACAAGGTGATCTGGAGGGGACCCAGGCTGACGTCAGCTCGCCGCGCGCCCTCCCAATCGATGGGCGCGGTGACCTCGGCACCGGCACTTCGGTACCAGCGACATGCGGCATCGAGGTCGCCGACCTTCACCGCCAGGTTCGTCAGCTTGGTCACCACCACGGCGCCGATCGTAGAACGCGGTGGGATTCAGTGCCCGTGCGGTCACCTCACCTCGCTCTCTCCCGAGGGAGCGAGGGGCTCCCGCCGGAAGATCGTTGCGAACGTATCGGCAAAGCGGTTCATGGCTTCGACGGCATCTGCCGATCTAGCCCATGGGCGGACGATGAGCCGGTCCACGCCCGCGTCCTCCCATGCCGACAGGTCGGCTGGGGTATCACAGGGTCCGCTCACCGTCACTTCCAGCGAGTCCGGTGACCGCCCTGCTCCTTCCAGGATGCGCCGTAAGCGGGCGACCTGTGAGGCAGCGCTCGTCGGCGTGTGCGCCATGCCCAGCCAACCGTCTCCCAGGCTCCCCGCCCGCTCGAGGGCCAGCGGAGACTCTCCCCCGACGTGGATCGGGAGCGGGCGCTGGAGCGGCTTGGGCTCGAAGGCCACCGGGCCGAAGTCGAAGTGCTCGCCGTGGTGCTCGATGACCGCCTCGGTCCAGAGGGATCGGCACACGCCGATCGCCTCGTCCAGTCGGCGGCCCCGCGAGCGGGGATCCAGCCCGGCCGACTCCCACTCGGCCGTGAGCCATCCGGCTCCGACCCCGACCGTCGCCCGGCCACCGGAGACGATGTCCAGCGTCGCCCAGCCCCGGGCCGAGGCGAACGGGTGGCGGATCCCCAGCAGGTACACGTAGGTGCCCAGGCGTACCCGGGAGGTCATGGCAGCCAGGTGGGAGAGGTAGACGATCGGCTCGTACACCGGGGTCTCGGGGGGGATCGGTGGGTGATCAGCGTCCTGGAAGGGGCTCCCGGTCATGTCCACCGGCAGGACCAGGTGCTCGGGGAGCCACACCGACTCGTAACCGAGCAGATCGGCGGCCTGGGCGACGGGAATCCAGTACTTCGGCGAGACGGACCCGAAGGTGACGCCGAACTTCACCGGGGCAGTTCGTCGGAGTCGGCGAGTGGATCGGTGTCACCCGCAGGGGCAGTGGCGTCGGGCCGACTACCGCCCCGACGTGTACGGGAGCGTCTCAGAGGTTCACCACCGGGCAGGTGATGGTCCTGGTGATGCCTTCGACCCGCTGGATCTCGCTCACGATCAGCTTCCCCAGCTCGTCGACGGAGCGGGCCCGAGCCCGGGCGATCACGTCGTAGGGTCCCGTCACGTCCTCGGCGGAGACCACACCTTCGATGCCGGCGATCACTCGGGCAGCGTCGGCCGCCTTCCCGACGTCAGTCTGGATGAGGACGTAAGCAGTGACGGGCATGGGCGCCTCCTGCGGTCACGATAGCGCCCGGTGACGGCCGGGAGCCGCCTCCTTCGTTCGGACCACCTGGACGCCTCGTCAGGACTCGAGACCAGATCGGCGTGGGACAGATCAGCACGGCACGGGCACCTACGCTGACCACCATGGCCGTGGGAGACCGGGTGGACCAATTCCGCGCCCTGGCCCGCCTGGCGCTTCGCGATCTCTTCGATCAGCGGAAGCCGTTTGGCCGGCTGGCCCTGGTGCAGGTGCTCATGTTGGCGGGGGACACTCTGGTCACCATCTCGCTGGCCGGCTCGCTCTTCTTCTCGATCTCCCCCCACGAAGCCAAGAG
The DNA here is from genome assembly GCA_021791635.1 of Actinomycetes bacterium. GTDB lineage: Bacteria > Actinomycetota > Acidimicrobiia > Acidimicrobiales > RAAP-2 > JAJYWF01. The sequence continues at coordinate 22,926 of JAJYWF010000026.1, forward strand.
CAAGGTCTTGCTGTACCTCCTGCTCACCCTGGCGCCGTTCGCCGTGGTCTCACCCCTGCTCGGTCCACTCATCGACCGCTCCCGGGGAGCACGCCGGGCGATGGCCGTGCTCTCGGCGACCGGACGGTGTGTGCTGTGCCCGTTCATGGCCTCGGACACCCACAGCCTCCTGCTGTTTCCCGAGGCCTTCTTGATCCTGGTCCTCTCCAAGCTCTACCTGGTCACCAGGGGGGCGCTCGTCCCCGAGATGGCCGCCTCGGGTTCGCTCCGGTTGCCCGGGCGGAGGGGAGACCTGGGGACCGCCCGGGAGACCGGGACGGCCAGCAGTGCTGGGGCTGTAGCGGCCACAGGGGAAGCAGGGAGCGCCGGGTCCGACGGGGCTGGCTCGCCGGCGGAGTACGCCACGCTGAACGCACGCCTCACCCTCCTCGGGACGCTGGCTGGGTTCGTGGCGTCGATCCCGGGGGTGGTCCTGCTGAAGCTGACCGGGGCTCCCGGCGTCCTGGTGTTCGACGCCTTCGTGTTCGCCGGTGCCGGCGTTGCCGCGCTGCGGCTGCCGATCTCCCGCTCACGACGGGCGCCCGTCCGCCCCGCGGGCCAGCCCCAGGCTCGGACACCGGGCCGGGGGACATCGACCGGACCGGTGTCCGGGCGCTCGGAACGATCCTCCCGCTCGGGGAGATCGGAGGGTGCTCCGGGCCTCGAGCAGGCGTGGGCGGGGAAGGGGGCCGGCGACGACTTGCAGGGGCTCCAGCCCGTGGCCCATCCCGAGGTGATCTTCGGGCTCACCACGATGTCGTTGATCCGGGGTCTGGCCGCCTTCTTGGTGTTCATGCTGGCGTTCGGCCTGCGGCGGGAGAACGCCGCGCTCTGGTGGTACGGCCTGGCACTCGGGGCCAGCGGCGCCGGATCACTCAGCGGTTTGCTCCTGGTGGCTCGTCTGCGGCGCCATCTCGGGGAGCAGCAGATCCTCCTGGCCGCGATCTGGCTCATCGCCGTCGCAGCCATGGGGGCGGCGCTGTGGGGCACGTTGGTGGCCCAGGCGGGCCTGGCCCTGTTCGTGGGCGTCGCCGGAGCGCTGGGGCAGCCGTCCTTCGACGCCATCGCCCAGCGCTTCGTGCCGCTCCCGGCCCAGGGCAGAGCCTTCGCCCGGTTCGCCACGCGCCAGCAGCTGGTGTGGGTCCTGGGCGCCCTCATCCCGGTCGTGGTGGCCTTTCCATTCCCCGACGGAGACGTGGTGATGGCAGCGGTGGCGGCGGCAGGTGGGCTCTTCTACCTGTCGGGGCGGCAAGCTGTGCGACACCGCGCCCTCCCGCGCGGTCACCGTCCCATGGACCGGTGATCAACGATCTCGGGAGTGTCGCCGGGCCGCCGGCGCTCAGGTGGACTGGCGGACGTAGACGACACCCAACGAGATCTTGCCTCCTGTCGAAGAACGTGATCCGCCAGTGGCGCCCGGAACTGTGATCGGACTGCCGAATGCCATGCCGTTGGCGGCCGTGTAGCCGCTGCCGGCGTAGACCTCGCCCTCGACCACTGTGGCATGTCCGGTCATGGAGATCGAGCACGGGGTGAAGAAGAGCGTGTCGACTCCTGTGTGGATCTTCCCCGTCATGTTGATGTCCCCGTTCCCGCCTGCGCACGACACCGGAGTCCCGGCCGAGGTGTCGGTAGGGACGATGAGACCGAGGTGCACCGTGCTGCCGGCCGGGGACGATGTCACGTGGGTGGGTGTCGGGAGATCGAATCCAGCGGTCGAGAACACCATGAGGCTCCGGGCCAGGACCAGCTGTGTGCAGTAGTAGGGGTTGGCTGCCCACGACGGACAGTATGTGTGGTTCTGGGGCAGCTCTATCGGGCACGTGGTGTACAGGGCCACCGGCTTGGCTGTCCCTGTGGGTGTGGTGGTTGTGTGCATGGCGAACATGGCCTTGTAGGCGGCACCGCATGTGGAGTTCGCGATCACCACCCGGTAGCCGTCGGTAGCCCACCCCGTCGGTGTCCACGGTACGGTGGGGAAGGACTGGGTGGGAAGCGATCCCAGCGACGAGTCGTTCTGGACGATCCGTACCGACGGGTGTGTCTTGGGCCACCATGACGGGTACGTGACTTTGGTCTTGGCTACGACTCCGCTCAGTGTCGGGTTCCCACTGATGGCGATCCCGGGTGTGGCCGAGGCGTAGGAGGTGAGTGTCGAGCCCACCGAAGGACTCCCGCTCGGGATTGACACCTTCCCACCGGCTTCGGCGGTACCGTCAATGGCGCAGTCGCCTGTGAGGGTGAGGGTGCCGGTGGCGATCAGGGTGCCGGTCATCGACCCCCCTGATCCACACGACACGTTGCCGTTCACGTACACGGTCTTCCCCTTCGTCTTGAAGGCATCGGCTCCCGAGATGGTGAACCCGGCCCCGACGTAGGCAGCGTCACCGAAGACGGTGCCCATCGGTGCGACGGCCACGTCGGCCTCGGAGACCATCCGGGCCGTCTGGATGCCGTCAACTCCCTCGGATGTGAGAAGGACGGCTTGCGGGATGGTGCCGGTGGCCAACGCCGCGCAGGTGTCAACGGACTTCGCTGTGATTGTCTGGTAGTAGGTCGCGGTCACCGAGTACGAGGAGGGCTCCGGGGTGCTCCCCAGTGTCCCGGCGACGGCGTTGGAGCCGCAGGGTGCGGCGGCCATGGTGGCGCCCGACTCGATGCGCTGGAACGCGACGTCCACTCCCGACGCCGCGGCCTGGAGAGCTTGCTGACGGTCCACGTTGGAGACCGTGGACGAGCTGGCGGCGACCACGAGCTGGGCGCCCACCACCCCGATGAGCGAGAGGATGCTGGCCAGGATGACCACGGTGGCCAGCACGGCGAATCCGACGTCGTCACGTCCGTCCGGCACTCGACCGGAAGGTTGCGGCCCCCGGCCAGCACGTGGGCTCATTGGGTGTGCAGCGCGCATCACTGGCCTCCTCGGGCTCTTCTGCCCGGTCTCACGGCGTCCCCGGTGTCGGGGTGGGTGTGCAGAATTGGGTGTCCGAGGGCGAGAAGAACTGGGCGTCTGTCGCCGAGAAGGACGTCGTCACCCGAGTCGAGGGTGCCGTGGGCCCACCTGTGCGGACCACGAGGTCCACGCTCAGCACGCGATTGTCATAGACCGATGTCGTGGCGAGGACGAAGGGCGGACGTGTGGTCGGGTTGACCACTCCCCGGATGACTTCCCTCCATCCCGAGACCTGATCGGGGCTCCCTTCCGGCCAGGACCGCTGCTCCAGACGAGTTGTTACGACCCTCCACTGCTCGCACGTTGTCCCCGATGCAGTCACCGAGAGCAGGCGAACTGAGAAGCCGGCGGGGATCCCGGTGCCGGCCTTGGCGGCCTCTGTGGCCGGATTGAACACCAGGTTCGCCGAGCTGGTCTGCTGCTGGATCTGGATCAAGGCGTCGTTGGCAAGCTGGTTCTCGTGGTTGACCGCCACCGATTCGTTGTTCGTCTTCAGGTCCACGGCCAGGGAGGTGGCCACCAGGGCCAGGACGATCGTCGCCACTCCCATGGCCACCAGGATCTCGACCAGGCTGAAGCCCTGCTCCCCGGCCCGCTCCCGCCGACGCTCCCGGATTCGGTGTACCCAGATCTTCACGACGCCGCCTGGTACGACGTTGTGGCCACCACGCTGCCCAGGTTCACCGTGATGGTGAAGTCGCAGATGACCGTGGACCCTTGCACGGCCTGGTAGGTGATGACCGCCTGGATCGGAGATGGCACTGTCATTCGTGCTCGGCACGGGGTTTTGCAGGACGGTGTTGTGGACTGCTGGGTGGAGATGGCATCCACGGACAGGACGGTTGTCATGGAGACGGTCACTGCTCCCCCCGGGGCCGATGCGTCCTGGGCCGTGACCTTGGGCACCGTGATTGCCGGTGCACTCCCGGTGAGGGCCGTGGTGGTGTACCCGCTCCCGTTCCAGTAGGTCAGCTGGGGGCTGGGAGCTGTGGGGATGGGGACGGTGGCCTTAGAGGCTCAGCGGATAGGGACGATGGCACGTGACCAGCGGTTCCGGTAGTCGATCAGCTTGGCGGTGAGCAAGAAGACGACCGCCAGCGCCA
>JAJYWF010000114.1 GCA_021791635.1 Actinomycetes bacterium
ACGATCACCACTGGCCCCACGAGGAGGCATCATGAGCAACGACCACGAAGTTCCGGCGGGCCCGGATCCCGAGACGGCCCAGTACCCGGCGGCGGATCCCGAGACGGCCCAGTACCCGGCGGCGGATCCCGAGACGGCCCAGTACCCGGCGGCGGATCAAGAGGCCGCAGGCGAACCGTCGCCCACGAGCGGGTCGGGACGTGCTGCCGGCGAGGGCCAGTGGTCGGCTCCCGGTCAGGGCTGGGGACCGGGATCTCCGGGCACCCCCGACGGTCCCGGGGAGCCTGGCGGTCCGGGAGGACCCGGATGGCACACGCCCGGTGGCGCGTGGGTTCCGCCGGGCTCGGGCTGGGCACCGCCGGGCTCGGGCTGGGCGCCTCCAGGCTCGGGCTGGGCGCCGCAAGGTTCAGGCTGGGCACCTGCGGGCTCGGGATGGGCACCGCCGGGCTCGGGATGGGCACCGCCGGGCGGTGGCTGGCAGTCCGGGGGCGGGATGTACCCGGGAGCACCTGGTGATCACGGGCCTTCACGGCATCGTTTCTCCCAGACCTTGGTGCTGGCCATCGGCCTTGCCGTGCTCGCCCTGCTCCTCGGCACCGGCATCGGCTACCTCGTCGCAAGCCCGGCGTCAACGAGCTCGGCAAGCTCCACCCCCGCCGGGTCGTCCACATCCGGCTTACCGGTGAGTCCGCGAGCGGGCACGACAGCCGGCTCGTCGACAACCGGCTCGGGGGGTTCGACCTCGGCAGCCGCCGGGAGCCCGTCGGACCTGAGTGCCATCGCCGCCAAGGTGGACCCGGGCCTGGTCGACATCAACACCACCCTCGGCTACCAGCACGAGCAGGCGGCCGGCACCGGGATGGTCCTCACCTCTTCGGGTGAAGTCCTCACGAACAACCACGTCATCGAAGGATCCACTTCGATCAGTGTCACCGACATCGGCAACGGAAAGACCTACGGAGCCAGCGTGGTCGGGTACGACCGGACCAAGGACGTGGCGGTCATACAGCTCCACGGGGCGTCGGGGCTCAAGACCGTGACCCTGGGGAACTCGTCGTCCGTCTCGGTCGGTGAGGGCATCGTCGGGATCGGAAACGCCGGTGGAGCGGGGGGAACCCCCAGCGTGGCCGGTGGATCGGTCACCGCACTGAACAAGTCGATCACAGCCACCGACTCCGGTGACGGCACGGTCGAGCACCTGACGGGGCTCATCCAGACCAATGCCGGCATCAAGCCCGGTGACTCAGGTGGCCCGCTGGTGAACACCGCCGGTCAGGTGCTCGGAATGGACACCGCGGCGTCGAGTGCGCAGGGGTTCACCTTCCGAGCCGCGCCCGACCAGGCCTTCTCCATCCCGATAAACGAAGCCGACACACTGGTGAAGCAGATCGTGGGCGGACACGCTTCGACAACGATCCATCTCGGACAGACGGCTTTCCTCGGCGTCGAGATCCAGCCGGCCACAAGCACTGGCGTTGGAAGCACAGCGACAACACGTGGCGGTACATCAGGTCTCAGCACACCGTTCACACGGACAGCGCGCTCGACCACAGGGTCGACAGCAGGGTCGGGGACAGCTGCGGGCACACGGTCCAGCAGCACCACGACGTCGGGAGCGGCAATCGGTGGGGTGCTAGCCGGAACGCCGGCGACAGGCGCCGGACTCGCCCGTGGCGACGTAATCGTGAACCTGGGCGGCAAGACCATCTCGTCGGCCACAGCTCTCAGCACCGCCATCGGTGCGTACCACCCCGGGAACAAGGTCTCGGTCACCTGGGTCACTCCCTCGGGAGCCCACCGGACGGCCACCGTGACTCTCACCAACGGCCCGGCGGACTGACCCCTCCGATCCGCCAGGCCTTCATCTCGCCGAACCGGTCACCCCGCCGGTCCGGCGAACCCCCCGGGACCGGGTGCCCCCGCAGCCGGTCCCGGGGGCTGCCGCCCACGACGCCGCCCGGCGCCGGATGGACAGGACGGCACCAGGGGGAGCGGTACCCGCACTGGGCGAGGCCGCGCCCGGGGCCGAGATCGAGCCTCGCGATTCAACGGGTCGGAGAAGGCAGCGTCTTGAACAGCTCGTCGAGGAACCACTCAGCGACGAGCATCACGACGTCCCCGTCAATGACCATCCGGTACCGACGGGAGTACACGGACACAGCCACCTCCTCGGGCACGATCGAGCCCGTCCGGCCGGGTACGGGCCGCCCATCGATGGGCTGGCGTTCGAGACGCAGGCCGTGGTCCTCCAGGACTCGACCGATGGGCTCCGCCGTGCTCTCCAACCGGGACCGCACCGAGAGCGGCAGTCTCTGGGCGATGAGGGTCGACTCGGCGTACACGTATCGGCGCCCGGTCCGGCGCCCCGTGAGGAACACGGCCCGGTGAAGGAGCGAGGTGCCCTGGTCCACGGGGAGCTCGAAAGTGCCCTGCCATCTGGCCGAGCGCCGACCCAGGACGTCAGCATCGATCGGCTCGCGGGTCAGCCTCTCGAGAAAGGACGTCACCGTTCCCCCCGATCTGGCCAGTGCCGCCTCGACCTGGGACGCGACCGTGGTCTGCGGCACGTGACCACGCTAACCGTTGAGCCGGCGTACGGCTGGCTCGAAGCACGTCCTGCTCCCCCGGTAAGGTCGTCGCGTGCACCGATCCGGTGACGACCGGACCGTCGACCGGACCGTCGACCGGACCGACGACCTGACCGACGACCTGACCGACGGTCGAACCACGGTGGGTACGCCGGCACTGTCGTGCACCGGCCTCACGAAGAGCTTCGGCGGGCGGGTGGCGTTGGACAAAGTCAGCTTCGCCATAGCCCCGGGTGAGTGCTACGGGCTGCTCGGTCCGAACGGTGCCGGAAAGACGACGACCATCTCGATCGCCTGTGGCCTGCTCCGGCCGGATGCCGGAGTAGTGAACGTGTGCGGGGAGCCGATCACCGACGGCCGAGGATCGTCCATGGCGGCACGGGGAAACATCGGCTACGTGCCCCAGGACGTCGCCCTCTACCCAGAGCTCTCGGCAGTGGAGAACTTGAAGTTCTTCGGACGGCTCTACGGGCTCGGTGGGAGGCACTTGGCCGCTCGGGTTACCGACGCCGTTGAGACGGTCGGCCTGAGCGATCGGGCCAACGACAAGGTCGGAACCTACTCGGGAGGGATGAAACGCCGGGCGAACATTGCCGCCGCACTTCTCCACGAACCCCGCGTGCTCATCCTCGACGAGCCCACGGTGGGCGTGGACCCCCAGAGCCGCCACGCCATCTTGGAAATGGTGGATCGCCGACGATCCGAAGGGTTGGCAGTGCTGTACACCACTCACTACATGGAAGAAGCCGCAAGGGTCTGCCAGCGGATCGGGATCATCGACGCCGGCAAGCTGGTGGTGGAGGACACGCCACGTGGGCTCACCTCTCGGTTGGGTGGGTCCGACCGGATCCGGGTCACGGGCGAGGGTGATCTCGTCGCCCTGGCATCTGCCTGTGCCGATCTGCCGGGCGTGGGTGCGAGCGTCGTCGTCGACGGTGGGGTCGCGCTGACGGCCGACGACGGCCGTCAGCTCATCCCGTTGGTCGTGTCTGTGGCGGCGAAGGCAGGGGTGTCCCTTTCGTCGGCCGAAGTGATCGAGCCCGACCTGGAGGACGTCTTCTTGGCCTTGACCGGAAAGGAGCTGAGGGACTGAGGCCAACTCCGACCCGCGGTGCCGGTGCGGTCGTGGTCGCCCACGAGCTGCGCCGACGGGTGCGCGACCGATCAGCCCTGGTCACGGGCTTCGTGGCCCCCCTGATCCTCACGGGGATCCTCGGGTTCGCCTTCGCCGGCGGCGGAGCCGTCCACCCCGTTCGGATCGGCATGGCCGTGGCGGCGCCGAAGGTCACCGTTCACGGCGAGACCAGGGCCGGGAGTGTGAACGGGACCGGACTCGTCGGCAGGACGCTCATCTCGGAGGTCGTGGCGGCCGGCCGAGTCGCTGCCGCTCTTCCCGACTGGGTGAGCACCACGACCGTCTCGAACCCCGGAGCTCTGCGCCGGGAAGTGGCCGACGGCGTCCTCGACGGCGGTGTGATCGTCCCGGACAACCTCGGACTGACCTCCAAACCGGTGCCCGACCGGACCTCGAGCACTCCCTTCGGGTCCCGGACACGACAGTCCGTCAGCACCCGGGTGTCCACGTCCCCCGAGGCCCTCTCCCGGCTGCTGACCCCGGTGGTCTCTCCAGGGACCGGCAACGTCGGCGACGGCTTGACCGTGATCGACAACAGAACCTCACTGGTCGGAGCGCAGGCAGCTTCGGCCCTGGCATCGGGAATCGCCGCTCGCGTCTATGCCGGTGTGCTGACGGACTCGTCGGCAAGATCCCACTCGATCGGGTCGGCGGTGGCGGCAGCGGCGCGACCTCCGGACATCTCCGTCGCGATCGAGACCATCGGCAATGCCGGACACAACGTCCTGTACTACTTCGCCCCATCGATCGCCGTGATCTTCTTGTTCATCACCGCCGGTCTCGGGACCCGCGCGCTGGTGGCCGAGCGTTCGGAGGGAACCCTGGCCCGGATGGCGGCGGCACCGGTCCGGGCGTCGAGCATCGTGATGGGCAGGCTGGTCGCCATCTTGGGCATCGGACTGGTGTCCATGGTCGTGGTCTGGGGAGCCACCTCCCTCTTCTTCCACGCCGCCTGGGGAAATTGGGCTGGCGTGCTCCTCATGTGCGTCGGCTCGACCGTGGCCATAGGCGGCGTATCGGTCTTCCTCGCGTCGTGGGCCAGAGACGAGCGCCAGGCATTCGGGATTGCCATGATCGCCGGCCTGGCCCTGGCCCTCCTCGGTGGCAACCTGCTCCCACCCGGAGCCCTTCCGGGCTTCCTCAGTGACCTCAGTCTGGGCACGCCCAACGGATGGGCTCTGGTCGGTTTCGGTCGCCTGGCCCTGGAAGGCGCCGGGGTCGCAGCCATCCTGGGACCTCTCGCTGTGCTCGGGATGATCGGGATCGTGTTCGGAGCGGCGGCGGCCTCCCGGCTCCACCGCATGGTCGAATCGTGACGTCTCGTCACGCGAGTGCTCGACGGGCGAGCGCCTTCACCGGCACGTGGGCCATCGCAGGGATCAACGTGCGCCGTCTCCTTGGTGACCGGAGACTCGTGGTCGTAGCCACCGTCGTCCCAGTGCTGTTGATATTCGTCACCGGGCTGCTCACCGGTGGTAGCAAAGTGCCGATCGGCGTGGTCAATCGGGGATCGGGACCAGCCGATACCCGACTGCTCGACCTGCTGGCCCGGGCTGACGGCGTGAAAGTCCGGGTGGAACCGTCAGCCGGAGCCCTGAACGACGACATCCTCCGGAGCCGGGT
>JAJYWF010000027.1 GCA_021791635.1 Actinomycetes bacterium
CTCCGCCTCACGCCAGACCGTAAGGATCTCCTCGTAGGTGAGGCCCATCTGGCTGGTCTTGATGCCAAAGGTCACCCGTCTTGGTGCCGTCGTCACGGGGCTTCTCCTTCCGGGTTCGGTTCTCAGCGAGCGGGCGCCAGCCTCACTAGCCGGCTACTGATCATAGAGGGTCGGTCGCTAGCCGGCAAGCGACATATAGGCTTAGACGATAAACGAGTTCCTGACCCTCTTCACCCGGACGTCGAAGCTGATGCGGGGCGCGGCGGACGAGGCGATGAGCCGGCACGGGGTGAGAGTCGGTCAGAACATGGTGCTCGAAGCGCTCTGGGAGACCGACGGGCTCACTCCAGGCGAGCTGGCCGAACGCCTTCATGTGAGCACGCCGACGGTGGTGAAGTCGGCCACGCGGATGGAGGCCACGGGGCTGGTGGGCCGCCGCCGCGACGAAACAGATCGGCGTCTTGTCCGGCTGTTCCTCACGGAGCGAGGACGCTCGGTTCAAGTGGACATCGAAGCGGCACGAGACGAACTGGAACGCCGAGCCACGACCAGGCTCACCGACGCCGAGCGACGACACCTCATCAGCGCGCTCAGGAAGATCATCACCGAAATGTCCGATCAAACCCCGATTGAGTAGCCGGGCTTCGACAACGCCCATCTGGCGCGCGATGCGGCTCCGTCTACGGTTACCCACCGTCGACCAGGGGCTCACGTCGTGTGACGGCAGGTTGGGATCACCGAAGGGGTGTCCACGGCGGGCGATTCGAACCCATGCCCCTGACCGGACGCGACGCCCATAAAGTGCGTGCACCGTGGCGGGGCTCCTTGAGTAGTGCAGCTGCATGGCGCTGCATAGGGCATGCCCTGTGCAGCGCTCGCACGCCGCCCACCTCGATGCGCGAAGCCCCAGCGTGTCGCCCCGATCGTGCCCTTGCGCGCCGCCCTTTTGCCCTGCGCAGAAGTTGAGTAGGTCCCCACAAACTGTCCCCACAAACACAGGAACCGCCGACCAAACGTGCTGGTCAGCGGCCTGTGCATACGCAAGAAGGCGCGGAAAACGCCTGTACTTGGTGGCGGGGGCGACCTGTGAACTGTCGACTTCTGAGTTGTGAGCCGGACGCCAACGCACCCGATCACCGTGCGCTCAGAACAGTGAGTCTGCAGCTCTCTCCACAATGAACTGGTCATAGGACCGAGCACGTCGGCACGTCACCTTTCCATCGGCCTCCAAGCGGTCCACAGCGGTCTTTGCATGAACTTTCTTGAATACGGTCTCCAGGAGGGCAAACTGCTGTAGCTCGACAAGCGTCTTCGGACCTTGATCCAATTGCTCTCGGATCTGCTGAAGAAGCAAGGTGATATTCGGGTCGCCGTCCGAGAGGTCGAATGCCAGCTGGTTCGGATCGCGAGGGTCTCTGAACTTCGATCCAGACACGGTATCTACTCGCCACATGGCGTCCTTCATCTTCTCCACGCCAACTTCCTGCGTCGTCCCGAACACGAGGAAGAGCGGATGGTTGCCTTCGTCGAGCAGCTCGAACGTCAGGTGATATGGAAATCCTGCCGCGGTGAGGCGCCGGCGATACTCATCGACCAGGTATCTCCGCTTATCGATCGGACTTGCGAGATCTGCTACTGCCCGCCATTCGCGGTCACCGAAGACTCGGTCACCCGCACCGACTTCCTCTTGCCCAGCAAAGCGCGTGAACCACTGCGAGTGAAACGTGACGAGAACTTCAGGTCGCCTCCCTTGGCCGACCCTCTTGATCAGTTCGAAGGGCGTGTCCACACCCCAACCGTCGAAGTTCGCAAATACGGGTCCCCGCGATGCCTTGATCCCATCGAGCTCGGGCAGGAGCACTTCCTCGCAGGCGCCCAGCCTCCTCGTCACGTGACATCGCTGGGGCAGGTCCCGACCCACAACCATCGATTCAAGATGCGCGAACCGATCGGGTTCCTTCTCGACGAAGACCAGCTGTACCTCGGTCGGGTACTGGCTAACCTCGGACCGGCAAGCAGCATCCAGCGCGATGATTGGCGACCCCACGCTGCCGTCCCGATACTCGCCGGGTCCGGCGAAGGCGTCGACATAGCAGATCCCGGTCGACCATCTCGATGCCATGATCGGGAACCAGGCATCCAGGTAAATCTTCAGCACGTCGTGCTTCGCCTCGGTGTGCGGGTCCCGGTCCCACACGACATCCTTTGGGACCGCCACTCAACCGACCAGTCTCCCCGGCATTTCATCCCAATGCCGACCGTCGAGTTCCCTCCCGCCGGACTTCGGGGTTCTGCCTCCCCACTGCTTGAAGAAGAAGGGAACGCCCTCTTCGGCGCACTGGTCCCGCACCTCAACTATCCATTCGTACTCGACCGGACGTGCTCCGTATCCCGACTCGCCCCCGACGATGACCCATTGGATGCCGTCGAGTTCAAGCTTGCCAACCGGGCCCAGGAGTGGCTCGATCGACAAGAACTTCGTCGCCGCTGGAGTCCCTCGAAGATCGTCGATGCGGAAGGTGTACCGAGCACTTTCCACACTCACGCCCATCCATAGGTTCGCGGGCCAGCGGAGCGTTTGGGCGAGCGCGGCGAGGCGCCTCGACCGCTTCGTGAGGACCTGGTACGTATGGCGAGGGGTGTCGCTTATGACGGCGAAGACATCGGCGATGAACGAGTCGGGCACGGCCGGGTGGAAGAGGTCGCTCATCGAGTTGACGAAGATCGTTCGCGAAGTGGCCCATCGCCTCGGCAAGTCGAGCTGGTCCTTGTGGATCGCAATCCCGAACCCGGGACCTGAAGTGCGTGGATCGCCGTCGACTTGGTACTTGGGGTTGCCCATCGCCTTCAATCTGCGCGCGAGCGTGAGCGCATAACAGTGGTCGCATCCCGGCGACGTTCGGTCACAACCCGTCGTTGGATTCCAAGTTGCCTGGGTCCACTCGATCGCGCTGTGATCAGCCACCAGCTCACCTCCTGTTTGAGCAGCCTACGCAAGGGGTGCGACGGGAGTAGCTCGATGTCAACTCGTGGCGCAACAACCCTCCTCGTGAGCCGGATTCGTCACGACACTCGTAGCGGGTGTAAGCCCGCGAACCACCATCGTCTTCTCCGCGCGCCTTGAGTAGGGCGGTGCCCTACACTGCGGTAGGGCTACCCAGGGCAGCGCCTCCCCGTCGAGGTTGACTTCCAGTGAACGCCGAGTGTGCAGGCGGGATGGCGGACACCGACGTGCGGACCGCTGCGTAGGGCAGTCTTGAGCAGGAGCCCTCAAATTCAGCCCTCAATGGCGCGCGACGGAGATCGAGCACTCTGCGAAACCGCACGTCAGCGGGTTGCCCCTACGCAGAGGGGCGCGAAAGGGCCAAGTAACGGGTGGAGGTGAAGGGACTCGAACCCTCGGCCTCTACATTGCGAACGTAGCGCTCTACCAGCTGAGCTACACCCCCGGACCGGGGCACCAGGTTACCCGCCTCAGGCGCACTTCGATACCCAGGGGGTTGACGAATCGAAAAACGCCCCCGAGCTGCGCCATGAGCGTCCCTCGGTCCTGCCCGCGACCGGCGCACCCACCTGGGCCCGCCGCTTAATTCGAGAGGTCGCGATATGTCAGCGCCCCGCGGCGACGCGACGGTCGTCGCGTTCCGCGGCCCGCCCTGCGCCCACCAACACCGACTGGTCACGGTCCAGTCGATTCCCGTAGGTCGCGTCGTCCCATTCGGGAACGTGACCGTATGCAGAGATCGAGTAACCACCCTCGGTGGAGGGACCGGCACCAGCGCCGTGGAACGCCGAGTATCCGTAGTCGCCACCGTAGGGTCGGACTTCAGACCCGTGCCACGAGCCCGCCCGGGGGTGCTCCGACTCGAGCAACTGGGCGTAGGCCACCAGCCCCACATACCCTGCCAGACCGAGCGCGGCGAGCCCCGTCACCACCCAAAGGGCATGGAGCGAGGGAACGGCCCCGAGCATCGCCGTGAGGACCAGGACTCCCGCCGTCCACATGATCAGGGTGCGCCGGCGGCGTTGGGCCAGGCGGCGGCGACGGGCGTCCTCGGGACTCTTCGAACCCCGGCCGCGGCCTGCGGGTCCATCGATCCGCGATCCTGAACCCACGCCGCCACCGGAGCCGTACGTGCCACCAGCCCATCCAGCCGGAGCCCAACCACCCGGCTCCGGGCCGAGAACACGGTGGTAGCGCACACCCGAGGCGTCCTCGACCACGTCGTCGCCGGGGGTGCCACCCGCTGGCACCCCGCCAACACGGGGGTCGTCGTCCGCCTGGGACAAGAGCACGAGGTTCGGACGTCCCGGCCGGCTCGACACCGACGGGAGGCCCGACTGACCCACGGCGACACCGGTACGGGACTGGACGGTCTCCAAGCGGTACGCCGGCTCCACCAACTTGGGCCCGGTCCGTTCGAGGAGGTGGAGCTGCTGGTGGAATGAGTCAATGGACTCGGTGGGCTGGCGCGCCCGGTACCACCGCACCGCACCTGGGGTTAGCACAACGATCCACAATACGACGAGGATCAGCACGACCATAAGCGTCACTCCCCCGTGACCTACCTTCCTTAGCTGATGGACCCTAGCGAGCGGTCCGCTCCAAGTGGTGGATGGTCGGGAGTGAGAGCAGAACGCCGACACCGTCAGCGGTACCCCCTGTGCCGTTACTTGTACCCCCCGTCGACCGGTGGCGCAAGCGGTTTCCCGCGTCCCAGGTCAGCGCCCGAGGCGCGGGCGCACCCCTCCCGGACACGGGTGGGATTGGAACAGACGATGAGGTTGGCCGCCCCGGCGGCGCCCACCTTCAACCGGCGGCTCGGGTCCACCACCGCCCGGCATCGCATCCCACGGACACGTCGAGCTCGAAGCACGCCGACACCAGTTCGGAGGTCAGGACCCCGTCGAGCTCCCCCGCGGCCACGACTTGACCGCGCCTCATGAGCGCCGCGTGGGTGATGCCCGCAGGGATCTCCTCGGCGTGGTGGGTGACGAGCACCATCGGGGGGACACGGGGATCCCGGGCCAGCGCCGCCAGTCCCGACACCAGCTCCTCCCTGGCCCCCAGGTCGAGGCCAGCGGCAGGCTCGTCGAGGTAAAGCAGTTCCGGGTGGGCCATGAGGGCACGGGCCAAGAGGACCTTCTGGCGCTCGCCTTCGGAGAGCACGGCGAACTGCCGGCGGGCGATCGGCTCGACGCTCGAAGTGGGTCCGGTGCCGTCGCTTCGGGATCGTCTCGGGCCGAGTGACGCACCCCGTTCGAGGAGCTCGGCCGCTTCGGCCCAGTCCTGCTCGGAGTACTGGTGCCACCACGGCTCCAGGGCGCCGTGGCGTCCGGTCACGACCACTTCGAGGGCCGTGAGCTCGGGCCGGAGCTGGCGGATGACCGAGCCTCCGACGAGGGCCACCCGGGACCTGAGCGTCCGCATGTCGACTCGGCCGAGACGCTCTCCGAGGATCTCCACCGTGCCTCGGGTCGGCCAGAGGCGGGCCCCGGCCACCTGGAGCAGCGTGGACTTCCCCGACCCGTTGGGCCCGAGGACCACCCACCGCTGTCCCGATGCCACCTCCCAATCCACCGAGTCCAGGATCCTCCGCCCCTCTCGGACCACCGAGACCCCTTCGAGCCGCACGACCGGCCCGGCGGTGCTCCCTGTGTCGAGACTCAAGCCTGTGCCCGACGGACCACGCGCCCGATCAGCTCCGAGCAGCACTGGTCCCAGGTCCGCTCTCCGGCCAGCCACAGCCAGATCTCCCGGCGGTAGCCGAGGACCACGGACTCGAAGGACTCCGGCGTGAATCCCGATCGGGCCAGCACGCTCCAACGGGCCCACAGCCAGTCAATGACCCCACCGTCGCAGGTGAGGACCTCGTCGATCGGCGCTCCATCGAGCACAGCGCCATACCAGAGCTCCCGACCCGCTTCGGGCTCGTCGGGAACGTGGAGCCGGAGCGACGCCGGCGCGGAGCGAGTGGCCGCCGTCACCACCGGCTCACCTGGACGTCACCGCCGGACGACGGTCGGTGCCTTCGTAGGCCCGCACGTGCTCCTCGTAGTCGATGAACAGTGGGAGATCGGGATCGAGCTTGCGCTGGAGGGAACGCTCGGCGATGCGCTTGTCGAGGCCGTCCAGCCGGATGAGGGCGTCGGGATCGTCGAGATCGCGAACGTCGAGCTGGGCCCGGGCCTGCTGGAACGCCAGGCGTCCCCGCTCGGAACGAACCAGCACCGTGGTCCACCCCTCGGCTGAGCCCACGGATCCCACCGAGAGATCGGCGCTGCGACCCAGGAAGTCGGCGCACTCGTCACACCCCTTCAGCGCGGCGCCGTGGAACGCCTTGACCGGCTCGTCGACGGCGATCTCGCCGTCACGGTACTCCACGATCATCCGGCCCCGGGTCACGTCGACTTTGCTCACCCGGTCCAGGTCCACGCCGCGGCGATCCACCAGCTCCCGCAGCATCAGCGCCTCGTAGTCGAAGCTCTTCGTGCACAGGAGGGCGATGGTGAGCACGACGGCGTCGATCCGGTGGTTCCCAGTGGACCACCGGCGCGACTGCATGGCCCGGATCCCCTGGATCTCGCAGGGCGTTCCGACGACGGCGATCCGGGGAGAGGGCGGGAGGTCGTAGGAGGAGAGGTCCATCTCGGCCAAGGCCATCGTCTGGTTGTAGAAGCTCCCGGCCGCCGCCGCCAATTCAGACGGGGTGGTAGCGATCGTAGGCACGCCTCGCCACGGCTGGTTTGGATCACTGCTCGGCTTGGACACCAAAGCACCGTCGATCTCACCGGCCGCCAGCAGCCCGGAGAGGATCGCCGTCACCGCGCCGCCGTCCTGGACCCCTTCGGTCCGCTTCGAGCTCCGGACCGCGAAGCGCTCGAGCACGGCACCGAGCCCGTCCCCGGGGGGACCTCCGGTGATCTTCCAGTACGGGTCGGCGGAGTCCACCCGTGTCGTCATGGCGGAGATGCGGTCTTCGGTGACGGTCGGGGTCGACGGCGGCCAAAGCGCTTCGTAGCGCAGCCCGCCGCGCGGGCAGAAATCCCAGCACAGCGAGCACCCGGTGCACATCTTCACCAGCTCGGGGAGGTTGGTGTCGGGATCCACGCCGATCGAGTTCGACGGGCAGACGGCCACACACGTACCGCACTCCACGCACCGCTCGGCCTCGATGACCGCGGCTTCCAGCTCCCAGAACCACACTTTCCCCGGCGGCTCTGGGATGCCGTTCATCTTCTCCCGCAACGTGTATCGCTTCATCCCTGCACCTTCGCCGCTCTGGTCCGGCCGCTGCCGGGTTCAACTCCCACCGCCCCGGTCACGAGCGATCGCAAGTGGTCTCGGCTGCTCCGCCGGGCCCAGTTCGAGAATGCTTCGTCGGGGCGGCGCTCAGCTCGATACTGCTGGACCACCGACACGATGGCGTCGGGGATCCGATCGGCGGGCACCGCTCCGGCGATCCAGTCGATGAACGCCGCGTCGGGTCCGAGCGAGCCTCCGAGGCCCACGTCGACCGCCTCTTCTATGTGCCCCCCCACGTGGGCAATGTCGCCCCGGAACCCGATGTCGGCCACCTGGGGTTGGGCACAGGAGGCCGAGCACCCCGAGAAGTGGAGCCTGAGGACGCCGGCGTCTCCCCGGTCGGCACCGTCCGGGCCCAGCCGGGCGTCGAGCTCCCGGGCCCACGACACGGCCCGCTCCTTGGTCTCGACCACGGCGAACCGGCAGAACTCGCTCCCGGTGCAGGCCACGACCCCGCGGGTGAACGGACCGGGGAACGGCGAGTAGGTCTTCAGGAACGGTTCGGCCAGCAGGTCGTCCAGGCGATCGTCGGGGATCCCGCTCAGCACCAGGTTCTGGTCGGTGCCCAGCCGGACGGTGCCGTCGCCGTAGGTCTCGGCCAGGCGCGCCGCTTCCACCAGCTCGATCCCGTGTATCCGGCCGACCGGGACCGTGCAGCCCACGTAGGACAGGCCCGCCTGCTTCTGGGGGTGGACGCCCACGTGGTCCCCGCGGAACCGGGTGGTCAGCTCCTCGCCCGCCGGGTGGAGCTCGAACGCCGCCCGCTCGGCCACCGCCGCCCGGAACCCCTCGGGGCCGAGCTCCTGGACCAGGTAGCGCATGCGGGACAGTCCACGGTTCTCCCTGTTCCCGAGCTCTCCGAACACCTGTGCGATCGCCCGGGTCAGCTCCACCGCCTGCTCCGGACGGACGAACACGTCGATGTCCGATGCCATGCGTTCGCCGTCGGAGAGGCCTCCCCCGGCGAGGACGTTGAACCCCACCGTGCCGTCCTCCAGTCGGGCCGGCCACATCCCCACGTCGTCGATCTCGACCCGCGCGCAGTCCTCGAGGCAGCCGGTGACGGCGATCTTGAACTTCCGAGGGAGGTTGGCGTAGTCCCGGTTCCCGGTGAAGAAGTCCGAGATAGCCCGGGCCACCGGGTACGCCTCGACCACCTCTCCGGCGTCGATCCCCGACACCGGGCACGAGCAGACGTTGCGGGCCGAGTCTCCGCAGGCCTGCACCGTGGTCAGGCCCACCGACCAGAAGCGCTCCCAGATCCTCGGGATATCGGCCATGCGCAACCAGTGGATCTGGATGGTCTGGCGGGTGGTGATGTCGGCGAATCGGTTACCGAACACCGGGCTGTCCACGGGGCCTTCGCCGAAGGCGTCGGCCACGATCCCGATCTCACGGACCTGGGCCGCGCTCAGGACACCGCCGGGGACCTTGATCCGCATCATGAACGCGTCCCCGCCCTGACGCTGCGGGTACAGGCCCACCCACTTCAGCCGTTCGACTTCGCCGGGGACGGCGTTCAGCGCCGCCACGCCCTCGGAGGCGTAGTGCTCGATGATGGACTGTGCGACCTCGAAGGGGTGCCGCCGGAGCTTTTCGAGCTCCTGGGCGTTCAGCTCGCCCACGGTCCGGTACGGGTTCACGAAACGCATGGACCGTTCCCGCCCCCGGAACTTCATCCCGTAGGGATTCTCCAGGTCACGGGCCACGGCGTTCCCCGTCCCTGCTGCCGGTGCTCACGCGTGGAGCCCGCACTCGGTCTTGCCCGTTCCCGCCCATCGGCCGGCCCTTGGATCCTCGTCCGCCGAGGTCGGACGGGTGGTCGGAGCACATCCGATCGACCGGTAGCCCCGGGGGACCAAGGGGTGGACCGGAAGGTCGTGGTCGGTCACGTACGAGTCGATGTCGTCATCGGTCCAGGTGGCCATGGGGTTCACCTTCACCAGTCCGAAGGTCTCGTCCCACCCCACGACCGGGGCTTGGGCTCGCGTGGGGGCGTCACTTCGCTTGAGCGCCGTCATCCAGGCCCGCTTTCCCGACAGCGCGCCGCGCAACGGTTCGACCTTGCGGAACTGGCAGCACCGCTCCGACCCGCACGGCCACGCCTCGGCATCGGGGCCCGGCGTCGCCACCGTGAGGTTGAGCCCGTACCGGGCTCGCACTTCCTCGACGAACTCCATGGTCTCGGGGAAGTGGGCTCCGGTGTCCAAGAACACGACGGGGATCCCCGGATCGACGGTCACCGCCATGTCGACGAGGACCACGTCCTGGAACGACGCCGCCAGCACGAGCTCGGCCCCGTACTGGTCAAGGGACCACTCGATCACGCGGCCCGGGGGTGCCGTCGCCAGCCGCCGGTCCGCCACCGCCAGTTCCTCCAACAGTGCCTCGACCTCTGCCTCGTCCCGCTCGATGCCCCGGACCGGTGCCGTGTCTGCCATGGTTTGCCCTCTCCATCTCCAAGTCGCATCCGGCCCGTCTGCCAGGCCTGCCCGACCCGGACGTCAGCCCTAGAACCCACCGAGCCCACCCTGCTGGCCAGTCCCTCTGGCCAGTCCCTCTGGCCAGTCCCTTCGTCGGCTTGACAACCGCACCGTGACCGCCCAGAGTATACATGACTAAAATGGTCAAGTTTAGAGGGTATGGTCGGACTCCACCGTGGGCCCACCGGCCCGGACCGGGGAAGAGTGGCTCCCACCAGGGGTCGGGACGGAGAGGACATGACGAGCGCCATGGAGACCGTCGGCGGCGAGACTGCCGACATGACGACCGGCAGGGGTCGCCAGTCGACGTCGGTCGACCACCTCGACCTGCTCGAGTCCCATGCGGTGTTCATCATGCGCGAAGTGGCAGCCGAGTCCGAGCGGCCCGTGCTGTTGTTCAGCGGGGGAAAGGACTCCGCCGTCCTCCTGCACCTCGCCGCCAAGGCCTTCAGGCCCGGGGGCTTTCCCTTCCCGGTGATGCACATCGACACCGGGCACAACTTCGACGAGGTGCTCGAGTACCGTGACCGGCGGGTCGCCGAGCTGGGCGAGCGCCTGATCGTGGCCCGGGTGCAGGACTCGATCGATCAGGGGCGGATCCCCGATCCCGGTCCCAACGCCAGCCGGAACCGGCTCCAGACGGCGACGCTGCTCGACGCCATCTCGGCCCACTCGTTCGACGCCTGCATCGGGGGAGCCCGCCGCGACGAGGACAAGGCCAGAGCCAAGGAGCGAGTCCTGTCCTTCCGTAATGCCTTCGGCCAGTGGGACCCGAAGCGCCAGCGTCCTGAGCTCTGGCAGCTCTACCAGGGCAAGGTCCAGTCCGGCGAGCACTTGAGGGCCTTCCCCCTCTCCGACTGGACCGAGCTCGACATCTGGCAGTACGTGCACCGCGAGGGAATAGAGCTGCCATCTATCTACTTCGCCCACCGTCGCAAGGTCGTCGAGCGTGACGGGATGCTCCTGGCGGTGAGCGAGTGGGTCGAGCCGGGCCCCGGGGAGACGGCCGTCGAGGAGACGGTCCGTTACCGGACCGTCGGCGACGCCACCTGCACCGGCGCTGTCCGCTCCGAGGCTGTGACCGTGGCCCAGGTCATCGCCGAGGTGGCGGCATCACGCATCTCCGAGCGTGGCGCCACCCGGGCCGACGACCGCTTCTCGGAGACCGCCATGGAGGACCGCAAGCGCGAGGGATACTTCTAGGGGTGCGTCGACCCCGTGGGCAGGACAGCACCGAGCCGGCGGGCGGCGGTGCGATGGACCTTCTGCGGTTTGCCGCCGTCGGATCGGTCGACGACGGGAAGTCGACGCTCATCGGTCGGCTCCTGTTCGACACCCGGCAGCTGTTCGACGACCAGATCGAGGCCGTCGCCGCGGCGTCCGAACGGCGCGGCGTAGGTGAAGTGGACCTGGCCTTCGTGACCGACGGGCTGCGAGCGGAACGGGAGCAGGGCATCACCATCGACGTCGCGTACCGGTACGCGGCCACGCCCCGCCGGAAGTTCATCATCGCCGACTGTCCCGGTCACGTGCAGTACACGAGGAACATGGCCACCGGAGCCTCCACGGCCGACCTGGCGCTGGTGGTGGTGGACGCCACCGCAGGGCTACGCGAGCAGACCCGCCGCCATTCGTGCATCGCCGCCCTCCTTGGAGTCGACCAGTTCATCGTCTGCGCCAACAAGATGGACCTGGTCGGATGGGACCGTGGTGCCTACGACAAGGTGAGCGAGGAGATCGACGTCCTGGCTCGACGCCTCGGGGTGGCCTCGACCACGGTCATCCCCACGTCGGCGCTGCACGGGGACTACCTGGTCGAGTCGTCCGAGGCCGCATCGTGGTACCGGGGACCCACCGTGCTCGAGGCACTCGAGTCCGCTCCGGCAGGGAGGTGGGCAGCAGTCCACGGCAGCCACCAGGGGACGGCGGCCCGGCTCCCGGTCCAGTGGGTCCTCCGCCACCCAGGCGGTGGGCGCAGCTACGCCGGCATGGTCAACGGGGGACCGCTGCGCCGGGGCGACCGGGTGGTCGTGCTCCCCGAGGGGAGAGCGTCCACCGTCTCGACCATCGAGACCTTCGACGGCCAGCTCGAAGAGGCTCCGGTCGGCCTGTCGGTCTCGGTCCACCTGGCCGACGACCTCGACGTGTCGCGAGGTGATCTCATCGCCTCCGCCGACGATCCACCCGATGTCTCCACCCGTTTCGAGGCCACGGTCTGCTGGTTCGGAGAGCGCTCACTCCACGGTGGCGACCGGCTCCAGATCAAGCACACCACCCGCGTCACCCCGGTTCGGGTGGACGACGTCCACGCCCGTCTCGACGTGAACGAGCTCCATCTCGTCCCGGTCGAGGAGCTCCGGGACAACGACATCGGAACGGTGACCCTGTCGACCGCCACTCCCCTGGCCACCGATCCCTACCGGCGTGATCGGATCACCGGGAGCTTCGTGCTGGTCGAGGAGACGACGCACGCCACGGTCGCAGCCGGCATGGTGGGCCGACCCGAGCTGACCGATGTCGAAGACCCTCCCGCCGGCTGAAGCTTCTCCCGAGACCGCCCGGAGCGAACTGCCCCGCGTCTTCCCGGTCGCACTCCGGGTGGAAGGACGCCGGTGCCTGGTGGTCGGAGGTGGAACCGAAGCCGCCCGGAAGGCCGCGGGGCTGGCAGGATGCGGTGCGCTGGTGACCGTCATCGCCCCCCACGTGGGCCCGGAAATGACGGAGCTCGTCGCCGGGCGTCGCAGCCCGTGCACAGCCGAGGTCTCCTCGGTCTCGTTCCAGCCCGGTGTGCCCAGGGGCGCGGTGACGTTGGTGACGCGCCGATACGAGCCCGGCGACGCCGGACACTTCCGCCTGGTGATCACGGCGACCGGGACACCGGCTGTCGACGGGAGCGTGGCTGACGACGCCGAACGACGAGGCGTGTGGGTGAACAGCGCCGACGACCCCGACCACTGCAGCTTCTTCCTCCCCTCGGTGCACCGCGACGACCCGGTCACGATCGCCGTGTCGACCGCCGGGTACAGCCCCGCCCTCTCTGCCTGGCTCCGCCGGCGAATTGCAGCGGAGCTGGGTCCGGGCCTCGGCACGCTGGCCTGCATCCTGGACGAGGGGAGAGACCGCCTCCGGTCCGCAGGCCGGGCCGGTGGGGACGTGGGCTGGGCGTCGGTGTTGGACGCAGGTCTGTTCCAGAGGGTCAGGTCAGGGGATATCGGGGGCGCCCGTCGGATCGTGAGCGAGCTGGTCGAACTGGCGCTGGGCGGAGGGGGTGACGCCACGCCGTCAGGGACGGGACACCATCAGCACGATCGCCGCCAGCAGTAGGACCACCAGGCCGGTAGCGGTGACGCACACCGCACGGCAGGTCCGACCGACCTCGGCCCACCGGTGCTCCTCCCCGTCACCACCCAACAGCACCTGGATCCGGCGTTCCGCCGGCCAATGCAGCCATTCGGCCACCCCGGTGGCCGCCGCCCACAGCGCCAGCCCGGCCAACACCCAGGGCTGGTCCACCCCGAACCGGCCCCGGGAGAGGCCCAGCAGGGCGAACCCGAATACCGGCACGGCGTAGAGGACCCGTCCCACCCAATTCACTCCGGGCGCGAAGTACTCGCGAACTGACGCCGGCACCTCCGCCACTCGGGCCCCGTGGCCGGATTTGGCGATCGAGTACAGCCGGGCGGCCTGGATACCGCTGACCACGACAGCACCCAACCCCACCACGACCGCCGCCACGTGGAGGAGGAGGACGACGTCGAAGGCCGGGGAGTTCGGGGGGTGATCGACTCGGCCGCCGGCCGAGATCTGAGTGCTCATGGGCTGACATTCTCACGCGGCGCCGTACCGCTCCGGGCGTCGGCCACTGGCGGACCCGGAGAACGCGCCACCGGCGGACGGTCTGGACGAACTGACGCTGGCCGGCCGCACCCCCGGCCCCAACCCCGGCCCCAACCCCGGCCCCAACCCCGGCCCCCCCGGGGAGGTGTCACATCCCGCCTGCTGCCGGGCGGTACCGTAGAGATTGCACACGGTGTGCATTCCCGGCACAGCCGGGAATCCAGCTCGCAAAGCAGGCAGGCCATGAACACGGCAGCTCACACGTGAACCAGCTCCGGCTCGATCCCCTCTCGGGACGCTGGGTCGTGGTCAGCACGATACGAGCCGACCGCCCGGCGGCGTTCGTCACCCGTTGTCGGGATGTGGAGGACGAGACGGGGCGGCCGTGCCCGTTCTGCCCGGGCAACGAGGAGGCCAGCCCGCCCGCCCTGGAGACGTACGGGCCGTCGGGAGCCTGGCTGGTGCGGGTGGTGCCAAACCTCTATCCGGCCTTCTCCGGCGACGAGCCCTTCGTCGTGACGAACCGGGGACCGGTGTTCACGCAGGCTTCGGCGGGGGGGATCCACGAGGTCCTCGTCCTCTCACCGGACCACGACGCTTCGTGGTCGATGCTCTCCGACGAGCAGACGAGCCTGGTCATGGCCGCCCTCCGTGACCGTATCGAAGAGCATTCCGAGCTCCCGAACCTCCGGTACAGCCAGGCCATCGTGAATTCGGGGCGTGAGGCCGGCGCATCCCTTGAGCACCCTCACGGCCAGCTCCTCGGGATGTCGTTCGTCCCCCGGGAGCTCGCCGAGGAACAGGCCCGCTTCGCCCGGTTCGCCGGGAGCTGCCTTTTGTGCACCACGATCGACGCCGAGGAGTCCGAGGGCTTCCGGGTGGTCTACGCCGACGACCGGGTGGTGGTGGTGTGTCCCTTCTGGAGTGCCACCCCCTACGAGATGCTGGTGATCCCCCGCACCCACTGCGCCCACCTCTACCGGAGCCCGACCGAGGACCTGGTGTCGGTGGGCCGGGCGATCAAACGGGGCCTGGGGCAGCTCCAAGAGGTCATCGGTGACGTGGCGTACAACCTCGTCTTCCACTCGGCTCCCTACCGGGTGAACGAGCCATACCACTGGCACGTCCACGTCTGGCCCAAGGCCACGACCCGGGCCGGGTTCGAGATGGGGACCGGGGTGGCGATCAACATCGTCAACCCCGAGCAGGCCGCCGAGCAGCTTCGGGTAGGTGTCCTGACCGGTTGACGCTCTCTTGGGTGGGGCTCCTGCCTCCCGGACCGTCAACCGTCGCCGACACACCGGTGCTCAGCTGAACAGGGGTTGGGCCACCTCGGTGAGCAACGACCGGTCCACCCTCTTCGGTCTGCCCACGGCCTCCTCCAGTGGAACCCGGACGATCTGGCCGGCTTGGAGTGCCACCATCGTGGTGAAGGCGCCGGCGTGGACGGCCTCCACTGCCGCGACCCCGAAACGCGATGCGAGGACGCGATCGTAGGCGGTGGGAGTCCCACCACGTTGGATGTGGCCGAGTGCCGTGACGCGGGACTCGTATCCCGTACGACGCTCGATCTCAGAAGCGGTCCAGGCCCCGATCCCACCCAGACGCGCGTGCCCGAATGCGTCCACCGACTCGGTCGAAGTGTACCGGGCGGCGGCCTCGGCATCGGGCCCGGACCGAGGAGACGACCCTTCGGAGACGACGACCACCGAAGAGTACTGACCCCTCCGGTGGCGGTCGGTGAGCCGGGCACAGACCTCGTCCAAGTCGAAAGGGATCTCAGGCACCAGGATCTCAGCCGCACCCCCGGCGATGCCGGCATACGCCGCGATCCACCCGGCGTGGCGACCCATGACCTCGCACACGATCACCCGGTGGTGGGACTCGGCGGTGGTCTGGAGACGGTCGATGGCTTCGGTGGCAATCTGCACCGCCGTGTCGAAGCCGAAGGTCACCTCGGTTCCCGAGAGGTCGTTGTCAATCGTCTTGGGTACTCCCACGACGTGGACACCGAGCGTCGCCAGGCGCTGGGCCACGCCCAGGGTGTCGTCCCCTCCGATGGCGACCAGGGCGTCGATCCCGAACTTGGACAGCGATGTGAGGACCCGCTCCACGTCACCTTCGTCGGCGAACGGGTTCGTTCGCGAGGTCCCGAGGATGGTCCCTCCCTGGGCCAGGATCTCGCGGACGTCGACGGGGGCCAACGGTCTCGATCGACCGTCGATGACGCCCCGCCACCCGTCCACGAACCCGGTGAACTCGTCACCGTGGACCTCGTGGCCGGTCAGCACCACGGCCCGAATCACGGCATTGAGGCCTGGGCAATCCCCGCCGCCGGTCAGCACCCCGATGTGCACGCCGCCTCCTCGATCCACCACGCTGGCTGGCGCCGGCCCCGGCGCCGCCGCGCCCTCTAGCCGATGGCCAACTTACGGGCGCCGGCGAACCGATCGGCCACGTCGGCCCAGTTCACGATCTTCCACAGGGCCGAGACGAAGTCGGCCTTCACGTTCTTGTACTGCAGGTAGAAAGCGTGCTCCCAGGCGTCGAACACCAGGAGGGGAATGGATCCGTTCCCTACGTTGCCTTGGTGGTCATAGACCTGCTCGACCAGGAGGCGCTGGCCCAGCGGCTCCCAGGCCAGGGCACCCCACCCGGATCCCTGGATCGTGGTCGTGGCCTGGGTCAACTGCGCCTTGAACGCGTCGAAGGACCCGAAGTGCTCGTCGAGAGCTGCCGCCAGCTCACCACCGGGTCGGTCTCCTCCGTCCGGAGACAGGTTCTTCCAGAAGATCGAGTGGAGGACGTGGCCCGAGACATTGAATGCCAGGGTCTTCTCCAAGCCCACGATGGCCCCGAAATCCTCCTTCGACCTGGCTTCAGCCAACTTTTCGAGCGTCGCGTTGGCCCCGCTCACGTAGGCAGCGTGATGCTTGCCGTGGTGGAGCTCGAGTATCTGACCTGAGTAGTGGGGCTCGAGAGCGGCGAAGTCATAGGGAAGGTCGGGCAGGGTGTAGTCAGCCATGGTGTCTCCTGTCGGCTCGTCGGCACACGATGTGGTGATGGACGCGATGTGGTGATGGGTCCAGCACCGAGTGTATTGCCGTCAGGGGACCCGAGGCGACACGGGCCAGCCGAGGAGGTGGCCCAGGGTTCGCCCGGGCCAGCCGAGGAGGTGGCCCAGGGTTCGCCCGGGCTGGTCAGGAAGCCGCCTGGGACCCACCAGACCGCAATGCCCCACGCTCGGCCTCGAAGACCGCCGCCAAGCCACGTACGATCCGGCGATCGCTGGGAACGAGCCCGCCGATCCCCGGGGTAGCGAGGTAACCGGTCAGAAACGCTCGCCGGTTCCTGGCTTCCCAGGCCTGGGCCAATCCGGCCAGTCCGGACCGGCCGGTCGGGTCCCGCTCGAGAGCCGCCACGCTCGCCACATGATGGAGCGACCAGAGCATGTCGGCCACGTCGGCCAGAGGAGACCGGAACACCGGTGCGTCGGATCCGGGGGGGATGCCACCTGGCATGAAGTCAGCCACCACCCATCCCTGGTTGGTCCGCGCCGTTCGGCCCAGGTGGAAGTCTCCGTGGGTTCGAAGCGTCGAGGCCTTCAGCCCCGAAGCCTTCAGCATCTCCAGCGCTTCGTGGACGCCCTCCCCGTCGAGAAGCGAGGGCTCGCTGGTCCGGACCACCCCTTCGACGACCTCGGCCCAGTGACGTATCTCCCCGCTCCGCCGCCCGAACGCGCGGTCCATGGCCAGGTGCATTCGGGCCGTCATGGTCCCGAGTGCGCGCGCCTCGGGAGCGAAGTCACCGCCCGCTGCTTCCGGCGGTCCCCCGGCGGCATAGAGGTCGCGCAGGGAGGTGAGGGCCAGGGCCCACCCTCCGGCACTTCCGGCCAGACCTTCCTGCACCAGCCCCAGGTCCCGGCCTCCTCTTCGCCAGAGGGCCAGGGGAGCCGCCAGGTGGTTGAACCCCACTTCATCCAATGCCACCAGCAGCTCCACCCCGGGATGCGGGCCATGGGGGAGCCACGAGAACACCGTCAGCGTGCAGTCCTCCCCGAAAGCCAGGACCGCTCCGTCGTCGTCATCGGATACCGGAGCCGGGGGGCCCGGATCCACTGCTCCCCCACCCCCGTGGACCGACTCCAGCACCAAGCGGGCCAGCTCCGTGTCCCGGAGCGCATCCACCACTACGCCGAGACCCTCGGCGTCTTCGAGGAGCCCGAGCACCGGATCGTCCCCGGCACGCAGCAGGTGCGCTTCCTCCCCGGGCCGGCGCACACCGAGCACCAGGTGGAGAAGCCGATCGCCCACTTGGGTCACCACGTCCACCAGCCCGGGGCGACCGGCTCGGAGTACCTCGACCTCCTGAAGGTGCACTGCCTCCTCGGTCGCCCCGGCACCGGCGTCGGACCCGCCCGTCCGTCGTGTGCGGTCGCTCCCGTCGCCGGTGGTCCCCACCGCTCTGGCGCCGGCACCCGACCCACCCCGTCCATGCTGAGCCATCCACGCGTGCACCAGGCGGAGCAGCTCCTCGTCCCGGGTCACCCCGGTGACCGGCGCCGGTGTGGTCACAGGAGGCGGGCTCCAGCCGGCGATGTCTCGTCCATCAGGTCGAACCACAGGTACCCGTAGGGACCCAAGGTGATCGTGTACGGCTCTTCCCCGATGGTCGGGAACGGCACGCGACCGAGCACCTCGAGCGGGATCGAACCGGACCACTGGGCGAGCTGGAGCTCGGCCGGTTGGGCGAAACGGCTCAGATTGTGAACGCACAAGACGGCCTGGGTGCGCCGACGGGTGCTGGGGTCCTGATCACCACCGGCATCGGCGCTGACTTCGGACACCTCTCCCCACCGCACGAAAGCCAGGATAGAAGGGTTGGGACAGGCCAGGACCTCTATGTGTCCCACTCCCATCACCGGGAGCGCCCGGCGCTCGGCCAGCATGCCGCGTAGCCAATGGAGGTAGGACCCCGGGTTGCGCCGCTGTGCTTCGACGTTGACTGCGCCGAACCCGTACACCGGGTCCATGAGCGGCGGCAGGTACAGCTGGGCGAAGTCGGCTCGGGAGAACCCCCCGTTACGGTCGGGGGACCACTGCATCGGCGTCCGGACCGAGTCCCGGTCACCCAGGTAGATGTTGTCCCCCATCAGCAGCTCGTCGCCGTAGTAGATCACCGGACTCCCTGGAAGCGAGAGAAGGAGTGAGTGCAGGAGCTCGGCCAGACGCCGATCACCGTCCAACAGGGGCGCCAGGCGCCGGCCGATGCCCATGTGCCGCTTCATTCGCGGGTCTTTGGCGTACTCGGTGAACAAGTAGTCCCGCTCCTCGTCGCTCACCTGTTCCAACGTGAGCTCGTCATGGTTTCGCAGGAAGATCGCCCACTGGCAACCGTCGGGGATCTCCGGCGTCTGGCTCAGGATCTCGGTGACCGGAAAGCGTTGCTCGCGCCGGACCGCCATGAACAGGCGCGGCATGAGGGGGAAGTGGAAGCACATGTGGCACTCGTCACCGTCACCGAAGTAGTCGGCCACGTCGGCAGGCCACCCGTTGGCCTCGGCCAGCAGCACCCGTCCGGGGTAGTTGGCCTCGATGTCCTTGCGGATACGCCGGATGAACGAGTGGGTCTCGGGGAGGTGCTCACCGGCGGTGCCGTCACGCTGGTAGAGGTACGGCACGGCGTCGAGGCGGAAGCCGTCGAGCCCGAGGTCAAGCCAGAAGCGGACCAGGTCCACCATCGTGTCGGCGACCTCTGGATTGTCGTAGTTCAGGTCCGGTTGGTGGGAGTAGAAGCGGTGCCAGAAGTACTGCTGGCGCTCGTCGCCCCAGGTCCAGTTCGAACGCTCTACGTCGGTGAAGACGACCCTCGCCTCGGGCCACCGCTGGTCGTCGTCGTTCCACACGTACCAATCGGCTTTCGGGTTCGTGCGGTTGGCTCGGGACTCGACGAACCAGGGGTGCTGATCACTGGTGTGGTTCATGACCAGGTCGGCGATCACCCTGATGCCGCGCCGGTGAGCGTCCTCCAGCAACCCCACCAGATCGCCGAGGGTTCCATAGTCGGGGTGCACGTTGAAGAAATCGCTGATGTCGTACCCCCCGTCGCGAAGTGGGGAAGGGTAGTACGGGAGGAGCCACACGCAGTCGATGCCGAGCCACTGCAGGTAGTCGAGCTTCTCTCTCAGGCCGCGGAGATCACCGGTGCCGTCGTCGTTGGCATCGTAGAAGCCCCTGATGAGGACTTCGTAGAACACCGCTCGCTGGAACCATCGGAGCGATGGATCTCCACCGATGGTCGGAGCCTGCCGGCCGGGCACAGGCGAGGTCATGGGTGCCTCCGTACCGTTCGCATCACCGGCCCGGTCCGCTCAACGTCCTACGAACACAGCCTTCCCCGGGCCGTTCTCACGGAACGACTGGATGCCGCGGGCGGCGTCCTCGGTCCTCACCGCAGCCAGGAAGTGGCTCCGTTCGATGTGGAGGCCCTCCTTGAGGCTGACCCCCATCCCGTCGTCGATGGCGGACTTGGCCAGAGCGTGAGCCTCAAGCGCTCCAGAGGCCAGGCGTCCGGCCAGCGCCAGGGCGGTCGGGAGCACCTCGACCGGGGGCACCGCCTGGTTCACCAGCCCCATCCAAAGGGCCTCGTCCGCCGCGACCCGTCTTCCGGTGAAGATCATGTCCTTGGCCCGGGCCGCGCCGATCAGCCGGGGAAGCCGTTGGGTCCCCCCACCACCGGGGATGACGCCGAGCTGCACCTCGGGCAGGCCGAACACGGCATCGTGGGCGCAGATGCGCAGGTCGCAGGCCAGAGCCAGCTCCAGCCCGCCGCCGAGGGCATAGCCGTTCACCGCGGCGACCACCGCCCTCGGGATCGCGGCCAGGACACCGAGTGAGGCGTGGAATGCGGTGCTCACCGCCTCGGGGCTCCCCTGGCCGAGCTGGACGACGTCGGCGCCGGCGGCGAAGGTCGTCTCTCCGCCCCACACGACGACGGCCCCCGGTGGACGTGCAGTGAGCTCCTCGGCGACCACCCGGAGCTGGCGCAGAAGCTCGATGGACAACGCGTTCGCCTTCGGGCGATCTATCCGTACCAGCGCCACACCGTCGTCCCGACGCTCCAGCGAGACGAACGCGGTGGAACCCGAGTCCGGCCGGGGCCCCTCAGCCCCTCCTCGATCGACGACCATGCTCGCACCGTAGTCGACCACGACAGCACGACGACTTCCGGCGAGGGCCACTATCGGAGCTGGCGGCACTGCCGGCCACGAGGCCCGGAACGCCTCTGGCCACGGCGACCACCGGACCACTCCGATCTGCGTCGACGTCCGACGACCTCAGGCCCCGCCGGGGTGCCACGGCCCCGTCCCGCCCCACGCCGACCCGTCACCCAAGAGGCGTTCAGCTGCGGTGTAGGGGTCCAGCGATCCGGCATCGACCTCCCGGACACAGCGGGCGAACGCCTCGCCGTCGGCGACGAGCCGGACCTGGTCGAGGACGACTGCGGTCACCACTCTTCGCAACACGTGTGCAGCTCGATCCCTTCTCCGCCGCCCGAGATCGTTCGAGGTGCGCAGGTGTGCACGGTGGCGGGACACCTCGGCCCAGAGGTGGTCCACCCCCTCGCCCGTCGAGGCCACCGTCTCGACCACCGGTGGGCGCCAGGACCCTGGGTGGGACATGTCGAGCATCTGCTCCAAGTCGCGACGCGCCTCGCGGGCTCCGGGCCGATCGGCCTTGTTGATGACGAAGACGTCGGCGACCTCGAGCAGCCCGGCTTTGTTGGCCTGCATCGAGTCTCCCCACCCGGGCGTGACCACCACCACCGTCGAGTCCGCTGCCGCTGCCACTTCCACCTCCATCTGGCCGACACCGACGGTCTCCACCAGGACCAGTGGGAACCCGGCCGCCCCGAGCACCCTGAGAGCGTCGGGTACCGCCAGGGCCAGCCCCCCGAGATGGCCCCTGGTCGCCATCGAACGGATGAAGACCGACGGATCGGTGGCGTGGTCCTGCATGCGGACCCGATCGCCGAGGATGGCCCCGCCGCTGAAGGGCGACGAGGGGTCGACCGCCAGGACCGCGGCTTGGGCGACCGGCTCGGGATCCCTTCCGGACTCCGGCCACCCCTTCCGGGCCGAGGTGATCAGCCGGTTGGTGAGGGTCGACTTCCCGGCTCCCGGTGCACCCGTGAGGCCGACGGTGTAGGGGGGTTCGTAGCGATAGGCCAGGCCGGCCAAGCTGCGGCTGGGCTCGCCACCCCTCTCCACCACCGAGAGCAGGCGAGCCAGGGCCACCCGGTCGCCTCGGGCGGCCTCGGACAAGAGGACGTCGAGCCGTGTCCTGGAGCTGCTCACTGTCGGGTGACGTGTGCGCCGAGCGACCTCAGCCCTCCGGCGAGGTCCTCGTAGCCCCGGTCCACGTGGTGTGCGCCGATGACCTCGGTCCGTCCCTCGGCCACCAGGCCGGCGAGGACCAGGGCGGCACCGGCCCGGATGTCCATGGCCTGGACCTGGGCGCCCGAGAGCCGAGGCACCCCTCGGACGACGACGTGGTGCCCCTCGGTCCTCACGTCGGCCCCCATCCGGCGCAACTCGTCGACGTAGCGGAACCGCCCGAAGAAGAGGTTCTCGGTGACGATGCCGACACCTTCGGCCACGGTGAGCATGGTCACGAGCAGCGGCTTGTAGTCGGTGGCCACGCCGGGGTACGGCAGCGTGGCGACGTCGGCCGACCGGAGCCGCCCGTCGGCCACCACTTCGAGCCCGTCGGGTCCCTGGTCGATCTGCACTCCCATGGAGCCGAGCTTGCGGAGCAGCATCTCCATGTGGTCGGCCCGGGCATCCTCGAGGACCACATGACCACCGGCCAGGCCGACGGCGGCGGCGTAGGTGGCGGCCACCACCCGATCGGGGATGACCGAGTGGTCGGCCGCACGGAGCTCTCCCACCCCTTCGACCTCGATGCGCGAGGTGCCGGCCCCCCGAATGCTCGCTCCCATCGACGTCAGGAACGCCGCCAGGTCGCAGACTTCAGGCTCGCGGGCCGCGTTCTCGATGACGGTGGTGCCCTTGGCCAGGACCGCAGCCATCAGCGCATTGTCGGTAGC
The DNA here is from genome assembly GCA_021791635.1 of Actinomycetes bacterium. Classification (GTDB taxonomy): domain Bacteria; phylum Actinomycetota; class Acidimicrobiia; order Acidimicrobiales; family RAAP-2; genus JAJYWF01. Next base: position 22,735 of record JAJYWF010000027.1, read on the forward strand.
CGTGTGGCTCGGGTACTCGAGAACGACGCGCCCCCCGATCAGCCGACCCTTCCCGTCCTCTCCAACTCTCCCCACCACGTACCCGTGCTCCGTCTCGAACTCGGCCCCCATGGTGCCGAGGGCGCTCAGATGGAAGTCGATGGGCCGGTGCCCGAAGTCGTCGCCCCCCGGCAGGGAGACTCGGGCGTGGCCGCAGCGGGTAAGGAGCGGACCGAGCACCACGATGGAAGCCCTCATGCGCTCGACCAGCTCGTAGGGCGCTTCGGGGACGAGGTCACCGGGCGCCGGCGAGTCCACCAGGAGCTCTCCGTCGGGGAGTCGGGTGACTGACGCACCGAGAGCGGTGAGCATGTCCGACATGATCTCCACGTCGGTGATGAGCGGGACGTTCCGCAATCGGTGGGGCCCTTCGGCCAGAAGGCATGCGGCCATGAGCTTCAGGGCCGAATTCTTGGCACCACCCACCCGGATCGTCCCGTGCAGTGCTTCGCTGGGCTCGACGAGAAACGACGACATCGCCTCCCAGTATGGCGGCCCGTCGCCGACATGCTCGGGAACCGGGGACTCACCTGGGCTTTCTCCAGGTGCCTCTACTGGCTGATCGACCTGACCACTAGAGTCTGGCCCCGTGGACAACCCCAAGCAGGCCCCTGATCGGAATCTGGCCCTGGAGCTGGCCCGGGTCACCGAAGCCGCGGCCATGGCGGCAAGCCGGTGGATGGGCCGCGGCGAGAAGGAAGGCGCGGACGGCGCGGCGGTGAACGCCATGCGCGTCGTCCTCCAGACGGTGTCGATGGACGGCGTGGTGGTCATCGGAGAAGGTGAGAAGGACCACGCCCCGATGCTGTTCAACGGCGAGCGCCTCGGCGACGGTTCCCCGCCCCAGACCGATATCGCCGTGGACCCCATCGATGGCACGACGCTCACGGCACTGGGACGCGGCGGCGCCCTCTCGGTCATCGCCGTATCGGAACGGGGGACCATGTTCGACCCCGGCCCGTGCGTGTACATGGAGAAGATCGCCGTGGGTCCCCGCGGACGCGGTGTCGTGGACATCCACCGGGAGCCGGCCGAGAACCTCGAGCGGCTTGCGAAGACGGTGGGGAAGTCGGTCCGGGACCTGACCGCGGTGATATTGGACCGGCCACGCCATGCCGATCTCATCGCCGCCGTCAGAGCCGCGGGAGCTCGGATCCGTCTCATCACCGACGGGGACGTGGCCGGTGCCATCGCCACCGGCTGGCCCGGGGCCGGTGTGGACATTCTCTTCGGGATCGGGGGGACCCCTGAAGGCGTCCTGGCGGCTGCGGCCCTCAAGTGCATGGGGGGCGAGATCCAGGGACGTCTGTGGCCCCGGGACGAGTCCGAGCGCCATGCGGCGCTGGATGCCGGCTACGACCTCGAAGCCGTGCTCACCACCGACGATCTGGTCGGAGGGAACAACTGCTTCTTCGCCGCCACCGGGATCACCGACGGCGAGCTGCTCCGGGGGGTCCGGTACCACGACTTCGGCGCCACCACGCAGTCTCTGGTCATGCGGTCCAAGTCCGGGACCTTGCGCACGATCGACGCCAGCCACCCCTTGGCCAAGCTGGCCGAATTCAGCTCGATCTCGTTCTCCTGAACAGGGAGGGCCCACCCACCCGAACCGAGCGGGCAGCGGTGGCGGAGACTCCGCCCGCTGCGGGCGGATCCGGACATGGCCGCCGCCCCGTCTCAGCGTCGCGCGTCGATGCGTCGTCTCAGCGTCCCGAGTCTCCGCCCACCTCCAAGCGAACCTCGGCCCGGCGGAGCGCGGCCTCGGCGGTGGCCAGCTCGAGCGATTGCCCCGTGGTCGAGCTCTCGGCGTCACCGACCCCAAGAGCCCCTCGGGCCTCTTCTACCTCCGCCTGGGCCTGCACCCGGGCTCGTTCGGCACGGGCCACGTCGATCTGCTCGGCCAGCTCGGCCACACCGGCCAGGAGGGTGACCCGGGTGGAGCGATCCCCGCCCGCCGTCGGTCCCTCGGACTTCACCCCATCCACGTCTCCCGACCCCGAACGCTGCCCCGAGCCCTGGGCCTGGCTGTGACCGGTCTCCACCTGGAGATAGCCCCCATGCACGGCGAGCCGGATCGGCGGGTCCCCGTCGGGCACCACGCGGACCTCTCCGGGCACCACGTCGGTCACCAGCGGCGTGTGACCGTCGAGGACGGTGAGGTCACCGTCGGAGCTTCGGAGCACCACCTCGCGGGCCGTCACGTCCACCAGGCGCTCCTCAGGGGTCACCACGATCACCTGGAAGAGTCCGTCGGGCATCAGCCGTCCTCGGACCCGAGGGTACGAGCCTTCTCGAGCACCGACTCGGCACCGCCGACGTTGAGGAACGCCTGCTCTGGAACTTCGTCGAGATCGCCATTCACCAGGGCTTCGAAGGACTCGACCGTCTCGTCCACCGGCACCGTGACCCCCTTCAGTCCGGTGAACACCTCGCCGACGTTGAACGGCTGTGACAGGAAGCGCTGGATCTTCCGGGCCCGCGACACCGTCACACGGTCCTCCTCGGACAGCTCGTCGAGCCCGAGGATGGCGATGATGTCCTGCAGCTCCTTGTACCGCTGGAGCACACCTTGGACCTGTCGGGCGACGGCGTAGTGGCGCTCCCCGACCACTTCGGGAGCCAGGATGTTCGACGTCGATGCCAACGGGTCCACGGCCGGATAGATGCCCAGGGCGGCGATCTGGCGAGAGAGCTCGGTCGTGGCGTCGAGGTGGGTGAACGTCGTGAACGGGGCGGGATCGGTGTAGTCGTCCGCCGGCACGTACACGGCCTGCACCGACGTGATGGACCGTCCCCGGGTGGAGGTGATCCGCTCCTGGAGCTCCCCCATCTCGTCGGCCAGGGTTGGCTGGTAGCCCACGGCCGACGGCATCCGACCGAGCAGGGTCGAGACCTCCGACCCGGCCTGGACGAACCTGAAGATGTTGTCCACGAACAGCAGGACGTCCTGGTTCTGCACGTCCCGGAAGTACTCGGCCATGGTGAGCGCGGCCAGAGCCACCCTCAGCCGCACTCCCGGCGGCTCGTCCATCTGGCCGTACACGAGGGCCGCCTTCTCCATGACCCCGGACTCGCGCATCTCGAGCCACAGGTCGGTGCCCTCGCGGGTCCTCTCCCCCGCGCCGGCGAACACCGAGACACCGCCGTGGTTCGTGGCCACCCGATTGATCATCTCCAAGATGAGCACCGTCTTGCCCACCCCGGCACCGCCGAACAGCCCGATCTTGCCACCCTGTACGTAGGGCT
>JAJYWF010000028.1 GCA_021791635.1 Actinomycetes bacterium
CTCGGTAGCCCGCTCCCCGGTGGGATCTGCTGGGTACTCGCATTGGTGGAGTACGGATACTCGGCCGTCGTCGTGTAACCGTTCAGGATCCAGTCAATCTGCCCATTGATCACGGCCGCGTAGGGATGAGATCCGTAGCTGAGGAAGGGTGCCGCTTTTTGAGCCATTGTCTGGACATCTCGCACGAAGATCATCCGAGATTTCGGCGTGATGAGATCTGAGATCAAGAGGTTGAATGTACTGAGCCGGACGGCGAACGCCGCTCGGGTGAGGAAAGAATTCAGCTGCACTCCCCCACTCCCGTGGTAGTGCGTCTCGACATCTGATCCGGTGCTGGTCTGGTAGTCCAGCTCTGGCTGCCTCGTGTTCCCCACCACGAATCCTGGCGCATTCAAACCGAAGTACACGTCCGGCTGGGTCACGATGGGCAGTCCTTGCGAGGATGCCGGTGGCACGTCCTGGATGGCGAATACCGGGTTTCCGTTCGAGGTGGTGGCATTGGCCTCGGCCAGGACAATCCCCTGGCCGTGGGTGTACTGGAGGTGCGTGTTCACCCAGCTGGCGGACGGAAGATCTGTCGGATTGATCTGACGTACCCCCACGATTGCCGGACGGAGCGACCCGGCGACTGTGTAGCGATCGACGGCCACAGACTGGATTGTGTAGTAGGAGCGAACGTCCTGGAGCTTCTGAAAGGTCGGGAGCGAGATCGACGGATTCGGATCCCAGAGCCGTATGTTCTCAAGGGTGGGGAGGTTCGCGTCGACGGACGAGGCCGCGATGCTGGTATTCCCCTGGAATGTCGATACCTGCACATGCTGGAGCCCATAGGCGGCTCGCGTGGCCTCGATGTTCCTCTTGATGTAGGGCTGTTCCAACGTGCTCTGCGCGGGGTTCACTTTCAGGGCCTGGAGCACTGCCGGGTAGATGACACCGATCACCAGAGCGACGAACACCCAGACGCCGATGGCCAGGATCGGCAGCGTCCACCCTTGACGCCGGATGTTGTACAGGAGAATCGCAGCGGCGAACAAAGAGACGAAGAAGAGCAGTTCGAGAGCCGGAAGGCGGGCATGGACGTCGGTGTAGCCTGCGCCCTCCACGTACCCGTTCGTCGAGACGTCGAGCTGGTAGCGCTGCAGGATATAGCCGGCGGCCTTCACCAGGGCGATCAGGGCGAGCAGCACCGAGAGGTGGACCTTGACCACGGGTTGGACCTTCGGCGATCCCCGCTGAGCCCGGATACCGCCGTTCAGGTAGTGGAAGATCGCGGTCGTGATCAGCACAAGAACGAGTGCGACGAGTGACCAGTTCACCAGGAAGCTGAGAAAGGGCAGCTTGAAGACGAAGAACCCGATGTCCTTATGGAACTGGGGATCTTTGATGCCGAAGGACACCCCGTGGGTGAACAGGATCCAGTTGTTCCATTGACCGATCGTCCCCGAGGCGGTGATGAGGGCGAGAACGAAAGCGACCCCGACGTAGACCCGGCCGGCATAGGGACGGATCGCGTGCTGGTATCGACGGACAAGCTCGTCTTCGGGGTCCAGTGAAGGTGCGGCGGCGGCGAACCGGTCACAGAGGACGAGATTGACCCACAGCAGAACGAAAAAGACTGCGCCAAACGAAGCGAACAGACCCAATTTGATGGCGAACAGCGTCGACCACACCCGATGGAGCCCAACCGAGGAGAACCACAAGCTGTCGGTGTAGATGGTGGCCAGCGACTTCAGCGAGAGGAGGACGATGATTACGACCGCAACCGCGGCGATGATGTACCACCGTCGGCGGGAGTGACGGGCCTTCGGCGGTCGCGCCGACATGTCCTGGGGGGTCCGCACCGGGGAGAGCCTACGCCGCGACCGTGGTCAGTCAGGCAGCGGGACGACGAGGCACCGGCAGCCCGGGTGGGCCGGGGGATGGAGATGCCCGGTCGGGAACCCCTGACCGGCACCGATGGCCCCGGCCAGGGCATTGTCGTCGCAGTCGGCGCAGGGAGGTTCGGATCCACCGACCACCCACCGCAACTCGGTGTCAGGTCCGATCCTGGAGAGCACACCCGAGCAGAAAGCTTCGAGCGCGGCATCCCCCACCGTCCGTTCGACACGCTCTCCCCGCCACTCACGGTACGCGGCACCGATCCGATCAGCCGCGGCCCCCTCGTCACCGTCGGAGCCGCTGTCGGCAAGCTTTCGCCGCAGTAGGGCGGTGATGGAGCCGGCCAACCGTTCGGCCACGCCGGTCACGACCGAGTCACCGGAATCTCCATTGGCCTCCCCGTCTCCAGATGACCCGGGCACGAGCTCCCTCCCAGCACGGAATGCGTCGCCAAGGAGATCGGACACTGCTTCCACGTAGGCGAGCCGCTGCTCGGCCTCCGCCGGCAGGACGGCGTCGCTCCACGATCCTGAACCACTTCTCAGGCGATCGAGCAGGCGGTTCTGGTCATCCTGGAGGGCGCGCTTGGTGCGTCGAGCCAGCTTCGCAACCACGGGGTCGAGCATCTCGGCGCAGCGCACCCGTACCCGCTCGTCGGCATCACCTCCTCCATCCTGAGGCTCACCGACGGGTCCACCTGGAGCATCGTCTTCCACGGCTTCGAGCGGTGACGCAGGCGGCGCCTGCCCGGTGGGCTCGCCGGGGTCGGTGCTCCCGCCCGGGTCCACGCCAGATTCGGTCGTCCCACCCTCAGGCTGGACCGACCGGCTGGCTCTCAGCCGGGCGAACAGGTCTTCCACCTCGTCCACCACGGCTGGTGCGTCGTCGGGACGGTCGGTCGACCCGGCATCGTCGCCAGTCGGCGTCGGGGAGGTCGGGGTCTGGGTGACCGAGGTTAGGGGAGTCGGGGTCGGGGCGACCGACACCACCGCCTCGGCTTCGACTTCGGCCCGGGTGTCGGGGGTGGGCCTCGAGACTTCCACCCCCTCGCGGCGGGCGACCTCCGCAGCGGCGGCACGCGCTCGATCGTCGGCTTCAGCCAGGTCGGCCAGCACCCGATCAACGGATCCTCGAAGTCCCATCACCGACGATGCCAACTCGTCCCGTGCGGCCCTGAACTGCTCGATCTGCAGGGTCATCGCCCGGCGCCTGTGGGCCATGTCGGCGAGAACCCGTCGCCGGGTGTCCTGTGCCTCGTCGATGAGCGCCTGGCCCTGTTCTCGGGCCTGCTCCACCACCCGCTCTCCCTCCACCCGGGCGTGGTCGAGGAGTCGTGCCGCGTCCTCCTGGGCCTGCTGGGCCACGGCCCCCGCGGCAATCTCGGCTTCGGCGATCCTTTCGGCGATGTGCGCTTCCGCCCCGACGCGCAACTCGGCTGCGTGCGCCTGGGCTTCTCTCACCAGCGCGGTGGCTTCCTCCTCGGCCTGCTGAGCGATGCGGGCACCCTCGTCGTGGGCGTTTCGCAAGATCGAAGCACTCTTCTGCCCGAGGGCCGCCGACAGCGTCGACTCGTCGAGGACCGGATTTCTCGCTCGCTCTTCGGCCGCTTCGAGATCCTGGCGAAGTGCCTGCTCCCGCTGCTCCCAGGATCGAAGCTCCCGGGCGAGGAGCTCGAGGTAGGCCCTCACCTCCTGGGGGTCGTAGCCCTTGCGGATCGTCTCGAACGAGTGCCGGACGACATCGGCCGCCGTCACCCGGCCCGACGAGATGGAATGCACGTCCTCGGCCATCCACAAAGACTACGGCCTGGCCACCGTCGGCTGCGGTTCCCCGGTAGGCGCGGTGTTCGTGCCAGAGACAGGCTCCCGATCCCGTGCCTCAAGCGGTCAGCGTCAGCCCCCCGTCGATGGAGCAGAATTTCGCCCCGGGGTGGCGGGGAGCTGCCCTCCGAGCCGATGGAGGATCGAAAGGGCCTGGTCGAGCGAGGTCACGGGATAGACACGGAGGGAAGGGATGTCCTTCGACTTCGCCGCTTGGTACTCCTGGGGTGGGACGAAGAAGACCGTCGCCCCGGCGCGTTCGACGGCGATCGTCTTCTGCGCCACCCCCCCGACGTCGCCGACCTGGCCCTGCGGATCGATGGTGCCGGTCGCGGCCACCCGGCGTCCACCGGTGATCCGGCCTCCCCCGAGCTTGTCGACGATGCCGAGCGTCATGGCCAGACCGGCGGACGGACCGCCGATGTCCGACGTGCTGATGGTCACGTGCACTGGGTAGGTGAAGTCGACCTGGTCGGAGAGGACGACCCCGAGGTACGAGCGTGGGGGTCCGTGCACTCCAGGGCACCCTGAGGCAGTATCCCTCTGGTGCGACGGTGCTTTGCCGAGCCGAATCGACTGCACCACCGTGGGTCCGGAGCGGACCACGGCCCGTGTGGTGACGACGGACTGCTCGACCGACAGCCGAACGGTCGTCCCCGGAGCTTCAGGATGAAGTGCGGCAACGACGGCACAGGCGTCAGTGGTGGGCACACCGTTCACCGCCGTGATGATCTGGCCAACCTTCAGGTGGGACGACGCTGGCGAATTGGCCTCCACGGCGAAGAGCATGGCCCCCACCCCCTTCTGCGTGACCGTGTACCCGAGGCGGGTCAAAGCCGCGGCCTTGGCTGCCGACTGCGACTGTGCCATCTCGATGTACCCCTGCTCGGTCAGCTGGTCCGGCGGAGTGTACGGACCGAGCAGTGTCGCAGCACTGAGCACTTGGGCATCGCCGTTGAGCACATCGGGGACGTAGTCCAGCAAGGTGACCTGGGACACGTAGACGTCGGTCAGCAGCAGCGTTCCGTCCAGAGGGTGATCGAGCTGGGATGGGACGGTCACCAGCGGCGCGACGGGCTGGGCCACTCCCGGGGTGAGCACGTAGTAGTTGAGCTCGATGTGGCTGGACACGACCACCACCACGACCAGGAAGGCGGCCAAGGTCACCAGGACCCTCGGCCAGCGGCGGGGGGGCGGGCTGTCGCTCGGAAAATGGTCGTTCACGTCCATGTCGGTGCCGCCTGATCCTGCCACGCAACCCAGGAGGCGTCCGGGCACCCCCCAGCTCGCTGCTTCCAGTTCGCCGACCTCTCCCCGGAGGCCACCTACGATCGAGGGGTGAGCGACGGTGATCGAGGGGTGAGCGACGGTGCGCGGCCAGCCTCCGACCCGACCGGGGAGACGGTCGAGCTCGCGGACCCGACGGCCCGCCGGGTGGAGGTGATCACCGCCGGCCACCTCGCCGACGAGGCCGGCGCCCGACGTGGCCTGTCCGATGCCAGTGCTCTCGTACGGTCGGCGGCCATCGGGGCACTGGCCCGGATGAAGGCCCTCGGGACCCAGGAAGTCGTGGACGCCCTCGCCGATCCGTCACCGACGGTCCGGCGACGGGCCGGGACCGAGGCCGCAGGGGTCGGCGGGCGTGGCTCCCGCTCGGTGCTGGTGACCGCCCTCATCGCCGCGCTGGACGACCCCGATCCGCTCGTCGTCGAGTCGGCCGCATGGTCGCTGGGTGAGCGTCGCAGCGTCCGAGCAGTGGGAAGGCTGGCCGAAGTAGCCCGTAGCCATGGCGACACCAGGTGCCGGGAAGCTTGTGTGGCCGCCCTCGGAGCCGTGGGCGCCGCGGAGGCGTTGCCGGCCATCCTCGACGCCCTGTCCGACAAGCCGACGGTCCGTCGCCGGGCGGCAGTGGCCCTCGCCGCGTTCGACGGTCCGGATGTGGAGGCCGCGCTGCAACGCTGTGCGCACGATCACGACTGGCAGGTGCGCGAGGTGGCCGAGATCCTTCTGGACCCCCCGACCCGCTGAGCACCGCTCCGAGGGCCCGAAGATCCCCTGACGTCGATAGGGTCAGCGCTCGGCGGCGGCGAAGATCGGACGAAGGCGGTCGAAGGACTCGATGCACTTGCCTGCGCCCAGGACGACACACTCCAGAGGCATGTCCACGAGGTGGACGGGCACCGCCGTCCCGTCGGCGAGCCGCTGGCTCATCCCGCGGAGCAGCGATCCACCCCCGACCAGGTGGATACCTTCGAAGATGATGTCTTGAGCGAGCTCGGGGGGTGACTCGCCGAGGCACGTTGCCGCGGCGTCCACGATCTGGGCAACGTGCTCTTCGACTGCCGAACGGACCTCGCCTGGTGACAGGCGAATGGTCTTGGGCATGCCCGTGACCACTTCACGCCCTCGCACCTCGGCGTCGTGCTCTCCTTGAAAGGGGTGGGCAGATCCGATGGCCAGTTTGATCGCCTCAGCCGTCCGTTCCCCGATGGCCACACCGTGCTCGTTGCGAACGAACGCCTGGATGGCGGCGTCGAGATCGAACCCACCACATCTGATGGCCCTCATCGCCACCACTCCCCCGAGGGAGATCACCGCGGTCTCCGAAGTGCCGCCCCCTACGTCGACCACCATTGAACCCAGTGGCTCGTGAATGGCCAATCCGGCGCCGATTGCCGCGGCCATGGGCTGTTCGATCAGATAGCACGCTGACGCTCCAGCACGCTTCGCCGCCTCCTTCACCGCCCGTCGCTCGACGGCGGTGATGGCCGACGGCACGCACACCAGGACCCGTGGATGGTTCAAGCGTCCCACGCCGACCCGTCGAAGCAACACCTGGAGCATGCGTTCGGTGATCTCGAAGTCGGTGATGGCGCCCTGTCGCATCGGCCGGACGGCGACGATGTACCCGGGAGTGCGCCCGATCATCTGCCAGGCTTCGTCACCGATGGCGAGCACGTCGCGGGACCGAGTGTCGAGTGCCACCACCGTGGGTTCGTTCAAGACAATTCCCCGTCCCTGCGCGTACACGAGCGTGTTCGCCGTTCCCAGGTCAATGGCGAGGTCGCGGGACATCCGCCCTATCGTACGGGCCCTGGGCGACCACACTTCTTCCTTCGCCCTCGGTATCCTCGCGGGACGTGAGCCCACCAGGGGTTGGTCCTTTCGGGGACGGGCCGGAGGAACCTGAGGACGAAGACGGGGCGGGCTGGAATCCAGAAGCCACCGCCGACGACGAGCTGGGGATGAGTGCCTCGCGGGGATGGGTTCCGCCCGAAGCCCGACCCTGGCGCCATCCTTCCGAGATCCCTCCGGCCGGCGCCTTTGCCGGCGGGGACCGGGGGAGCGGAGCCGCCGGCGTCGCCGGGTCCCCCGGGGGGGCGTCGGGGAACGGGACACCGGGGGGGACCCCGGGGCGGGCGTCGGGAGGTGTGCCGGCGCTGAGCGGCGGTGGGCTTCTCCACAGGCACCGGCGTGCTGCCTCGGTGCTGGTAGGGAGCGGGGCGGCGGGCGCCATCATGGTCGGGATCCTGCTCCTGATGAACACCGGTTTCACCCCGGTCGAGGGAACGGCCTCCACGCCGCTGGCGACCCAGGCCGTCGCCACCGTCTCCCAGAGCACTGGGTGCTGTCAAGGAGTGCCGGCAATAGCCCGGCCGGTACAGGAGGCGATGGTGTCGTTGCAGGTCGCCAAGCGATCCGGTCTGAGCGCCGGGTGCGGCGTCGCCGTCGCGCCCGGAGGGCTGATCGTGACGACGTACGACGCCGTCGAGGGAGCCCGATCGGTCCTCGCCGTCACGGCCGGCGGCGCACAGGAACCAGCCCAGGTGGTAGCGGCCGATCGCGGTTCGGACATCGCGATCATACGGGTGGCGTCCGACCTCCCGACCGCGAGCTTCGTCGACAACAGTGCGCCCCCAACCGGATCCAGGGTGATGGCCATGGCCATGACGACGCCGGCCGGAGATTCGGGGCAGGTGGTCACCGTCTGGTCGAACGGCACCATCCGGTCGATCGGTGCCGCCGTGTCGAGCGGGAACGCCACGGGCATGGCTGGGATCGGCGCGACGGTTCCGGCCATGCCGATGATGCCCGGTGAGCTGCTGCTGACGTCCGGGGGCGAGATCATGGGCATCCTGGACAGCACCGGGAGCCTGGCGAACCAGCCGAGGACGGCGGTCTTCCTCCCGGCACAGCTGGTGCTCGGGGTAGCTCGGGACCTCGCCAGCTCGGGAAAGATCCGGCACGGATGGCTCGACGTCACCGGGCGCGATACCACCAGGCGGGGCACCAGGGGGGTCCTGGTGGTGCACGTCAACGGGAACGGAGCCTCGGCACGCTCACTGAGACCAGGGGACGTGATCGTCAGGATAGACGGAGCTCCGGTCCGCTCCATGGCCGAGCTCCACTCCCGGCTCTACACCATGGGTCCCGGATCCCGGGTCCACCTGAGCATCCTGAGAGACGGACGAGCGGCATCGGTGACCGTCGACCTGGGCTCGTCCCCCTAGCATGATCACGTGGCAATGAACGACCCGGCGAACCCGCTTCAGGGGCTCCTTGGCGACCTCATGAAGATGATCGGGGGATCCCAGCGTGGTGAGTCCCCGTGGATGGACGCCGCCCGTGCCCTGGCGCACAGCGTCGCCACCGATGGTGAAGCCGAGGGAAACGTCGACCCTCTCGAGCGCATAGGGCTGGAGGCCCTGACCCGAGCGGCCGAGATTCACGTCACCGATATCACCGGTCTACCGACCGGTCCCGGTGGGGCTCCGGTACGCCTCGTCCCGACCACCCGGGGCGCGTGGGCCCTTCACATGCTCGACGCCTGGGCTCCCCTGCTGGAGACCATTGCTGCTGCCAGTGGGCAGGGGCAGTCGTCAGCAAGCGGAAGTACGGGGAACGCCGACGAGCCGGCGGGCGCTTTCGGGACGTCCGACCACTTCGAGGAGGGCCTCGGAAACCTGTTCGCCTCGTTCGCCACCACCATGGGTCCGGTGATCGTCGGCATGCAGTTCGGATCGGCAATCGGACATCTGGCCCGCCGATCTCTCGGTCAGTACGACATCCCCGTTCCGGCCACCGACCACGGTGAACTATTCGTGCTGCCTGACAACATCCGTCAGTTCGCCGACGACTGGACGATCCCGATCGACCAGGCGCAGCTGTGGGTCTGCAGCCACGAGCTCACGTCCCACGCCGTGCTGTCAATCCCCCACGTCGCCGACGTCGTCGGTGGTCTTCTCGGGGGAATCGCCGATGAGTCGGCCGACATCCAGCAGAGCTTGATCGAGCGGCTCACTGGTGAAGCGGGCGACATTGGATCCCTGCAGAACCTCGCGTCCGACCCCGAGTCCCTGATGGCCGACCTCGTGTCCCCCGGCCAGCGGCGTACCTCGGCTGAGCTGATCGCCGTCACGACGGCCATCGGCGGATACGTCGATCATGTCACGACCCGTGTGGTCGAGGCCCTGACCGGCTCACCCGCAATCCTGGCTGAGGCCTGGTACCGCTACCGGACCACCGAGTCCACAGAGATGAAGGCAGCCGGATCCGTGTTCGGCCTCGACCTCAGCCGGGATCAAGTCGATCGAGGATCGGCCTTCGTCCGAGGCGTGCTGGAGCGGGCCGGAGAGTCGGGTCTGGCCCGACTCTGGTCAAAGCCCGGGAACCTTCCGACTCCCCCCGAGGTCGACGCCCCGGGACTCTGGCTCGAGCGAATCGATCTCCCGCCCGACACCTGAGCGAAGTACTCAGAGCCGGCGACTCGGCTCACGCCGCAACCCACGTGGGGCGGCCACCTACGCCGTCAGCTGGCCGGCACGTCCTCGGGAATACCCAGCTCCCAGTCGAGCTTGACGTTCTCTCGCTCCGCGTCCCTCACGACCCGCTCGCGATTCCGCCTGAACTGGGGGTCGTGGGGCGGCAGGAGCACCAGGCGGGCCAGCACCCGCTCCCGAAATGCGTCCACCACTGCCGCGTCCCCGAAATCAGACTGGACTTCCCAATGCGGAGCCACCGGTCCGAGGTACACGATGCGAACGTGGGCGATCGGCTCGACCGGCTCGGTCTCATCGACCGAGTCCATGGGGCCTACTTCGGGCTCTGGGGACATTGCACCTCCGGGTCTGTGGTGTGCTTCACCGGCCGGTTCGGGCCTGGGGCCGGTCTCGGTACCCAAGTCGAACTGCTGTCCATCAGCGTACCGGCTCCACGCGTGTGACGATCCGAGATCAACCGGGCTCCGATCCCAGGGTGACGTTCACTGTCAATTTCCTGCTCCCGCGGTAGAGGACGATGGACACCCGATCTCCAGGAGCACGCGTGCTCACGTCGGCAGCCAACTGGGCCGAGCTCACGATGGGCGAGCCATCCATGGACACGATCACGTCGCCTCCCTTCATGCCGGCCCGCCCAGCGGGGCCTGTCGATGTGACCCCTACGACCACTGCTCCAGTAGTGGGCGTGAGATGGAGGGTCAGCGCAAGGGCTGGCGTCACGTTCTCGACCTCCACGCCCAGGTACGCAGCGGTCGTGCCGCTCCCCTGGCTCCCGCTCCCCTGGCTCCCGCTCTCCGAAGGAGCCGACGCTTGGTTCCCACCATCGGCACCGCCTCGGAGCCCGGGGAGCAGGGACTTGATGGTGTCGATGGCGATAGCGAAGCCGATGTTCTGAGCCGGCGCATTTCCCGTACCGCTCTGGGCCACCGCCGTGTTCATACCTATCACCTGGGCCTGGGCATTGAGCAGCGGCCCTCCCGAATTACCTGAGTTGATCGGCGCATCGGTCTGGATCAGCCCCCGGAGAGTCTCGGTGCGCTTGGTGACGTCGCTCTCCGCCGTCAGTGTCCGATCCAACGCCGAGACAATGCCCTCGGTCACGGTGGGCCCTCCCTGGAGGTCCAGCGCATTGCCGATGGCCACGACGTCATCGCCCACCTGGAGGCCGCCAGAGCTCCCCAGCGTCACCGTCGGCAAGCCGTGCTGGCCGGTGATCTGGATCAGTGCGACATCCTCGGGTGGATCTGCACCCACCACGTAGGCGGCGAGTCGTTGCGTCTGCCCGAACAGCGTCACGAAGATTGTGCTGGCTCCGGCGATCACGTGGTCGTTCGTAAGCACCTCTCCGCTGGAGGTGAGGATCATGCCGGTGCCGGCACCTTCCAGGACCTCGCCGGCAGCCCGGCCACCCGGGTACGACGTGGTGCTGATCGACACGACCGCGGGTTCGACCTGGGCGATGACTTCTTGAACGTCGGTTGGGTGGACCAGGACGCTCTGGTTCGGGAAGAACTTCTCCACCACCGTCTGTTGAGATCCGACACCGACCCAGATCCCGACCATCGCTCCAACAGATGCCGCCACCACTGCGGTCGCGGCCACCACCCAGATCCAGGTTCGGCGGGTGAGCGTCTGCACCACCCTCGTGGGAGGCACGGCCCAGAGCGGGTAGGGAGGCACCTGGTACTGGCCCGGCGGTAGTCCTGGGTACTGGCCCGGCGGTACTCCTGAAGGCACGCCTGGTGGGGGCCAGTTCCAGACGGGCGGCTCAGCCACCCTTCTCAGCCATTTCAAATCTCCACGATCCCGAAGCTATTTCTTCGGACCGAAATGGATAGTCCCCCGAGAGCGCGGGACTACACTGGTCGGTGAGACGAGGGAGGATCCATGGACACCGAGTGGATGGCCAGCGGCAAGTGCCGAGAGGTGCCCCCGGCCGTGTTCTTCCCGAGCGACGGCATCGGGGTGCAAGAGGCGCAACGCATCTGTGCCGACTGCTCGGTATCGGAGACATGCCTAGAGTATGCCCTCGCCAACAGGATCGATCACGGCGTGTGGGGCGGTTGCTCCGAGCGTGAGCGCAGGCGGATCCTGCGGCGTCGGCGGACGATGACGCCGGCAACCTCCCGCTAGCACCCGATCCGTGCCCGTCGGGGGTGGTGGACGACAGGGCTCCCGACCGTGAACCCCAACTCGTGGCATGACGACCCCCACTCGTGGCATGACGACTTTGGAAGCGGTGGTCAATATCAGTGAAGGGCGTGATCCTCGCGTCCTGCACCTCCTGAAACAGTCCGCCGGTACGGCGTTGCTCGATACCCACGTCGACCCTGACCACAATCGCTCGGTCTTCACGATGGCCGGAAGCGTGGCCGATCTCGACGGGTCCAGCGATCTCGAGGACGCTGTCAAGCAGCTCGCGTCGGTCGCCGTCGAGCACCTTGACGTCCGGACGCATGCCGGCGTGCATCCCCGACTGGGTGTCGTGGATGTGGTGCCATTCGTCCCGCTGGCGTTCCGACATCGCCGAGAACGAGTCTCTGGCGCCCACCTGCCAGGAGGTGCCCACCGGCGACTGTCGGAGGCACGGCTGGTCGCCGCACCAACGCTCGACCCGGCAGCACAGGCCCGGGATCGGTTCTCGAAATGGGCGGGGTCGGTGCTCGGAGTTCCGTGCTTTTCCTATGGACCCATCGACCGGAACGAGCACCGTTCGCTCCCCGACATCCGGCGCTCGGCGTTCTCCACGCTGCAACCTGAGAGCGGTCCGAGCCAGCCCCACCCCAGTGCCGGTGCCTGCGCCGTTGGTGCACGCCCACTGCTGATCGCCTACAACGTGTGGATCCGAGGTGTCGATCCGACGAAGGCGCGATCGGTGGCGGCCGCAGTGCGGGGACCCGGGGTCCGGGCACTTGCGCTCCCGATGCACCGTGAACCTGGCGCCGTGCAGGTGTCCTGCAACCTTGTCGACCCGTTCACGACCGGACCAGCCCACGTCCACGATCGCATCGCCCGCCTGGTCGAGAACCACGGCGGTTCGGTGCTGCGTTGCGAGCTCGTCGGACTCCTTCCGGCAGGGGTCCTCGATGCGATCCCACCGAGTAGGTGGTCCGAGCTCGACCTCAGACCGGAGTCAACCATCGAGGCCCGCTTGGAAGACCGGGGGTTCCCCGTCGGCTGAGTGCGGATGTCGCCGTTCGTGGCATCCGTCGGGCAGACGAACCCTCGATCGGCTGCTCGGCTCATACCCAGGCCTCGTTGCGAACGGTGCCTCTGGTGGTCCTCGCGCCCGCGGTCGCCGGGGCAGTGGCGACCGTCCTGATCAGCTGGCGCTCGCCGCCGTCGTCGTCCGCTGCATGGCCCGGGCCCGACGCAGCCGTCGACGCTCCCGCTCGCTCATCCCACCCCAGATGCCGAACTTCTCACCGTTTGCCAGTGCGTACTCCAGGCAGTCTTCGCGTACGACGCAGCCCCGGCAGACTTCCTTGGCTTCGCGGGTCGACGCCCCCCGCTCTGGGAAGAACAGGTCGGGGTCCACTCCCATGCAGTTCGCTTGTGCTTGCCAGCTTCGATCCTGGCGACCGTACAGTAGTGACACGAGGTCCACCGGTTCGCCTCCCCTCGCCACCAACGTGGCATTCATGTAGTTACAACGTTGTTATCTTCCTCCATCGATCGGCAGAGTGCAAGTGGAAATCGGTTCGGCACCTTGCTCGTGAACAGATGCACAAACGCGACATCGCTCGTATCAGCGGCCGTGTCGGGCGCTACCGTCACGCTGGCCGCTGGACGCCGGCAGTCGTAGTCGCGGCGGGCGCTGCTGTCACGCCGGACGCCAGCAGTCGTGGCGGGCGCTCCCGTCACGCTGGCCGCTGGCCGCTGGCCGCTGGCCGCTGGCGGGAGTACCGCGTTCAGCCCGCAGGCCGCAGTACCCGACGGTGCTGGAGGAAGTCCACCAGCACGTACCCCCCCAACGAGTCGGGATTGGTGTAGAAGGTCCGCCCTCCATTGATGGCGGCTATCTGATCAACGAACGGGAACTGGGTCCGCTCCAGGTCCAAGGCGAAGACGTTGATGGTGATCCCAGCCCGGGTACAGCGAACAACTTCGGCCATCGTGCGTCGGAGCGTCTCGGGCACTGGCGGGTAGTTGAAGAAGACGTCGCCGTCAGGGTCGATGTGAGCGGTCGGCTCGCCGTCGGTTACCACGATGATCTGTTTCGTCCCGTGCTGGTGGGCCAAGAGCTTGCGCGCCATGAGCAGGGCGTGCTGCAAGTTGGTCCCGTACACGTAGTCCCACATGGCGCTGGGTAGGTCTTCGGGCCTGATCTCCCTGGCCACCTCGGAGAAGCCCACGATTCCCAAGTAGTCGCGGGGAAAGCGACTGGTGATGAGCGTGTGGAGGGCCATGGCCATCTTCTTGGCCGGGACGAAGTTGTCCCGCATCGGCATGGACATGGAAAGGTCCACCAGCAGCACCGTCGCCGAGCGGGTGAGGGCCTCGGACTCGACCACTTCGAAGTCCTCGGGCGACAGCCTGACCGGCACGCCCACGCCACCTCGGTTGACTGCGTTCTGGATCGTCCTGCTCAAGTGGAGGTTGAACGGATCCCCGTACTCGTAGGGTCTCGTGGTCTCTTCGCGGTCATGTCCGCTCCCAGACCACGTGGCCTGGTGGTCGCCGATGCGGTCGGCGGCCATCTTCGAGAAGAGGTCGGCGAGCGCCCGCTGGCCCAGCCGTCGCACACCTTTCGGGGTGATCTCCGTCCTCCCACCGCGGTTTTCGATCAGACCGGCCTCGGACAGCTCGCGAGCCAAGCCGGCCAAGCGCTCGAGCGAGCGAGCGGCGTCGTCACCCAGGTGACGGGCCACGTCGTCAAGGTCCACTTCGGAGAGGGCCGCCGGCGAGGAAGTCGCCTGCAGCATCTCCTCCATGCGGTCGAGCTCGGCCAGCTCCGACACCACGTCGGTGGCTCGGGCTGGACCCATGGGCTCGCCTGATCCCGAGAAGCGTTGGCGTTGGTCCCATCCGGCACCCGGGAAGGCCTGCTGGAGATTGTGGGACAGGCGCTCCACCTGCCACCGGAGGTCCATGTCCTCGAGGAGCGAATCGGACAGCGCCCGGAGCTGCTCACGCTGCTCGGGAGAGAGCGACCGCCACATGCTTTCTGCTGCGGCCATGCGGGCCGCCATCTGCTCGAGGAGCTCGTCGAGCGACGTTGCCCCCGGGAATAGATCGCCATATCGCTCCATGAAGTCCTCGAAGCTGGGATCAATTGGCTCGCCCTGCTCTCGTTGCTCGAGCATCCGGTTCAAGGCGTCGAGGGCCGCTCGTAGATGTGCCAGCTTCTCGGCATCGAGCGAGCCGAGTGCCTCCGAGACTCCTTTCACGTAGGTCTCCGTCACTTCGCGGCGAAGCTCCTCGGTCAGCTGCTCGAAGCGCTCGCGCGCCTCAGACGACACGAACTCGTAGTTCGAGAGGCCGTTCACCTTGCCGGCAACGTCGCCAGGGAGCAGGTCGAGGGCGATCCGCTTCTCCGAGGCGACGTCCTCGGTGACCTGTTGCCGGCGGTCATCTCCCGATGCCCGCGCTTCATCGACCAGCTCGTCGATCGCGGCCCGCTCCTGCTCGACGACCTCATTGAGTGCTCGGGACAGTCGGCCCAGCTCTCCGCCCGGGTCCCCTGACGCTTGCAGCTCCGCCCGACGGCGTCGAAGACGCTCGAGAAGCTGGCGCGAGCCCATGATCCTCTCGCCCGAGGAGGTGCGCATCCCCCGGTGCATGAGTCGCCGGAGGGCATCGTCGAAGTCGCCCCCGGCCAGGAGGTCGTCGGTCACCTCGGCCAGTAGCTCGTCGGGGTCGAGGTCGACGAACTCTTGGGAACCGTCCCAGCGACGGTACCCGTAGCGTGCGGTCACTTCCGGCTCCGGTACAACGCCCGACCTCCCGAAGCGTCCTTGTTGAGCCGCTTGGTGAGGTGCAGCCCCTCGAGGAGGAACTCCAGGGCACTGGCCAGGAGCGCCGGAGACTCCTCGCCCTCGGGACCGGCCAGGTCGCGCACCGGCACAGCCAGGTCCGGAAGATCGTGGAGCACGGCCACGTACTCGGCCGAGGCCAGGTCGTCTCCGGTGTGCACGACGGCTTCGGCCTCGAACGCCGCGAGCACCGTCGCCGGGTCGGTCAGCGTCACCCGGCGGCGGAACACGGAAAGCACGGCGGCGGCTACCAGCCGGGCAAGGACCTCTTCCTCTCGGCCCTCTTCCAGCGCCTCGACTTCGACCTTACCCATGGTCGACGCCGTGAGCGCCGCCAGGTCGCTGACTCGCGGCACCGCCACCGGCTCTCCCATCCGCAGGGCCCGACGGACTGCGTTGGCTACCAGGGTCTCGTAGTTGGCGATGGTCAACCGAACGGACACTCCACTGCGCTGGTTCAGGTGCGGGCTGCGCCGCGCCAGTTGGCTGAGCTCGGCAACGACCTCTTCGAGGTAGGGCGGGACCACCACCGGGACGCCTTCTGAGGACAGCTCGGCCTCCGCCAGCATGACGGTCACCTCGGTGCGGGTGTCGGGTGGGTAATGAGTGCGGATCTGGGAGCCGAAGCGGTCCTTCAGCGGGGTGATGATCCTCCCCCGGTTCGTGTAGTCCTCGGGATTGGCCGTCGCCACCAGCACCACGTCCAACGGGAGGCGGATCCGGTGACCGCGAATCTGCACGTCACGCTCTTCGAGGACATTGAGCAGACCCACCTGAATCCGCTCGGACAGGTCGGGGAGCTCGTTGACGGCGAAGATGCCACGGTTCACCCGGGGGACCAGCCCGTAGTGGAGAGCCAGCTCGTCGGAGAGGTAACGGCCCTCGGCCACCTTGATCGGGTCGACCTCTCCGATGAGGTCGGCAATGGAGGTGTCCGGGGTGGCCAGCTTCTCCCCGTACCTTTCGGAGCGGTGCCGCCACTCGATGGCCGTCTCGTCACCTTCCTGGGCCACTCGGTCCCGGCCGAACCGAGATGAAGGATGGTACGGGTCGTCGTTGATCTCGGATCCGGCGACCACCGGCAACCACTCGTCGAGGAGCTCGACCAGGGAGCGGATGAGCCTGGTCTTTGCCTGGCCGCGCTCACCGAGGAGGATGATGTCGTGTCCGGCCAGGAGGGCGTTCTCGAGCTGGGGCAGCACCGTCTCGTCGAACCCGAGCACGCCTGGGGCCAGGGGCTGGCCGGCGGCAATTCGCGTCGCGGCGTTGCGCCGGATCTCGGAGGCGACCGGCACGGACACCCAGCCCGAGGCCCTCAGGTCCCCGAGGGTTCGCGGCAGTTCGGTTGGCGGGCTGGGAACGTCGAGCAGAGGGGCAGGCACGGGTCGAGCCTATGCCCGCCGGGAGCACGACCGAGCCCGCCGGGAGCCCGCCGGGAGCACGACCGAGCCCGCCGGCGAGAGTTGCGCTCCGGGCCTGTCCATCTGAAAAGATGGGGGCCGACCTCGCATCGCCCTATCGTGCCCGCCTGCTTTGGCAGAAGGTTGCAGATTGGAGCGGTGGGCGGCCTAGGCCGAGATGACGGGTTCGAGGAGCTGGATGCGAAGTGCTTCCGTCGCCGACCGGCGCGGACCGAAGGAACCGAGCGAGAGGAGCAGCACGTGACGACGGTGGAGGAGGCGACGGTCACCGCGGTCGAGATCTCGGGCACCCGGGGCGGGCCTGACGTCCCGACCCTCCGCCGGGACGGCTGGTGGGTTCAGCCGCTCGTGAGCGCCACGATCCTCATCGCCTTCGTGGTCTACTCGACCTGGGCCGCGTTCGTGAACAAGGAATACTTCGTGGGAACGGCGAGCCACCGTGACCTGCTCTCACCCTTCTACTCCCCGTGCCTCGTCGCCAGCTGCGTTCCCGGCAGCCACCCTGCGACGGTGATCACGTGGTGGACCATCTCCCCGGCCCTACTCATCCTCATCTTCCCTCTGGGGTTCCGCCTCACCTGCTACTACTACCGCCGGGCCTACTACCGTTCCATCTGGCTGTCCCCCCCGAACTGCGCCGTCGCCGACGCCCACAGCAGCTACTCAGGCGAGACGCGCTTCCCCCTCATCCTGCAGAACGCCCACCGGTGGTTCTTCTACTTCGGGTTGATACTGAACGTCATCTTGACCATCGACGCCGTCGAGGCGTTCCGCGAGCCTGGCCTCGGCATCGGGGTCAGCGTGGGAACGCTGGTGCTGTGCGTCAACGCCGTCCTGCTCTGGCTCTACAGCCTTTCGTGCCACTCGTGCCGGCACCTGTGCGGGGGTCAGGTCAAGAGCTTCTCGAAGCATCCGATCCGCCACAAGCTGTGGAAGCTCGTGACCCCGCTGAACGCCCACCACATGAAGTTCGCCTGGGCCAGCTTGATCTTCGTGGCCCTCACCGACCTCTACGTGCGGTTGGTGGCCAGCGGCACCATCCCCGACCATCGGCTCTTCTGATCATCGCCGACGAAGACCACCGGTCCTCCCACCAGATCACTCCGGACCCCAGAGCGACGAGAAGCCACACGACCCCAGGCGCGACGACAGACACGACCCGAACCACGACCCGAACCACGACCGACACCACAGCCACCCAGGAGCGACGAGACACGACATGAGCGAGTACGAATCCCATCAGTACGACATCATCGTGATCGGTGCCGGAGGTGCCGGCCTCCGGGCGGCCATCGAGGCCCAGGGGCGAGGCCTGCGCACGGCCCTGATCTGTAAGTCGCTCTTCGGTAAGGCCCACACGGTGATGGCCGAAGGCGGTGTCGCCGCCGCCATGGGGAACGTGTACCCCGAGGACAACTGGAAGGTCCACTTCCGCGACACCATGCGCGGTGGGAAGCTCCTGAACAACTGGCGGATGGCCCAGCTCCACGCCCAAGAGGCGCCCGACCGGGTCCACGAGCTCGAAGCGTGGGGGGCGCTGTTCGACCGCACGAACGACGGCCGCATCACCCAGCGGGACTTCGGAGGCCACCGCTACGCCCGACTGGCCCACGTCGGCGACCGGACCGGCCTCGAGATGATCCGGACGCTCCAGCAGAAGGCCGTCAGCATGGACATCGACGTCTTCATGGAGTGCAAGATCCTCCGCCTCCTTCCCGACGCCCAGGGACGGATCTCGGGGGCAGTGGGCTACTGGCGTGCCACCGGGGAGTTCGTCACCTTCACCGCGAAGGCCTTCGTCCTGGCCACCGGGGGGATCGGCAAGAGCTGGATGTACACGTCCAACAGCTGGGAGTCCACCGGTGACGGGCACGCCATGGCCATCTGGGCCGGTGCCGACGTCATCGAGATGGAGTCCGTCCAGTTCCACCCCACCGGCATGGTGTGGCCGCTGTCGGTGAGAGGACTGCTGGTGACCGAAGGGGTACGCGGCGACGGTGGCGTCCTACGCAACAGCGAGGGTACGCGGTTCATGTTCAACTACGTGGCACCGATGTTCCGGGCCGAGACGGCCGAGACCGAAGAGGAGGCCGACCGCTGGTATGACGACCACGCCAACAACCGGCGGACCCCGGCCCTCCTGCCCCGTGACGAAGTGGCCCGAGCCATCAA
Source organism: Actinomycetes bacterium (assembly GCA_021791635.1). Taxonomy (GTDB): domain Bacteria; phylum Actinomycetota; class Acidimicrobiia; order Acidimicrobiales; family RAAP-2; genus JAJYWF01. The sequence goes on from JAJYWF010000028.1 coordinate 19,047, forward strand.
CGCCGAGGTGAAGGCTGGTCGGGGAAGCCCTCACGGGGGGGTCTTCCTCGACATCGCCAGCAGACGTTCGGCCGAGTACATCCGGCGGCGCCTGCCTTCGATGTACACCCAGTTCAAGGAGCTGGCCGGCGTCGACATCACCGCCACCCCGATGGAAGTGGGGCCGACGTGCCACTACATGATGGGCGGGGTCCGGGTGGACGCCGATACCGAGGCGGCCACCGTGCCGGGCCTCTTCGCCGCCGGCGAGGTGGCCGGAGGTATGCACGGGGCCAACCGGCTCGGGGGGAACTCGCTCTCGGACCTGTTGGTGTTCGGCCGGCGGGCCGGGATCGGCGCCGCCGACTACGCCGAGGGGCGCACCGGGGATCCCGAGGTGGACGGCGCCGAGATCGAGGCGATCGTGGCCGAGGCCCTGGCCCCGCTCGGAAGAAACGGCGGGGAGAGCCCCTACGACCTCCACCGGGACCTCCAAGAGACGATGCAGACCCTGGTCGGGATCATCAGGACCGGTCCGGAGCTCGAAGAGGCCCTCGAGAAGCTGGGTGTGCTGCGCGAGAGATCGGAGAACCTCACCGTCACCGGCGGGCGCGTGTACAACCCGGCGTGGAACCTGGCCACCGACCTGCCCTCCATGCTCACGGTGTCGACGGCGGTGGCGCAGGGAGCGCTGGCCCGCAAGGAGAGCCGCGGCGGCCATACCCGGGAGGACTTCCCGGCCGCCGACCCCGAGCTGGGCAAGGTGAACTTCGTCCAACGCCAGACCGATGATCGAGGCCCCGACGCCCCCATCATCGTCAGCCCCGAGCCGCTGCCGGAGATGCCGGCAGAGCTCCGCCAGCTCCTCGAGGAGGGACAGTGATGCCCGACGCCCCTGAAAGCGCCGATGCGACCGACGACGCCGCCGACGACGGCATCGAAGCAGGGGTCGACCGCCCCGGCGGCTCGGGACTCGGAGCGGCGGCCGGCGCCGAATCCCCGGGAGCACCCGACCGAGTCGCCATGCGGGTGTGGCGAGGCGACCCCGGTGGTGGGGAGTTCGCCGAGTACGAGCTGGCGGCCCAGGACGGTGAGGTGGTGCTCGACGTCATCCACCGACTCCAGGCCACCGACGCCCCGGACCTGGCCTGCCGCTGGAACTGCAAGGCCGGCAAGTGCGGTTCCTGCTCGGCCGAGATCAACGGCCGCCCCCGGCTCATGTGCATGACCAGGATGGACGAGCTGCCCGAAGGACCGGTCACCGTCGCCCCCATGCGGACGTTCCCGATCATCAAGGACCTGGTGACCGACGTCAGCTTCAACTACGAGGTGGCCAAGACGGTCCCGGCGTTCTCCCCTGTCCCCGAGCCCCCAGACGGCTACCGCATGCAGCAAGTGGACATCGAGCGGGGACAGGAGTTCCGCAAGTGCATCGAGTGCTTCCTGTGCCAGGACGTCTGCCACGTTATCCGTGACCACGAGGAGAACAAGCCGCGCTACGCCGGCCCCCGCTTCTTCATCCGCTTCGCCGAGCTCGAGATGCACCCCCTGGACACCAACGATCGGCGCGAGCTCGTCCGCCAGAAGGGCGGCCTGGGGATGTGCAACATCACCAAATGCTGCACCGAGGTATGCCCCGAGCACATCAAGATCACCGACAACGCCATCATCCCTATGAAAGAGCGGGTGGTGGACGCGGCGTACGACCCGATCGGATGGCTGGGACGCACGATCATGCGCCGGCACAAGAGGTCGGCCGAGGAGGCGGCGGCCGGCGGGCAGTAGCGGTGCCGGCCCTCTACTCCCCCGAATGGGTGGACGCCTTCAACGAGGCGGTGGCTGATCTCGACGCCGCCGCAGTGGAGACTGGCGCGTCCCTGTCTGCCGATCGGGGATCGTTCCGTGTGGACCAGCTCCTGAGGGGTGCTCCCGACGGCGAGCTGCGAGTGACCCTGGTGGTCGAAGACGGCCGGCTCCACCTGGAGGTGGCTGCTCCCGGCGAGCCCTCGGGAGTCGACCGGGCCGACGTCACGGTGTCCCTGGACTACTCCGACGCCGCCGCGATGTCCCGGGGCGAGCTCGACCCGGCCGACGCCCTCGTGGACGGGAGGATCCGGGTCCGGGGTGACCTGGCCGTGCTCGTTGCAGCCCAGGCTCTGCTGGTCGCCGCTTCGGAGCGCCTGGGCGGGCTGCAGGCCGAGACGCCATGACCGCCGATCGAGGCGCCGGCACGCCGTTCCAGCGGGGTCTGGGCATCCACTGGGAGGAGATCGACGACGAGCCCGGGGCCATGGCCGCCGTGCTCGACGTGACCACACAGGTACGGGGACCGGCTGGTTCGTTGGAAGGCGGGGTCATCGCCACCCTGGTCGACTGTGCCGGTGGGGCCGCCGCGGCCCGGGCCCTCGGGGCCATCGTGGCCACCGAGCACTTGACGCTGTCCTTCCTGGCCCCCGGGAAGGTGGGGCCGGTGCGGGCTGAAGGGCGGCTCCTGCGGGTCGGCCGGAGGGACGCTGTCGTCGATGTGCGGGTGTTCGACGTCGGCAACACCGGCCGCCTGATGGCCGTGGCCCAGATGACGATGCGATCACTGGGCCGTCCACTCCCTGACTTCTCCCAGGTCGGCGCCGCCGGGTTCGGTCCCCCCGGGCCCGACCCCGGGCCCGACCTCGGGCCCGACCCGGCCCAACGGACATCGCACGCACCGCCGCAGTAGTGTCGGAACGGTGGCCCGCGTCGGGCGGGCCTTGTCGACAGGAGGCGTTACGTGTCCCAGCTCATCGACGACCACTTCCTCCAGAGGTACCGAGAGCTCCTCGACGCCGAAGACGCGGCGTTCGACGAGCTGGAGCACGCCTGTGAGGAGGGGGACCGCTCGCACTTCGACGAGGAGCTCGAGATCTGGCAGGACACGCTCTCCCGGAAGCTCAGCTTCCTTTCGGGAGCCGGGATCGACATCCCGCTCCCCGTGGCCGGCTGACCCCCGGCACCCGGCACCTCCGATACCCGGCACCCGCCGGGCCGGCCCGGAGTCCCGGCGGGCCTCAGCCCAGCAGGCCCATGGCCCGGACCTCGTCGCGTTCGGCCACCAGCTCCTCGGTGGTCAGCCTGATCCGCTCGGCGGCGAACGCGTCGTGCGTGATGCCCTCGACCACGCTCCACGCCCCTGCGGCGTCGACCCGCACCGGGAAGCCGAACTGGAGCCCCTCGGGAGTGCCGTACTGACCTGAGCTGGGGACAGCCACCGAGGCGCAGTCCCCGGCCGGGGTCTCCGTCCGGAGGCTCACCACCGTGTCGATGGCGGCATTGGCCGCCGAAGCAGCCGACGAGGCGCCCCGGGCGTCGATCACCGCGGCCCCCCGCTTCTGGACCGTGGTCAGGAACTCGCCCTCCAGCCACGCCCGCTCGGAGATCACGTCGGGGACCGGACGGTCGTCGATGGTGGCGGCGGCGAAGTCGGGAAACTGGGTGGCCGAGTGGTTGCCCCAGATGGCCAGGTGCTTCACCGAGGTGACCGGGACCCCGGCCTTCTTCGCCAGCTGGGTCTCGGCCCGGTTCTGGTCCAACCGGGTCATGGCGAACCACCGGTCGGCGGGGACCTCGGGCGCGCTGGAGCGGGCGATCAGACAATTGGTATTGCACGGGTTCCCCACCACCAGGACCCGCACGTCCGAGGCGGCGTGCTCGGCGATCGCCCGCCCCTGGGGCTTGAAGATCCCGCCGTTCACCCCGAGCAGGTCCCCGCGCTCCATGCCCGCCTTCCGGGGGACCGAGCCCACCAGCAGCGCCCACGAGGTGCCCTCGAAGGCGGTCTTCAGGTCGGACGTCGCCTCGATGCCCGCCAGGAGCGGGAAGGCGCAGTCGTCGAGCTCCATCACGACACCCTCGAGCGCTCTGAGTGCCGGCTCGATCTCGAGCAGGCGCAGGACGATGGGCTGGTCGTCACCGAGGAGCTGCCCGGAGGCGATGCGGAACAGCAGGGCGTAGCCGATCTGGCCGGCCGCGCCGGTGACGGTGACGTGGAGGGGGCTCTTGGTAGTCATGCCGGCCACGTTACGCGGCGGATCGGCCGCGGTCGAAACCGCCCGTCGGTGATAGCCCTACAGCCGCTCGACCACCGCCCGAGCGAAGGCCGAGCACGACACCTCGGTCGCGCCGTCCATCTGGCGGGCGAAGTCGTAGGTCACGATCTTGGCGGCGATGGTCGCCTCCAGTGCGGCCACGATGTCGTCCGCCGCATCCTGCCAGCCGAGGTGCTCGAACATGAGCACGCCCGAGAGCAGCACCGAGCCCGGGTTCACCTTGTCCTGCCCGGCGTACTTGGGCGCCGTGCCGTGCGTGGCCTCGAAGATCCCGTGCCCGGTGACGTAGTTGATGTTGGCCCCCGGTGCGATGCCGATGCCGCCCACCTGGGCCGCGAGGGCATCGGAGAGGTAGTCGCCGTTCAGGTTCGTGGTGGCGATGACGTCGAACTCGGCCGGCCTGGTGAGCACCTGCTGGAGCGTGATGTCGGCGATGGCGTCCTTCACCAGGAGCTTCTCGCCGGGGTCGCCCCCGCAGTCGTCCCAACCAACGGCCACGTCGGCGAACTCTTCCCGCACCAGCTCGTACCCCCAGTTCCGGAACGCCCCTTCGGTGAACTTCTGGATGTTCCCCTTGTGGACCATGGTCACCGACTTCCTGTGGTGGTCCAGGGCGTAGCGGATCGCGGCCCGGATGAGGCGCTTCGAGCCCTCCTCGGAGATCGGCTTGATCCCGATCCCCGATCCGTCGCGGATCGGGAAGCCCATCTCCTGGCGAAGGAACTCCGTCAGCTTGGCGGCCTCCGGAGTGCCCTCCTCGACCTCGTAGCCGGCGTAGACGTCCTCGGTGTTCTCCCGGAAGATGACCATGTCCACCAGCTCGGGGTGACGTACCGGCGAGGGCACTCCGGTGAACCACCGCACCGGGCGCAGGCACACGTAGAGGTCCAGGATCTGCCGGAGGGCGACGTTGAGGGACCTGATCCCACCCCCGATGGGGGTGGTGAGGGGACCCTTGATCCCGATCAGGTGCTCTCGGAACGCTTCGACGGTCTCGTCCGGCAGCCACGTGCCGGTCTGGTCGAAGGCCTTCTGCCCGGCGAGCACCTCCTTCCAGGCCACCCGGCGCCCGTGCTTGGCCGCCGCCGCGTCCAGGACCAGCCGGGCCGCCGGCCAGATGTCGACGCCGGTGCCGTCTCCTTCGATGAACGGGATGATGGGCTCGTCGGGAACGTGGAGCTTGCCGTCGGCGCCCATGGTGATCGTGTTTGGCATGGGGTCGAGCCTACGGCCCGGCGCCAGCTCGACCCCAATCGACCCGCGAGCTCCCTGTGGTCAGCCCGAGGGCCCGGTGCCGCCCGTCGGCCGCCCGGCCAGCGCCGCCGGACGCTCCCCGGGGGCCGTGGGTCTGGACCCGGCCCCGGCCGGACCCGGACCCGGACCGTGACCCTGACCCGGACCCGATCCCGGGCCCGCCGCCAGCCCCAGAGCGGCGTAGATCTCCCTGGTGACGCTCGATCGGTTGAAGGTGTAGAAGTGCAGGCCCGGGGCGTCGTCGTCGAGCAGCTCCCGGCACAGCTCGGTGAAGATCTCGACCCCCTCCTGGCGCACGGCGGGGGCCCCACCGGCCCGGTCGGCCGCCTCGAGGCGCTCGACCAGCCAGCGCGGCGCCGGTACCCCCATCGAGGGCGTGCGGGCCACCGAGGCCATGGTGGTGACGGGCAGGATCCCCGGCAGGACCGGTGCGTCCACACCCCGGGCCGCCAGGTCCTCGCGTAGGGAGCGGTACTCACTCAGCTCGAAGAAGAACTGCGTGACCCCGAAGTCGGCTCGCCGGAGCTTCTCGGCCAGGTGGTCGCGATCGCTGACCAGGTCGGGCGACTTCGGGTGACCGGCCGGGTGGGCGGCCACCCCGATGGAGAAGCCCCCCACGGCCCGGGCCAGCTCCACCAGCTCGATGGCGTGGACCAGCTCCCCGGACCCGGCCGACGGATCGGCAGGGGGATCTCCCCCGAGGGCCATGAGGTTCTCCACCCCGGCCTTGCGGTAGGAGACGAGGATGTCGGCCAGCTCCAGCCGGCTGTGGGCCACGCAGATGAGGTGGGCCATGGGATTGAGCGACGTGGTGTGGAGCATCCCGGTCACCAGGTCGTAGGTGCGCTGGCGCGACTCCCGGCCGCCACGGTAGGTGACCGAGACGAACGACGGCGCCAGGGGTTGCAGGTCGCGGAGGGTCTCGACCAACGTGGCCTGCTCCCTCTCGGTCTTGGGCGGGAAGAACTCGAAGGAGAAGGTGCGCCCGGCCGCCAGCAGCTCGGCGATCTTCGTCACCGGGCCAAGAGTAGTGCTCAGGCCGCTCCGACCCGGCCGAAGTCGTCCTCCAGCCGGACGATGTCGTCCTCTCCGAAGTAGTCGCCGAGCTGGACCTCGATGAACACCAGGTCGCGGTCGCCGTCACAGGCGATGCGGTGGGCGGCGCCCAACGGCACGTCCACCGAGTCTCCCGCCACCACCACCCGGTCAACCCCGTCCACGGTGACCAGTCCTCTCCCGGTCACGACGAACCAGTGCTCGGCCCGGTGGGAGTGGCGTTGGTAGCTGAGGCGCTTGCCGGGATGGACGACGATGCGCTTCACCTTGTGGTCGGGTGCGCCGTCGTCCAGCACGGTGTACGAGCCCCAGGGGCGCTCGTCGTGCTCGCCCCCGTGCACCGCCGGCTCCACTGCGCCTGTCTCCGGCGCCGGGCCGGCGCTCATGCCCGCTCCGCCGCCCGCACCGCGTTCCGGAGGAGCATCGCCCGGGTCATCGGGCCCACCCCGCCGATCCTCGGCGTGATCCATCCGGCCACCTCGGCCACGTCTTCGGCCACATCGGAGAGGAGCTTACGTCCCTCCCAGCTGGTGCCGGCGCCCACCACCGCCGCCCCGGGCTTCACCATGTCCGCCGTCACCAGCCCGGCCCGGCCTGCTGC
>JAJYWF010000029.1 GCA_021791635.1 Actinomycetes bacterium
ACGTGCTCGACCTCGCTGGTGCCGATCCCGAACGCCAGCGCGCCGAAGGCGCCGTGGGTAGAGGTGTGGCTGTCGCCGCACACGATGGTCATGCCGGGCTGCGTGAGCCCCAGCTCGGGGCCGATCACGTGGACGATCCCCTGGTTCGGGTCGCCCATCGGGTAGCAGGCGATGCCGAACTCGGCACAGTTGGCGTTCAGCACCGCCAGCTGCTTGGCCGAGATCGGGTCGGCGACGGGCTTGTCGATATCGGTGGTGGGGACGTTGTGGTCGGCCGTGGCCACGGTCAGGTCCGGACGGCGCACGCCCCGGTCGGCCAGCCTGAGGCCGTCGAAGGCCTGTGGGGAGGTCACTTCGTGGAGCAGGTGGAGATCGATGAAGAGCAGGTCGGGCTCGCCGTCGGCGTGGTGGACCACGTGGGCGTCCCACACCTTCTCCGACAGCGTCCTGGGCGCGGCGCTCACTGGCCGACCTTGACGATCTCGACCCGCAGGACCCCGCCGGGCGCCTCGTACTCGACCGTGTCGCCGGCGCTCCGCCCCATGAGCGCCCGACCGAGGGGCGCTTCGGGTGACACGACCGGCATGCCGCCCCGCCGCTCCTCGATGGAGCCCACGAAGAACTCCTGGGGATCGTCTCCCTCGTAGCGCAGGGTGACGACCACCCCGTGTCCCACGCAACCGTCGTCCCCGGACGGGCCGACCACGACGGCGGTCTTCAGCATGGCCTGGAGCTGGCGGATCCGGGACTCCATCTTCCCCTGCGTGTCCTTGGCCGCGTGGTAGTCACCGTTCTCCGAGAGGTCACCCAGCGCCCGAGCCGCTTCGATGGCCTGGGCGATCTCCACCCGTCCCCGGGTGGTGAGGTCCTCCAGCTCGGCCTGGAGTCGTTCGTAGGTCTCTGGAGTCAGACGTGCCGGTTCCACGGCACCGAGGCTATCGTCAGTTGAAGCGCCGGTTGACACGGTGCCTGGCGATGCGGGACAATTCTGGTCGTGAAGGTGCAGGTAATCATTTCGTAGGTGCGCACCGATGAGTGCGCACCCGTCCGACCGTCCACACCGTGGGCGGTTTTTTATTTCCGGGGAACACGTCGAGGAGCAAGAAGTGACCAACAGGGTGGCGGTGATAGGGGGCGACGGCATCGGGCCCGAGGTGCTGGCCGAAGCTCTGAAGGTGGTGGCCGCCGCCGGCGTCGAGCTCGACACCGTGGACTACGAGCTCGGGGCGGCCCACTACCTCCGCACCGGCGAGGTGCTCGAGGACTCGGTCCTCGAAGAGCTGCGGGGCTTCGACGCCATCCTGCTCGGAGCTGTGGGGCCGCCGGTCGGCGACACCAGCGTGCCGCCCGGCACCCTCGAACGCGGCCTCCTCCTGCGGCTGCGCTTCGAGCTGGACCTGTACGTGAACCTCCGTCCGTTCACCGGCGTGCCCGGCTCCATCGCCGCCGGGACCGATTTCGTGGTCGTGCGGGAGAACACCGAGGGCACGTACGCCGGCGAAGGGGGGTTCCTGCGCAAGGGGACGCCGCACGAGGTGGCGACCCAGGGATCGGTGAACACCCGCATGGGTGTCGAGCGCTGTGTCCGGTTCGCCTTCGAGCTGGCTCGCAGCCGGTCCGCCCACCACCTGACCCTGGTGCACAAGACGAACGTCCTCACCTTCGCCGGCGACCTGTGGCAGCGGACCGTGAACGAGGTGGCGCCGGGGTACCCCGAGGTGGCCGTGGACTATCACCACGTCGACGCCGCCTGCATCTACCTGGTCGACCAAGCCGACCGCTACGACGTGGTGGTCACCGACAACCTCTTCGGGGACATCCTGACCGACCTGGCCGGCGCCGTGACCGGTGGGATCGGGTTCGCCGCCTCGGCCAACCTGAACCCGGACCGGACCGGGCCGTCCCTGTTCGAGCCGGTGCACGGCGCGGCGCACGACATCGCCGGCCAGGGAATCGCCAACCCACTGGCGGCCATCGCGTCGGCTGGCCTGATGCTCGAGCACCTGGGGGAGGCCGATGCCGCGGCCCGGGTGCAGGCGGCCGTCCGCGACTACCTCCGAACCGCCCCGACCACCACCTCTACCGCCGCCATCGGCGACGCCATCGTAGAAAGGCTCTGAGACCATGCCCATCGCCCCGACCACGAAGATCTGGATGGACGGCGAGCTCGTCGACTGGGAGCAGGCCACGGTCCACGTGCTCACCCACACCATGCACTACGGGTCCGGGGTGTTCGAAGGAATACGGGCCTACCCGACCTCGCAGGGTGTCGCCGTGTTCCGACTGGGCGACCATATCCGGCGGCTCCTGGCCTCGGCCCGGGTGTTCATGATCGACGTCCCCTTCTCCGAAGACGAGCTGACCCAGGCCTGCCGCGAGGTCGTCAGGGTGAACGAGCTGCACGACGGCTGCTACCTCCGACCGCTGGTGTACCTCGGGTACGGCGAGATGGGGCTGAACCCGCTTCCGTGCCCGGTCAACGTGGCCGTGGCCGCCTGGCCGTGGGGGACCTACCTGGGCGACGACGGGGTGACCAACGGGGTGTCGGTCAAGATCAGCTCCTGGCGCCGCCACGACGTGAACGCCGTGCCCACGGCGGCCAAGGGCACCGGCATGTACGTGAACTCATCGTTGGCCAAGGTGGAGGCGCTCAAGGCCGGCTACGACGAAGCCATCCTCCTGGCGCAGGACGGGAGGGTGAGTGAGTGCACGGGAGAGAACCTGTTCATCGTGCGAGACGGGGTGCTGCTCACGCCGCCTACGTCCGACGCCGGCGCCCTGGACGGCATCACCCAGGACACGGTCGAGACCATCGCCCGCGACCTGGGCCTGGAAGTCCGTCACGAGCAGCTCATCCGCACCGACCTGTACCTGGCCGACGAAGCCTTCCTCACCGGGACGGCAGCCGAGGTGGTGCCCATCCGTGCCGTCGACGACCGCAGCGTGGGCACGGGACGACCCGGCCCGGTGACCACCGAGATCCAGCAGATCTACTTCGCCACCGTGCGCGGGGAGGTCGACCGCTACAAGGACTGGCTCGACCATGTCGAATGAGCACACCCACGCCCGGAGCGGCCGTTCACACGATTACGAGTTGCCCGACCTGCCCGAGTCGGTCGACATCTTCGACACCACCTTGCGCGACGGGAGCCAGCAGGAGGGGCTCTCGCTGACCGTCGACGACAAGCTGCGAGTGGCCGAGCAGCTCGACCATCTGGGCGTGGCCTACGTCGAAGGTGGTTGGCCCGGGGCGAACCCGAAGGACGACGAGTTCTTCGCCCGGGCTCCCACCGAGCTCCACCTGGCCACCTCGACCCTGGTGGCCTTTGGCTCCACCCGGAGAGCCGGAGTGGCCGCGGCCGAAGACGACGTCCTGGCCAAGCTGATCGGCGCCGGCACGACGGTGGCGTGCATCGTGGCCAAGAGCTGGGATCGTCACGTCACCGACGCCTTGCGGACGACATTGGAGGAGGGCGTGGCCATGGTGGCCGACTCGGTGGCCCACCTCCGAGCCCACGGCTTGAGGGTGTTCCTCGATGCCGAGCACTTCTTCGACGGATTCGGCCAGAACCCCGACTTCGCCCTGCGGGTGCTCGCCGCGGCCGAGGAGGCCGGAGCCGAGGCCCTGGTGCTCTGCGATACCAACGGAGGCTCCCTTCCCGACGACATCGGCGCCGCGGTGGCCGCGGTCCGGCAGCGGACCAGCGCCCAGCTCGGCATCCACTGCCACAACGACACCGGGTGTGCGGTGGCCAACTCGCTGGTGGCCGTGCAGGCCGGCGTCACCCAGGTCCAGGGCTGCGTGAACGGCTACGGGGAGCGGGCCGGGAACGCCGACCTGTCGGCGGCCATCCCCGACCTGTCCCTGAAGCTCCACGTGCGGACCATCCCACCCGAACGTCTGGAGCGGCTGACCCCGGTGGCGCACCACATCGCCGAGCTGGTGAACATCGCTCCCGATCCCCAGCAGCCGTACGTGGGGGCGTCGGTGTTCGCCCACAAGGGCGGGCTCCACGCCAGCGCCGTGGCCCGGCGCCGGGACCTGTACGAGCACATCGCACCGGATTCGGTGGGGAACGGCACCCGGGTCGTGGTGTCGGAGATGGCCGGGCGGTCGACGCTGTCGATGAAGGCGGCCGAGCTCGGCCTGGACCTCGACGGGGAAGCGCTCGGGCGGGTGCTGGACGAGCTGAAGCGCCTCGAGCACGACGGGTACCACTTCGAAGTGGCCGACGGGTCCCTCGAGCTGCTCCTGCGGCGGGCCGGCGGGTGGGAGCCGACGTACTTCGAAGTGGAGTCGTACCGGGTCATCACCGACCATGCCGGAGGCCCGGCGGTGACCGAGGCCACGGTGAAGGTGCACGTGGGACAAGAGCGAGTCGTGGCCGTGGCCGAAGGGAACGGTCCGGTGAACGCCCTCGACGGCGCCCTGCGCCAGGCCATCGGACCCCGCTTCCCGGTCCTCGACTCCGTCCACCTCACCGACTACCGGGTTCGGGTCCTCGACACCGGGCGGGGCACCGGCGCGGTCACCCGCGTCCTCGTCGACACCACCGACGGTGAGCGGATATGGACCACGATCGGGGTGTCCGAGAACATCATCGAGGCCAGCTGGCAGGCCCTCTACGAGTCGATCGTCTTCGCCCTGGCCCGGGCCGGGCAGTAGCCTCGTCCACCATGACCCAGCCGAGCTTCGTACCCATCGCCGAAGCCGACCAGGTGCGGCGGGCGTACCGCCTCCACGTCCCCGGGGCGTGGTCTCCCGATCGGCCGGCCGAGGTCCCCCTGCCCCGGAGGACCCGGGCCCGTTCGATGGGCACCCCGGGGCCGGACCAGGGGTTCGCCCTGAAGCTGGCGCGCCGGTACGCCGATCGCCTGGCGCTCTCCGAGGGTGAGAACCCCGAGGACGTGATCGTGGGCTCGGCCCTCCTCGCCGCCCACCGTGCCGCCACCCTGGGGAGGGCGCCGTGCGCGCACGACGTCACCTGGGCCCTCGAGGCATGGGGGTTCCTAGGGGGAGCGACCTCCGAGCTCGTCGGCCGCCGCCGCCGGTTGTTCTCGGGAGTCGCCCACGACTACGCGCTCCAGCGGGCCCTCGTGGACCAGGTGTTCTGACACCACGGTGGAGCGCCTGGAGATCGACGCCAACGGTCTCACCTTCAGCGCCCGGGCCGACGGTCCCCATGAGGGCCGGCCGGTCATCCTCCTCCACGGGTTCCCCCAGTCGTCGTGGACCTGGCGGGACCTCCTCGAGCGACTGTCCCAGGCCGGTTACCGGGCGGTGGCCCCGGACCAGCGCGGGTACTCACCGCGCGCCCGCCCCGCCGGCGTGCCCGCCTACGCGATGCACCGGCTGGAAGAGGACGTCCTGGCCATCGCCACCACCATGGAGATGCCGTCGTTCGACCTCGTCGGCCACGACTTCGGTGGGTTGGTGGCCTGGATCGTGGCCGCCCGCCATCCGGACCGGGTCCGCAGCCTGGTCGTCGTCTCCACCCCGCACCCCGATGCCCTCCGAGCCCAACGGCACGCGGCGCCCGACGGCTCGGAGCTCGAGGCCGGCCTGGTCCGCTCCGGCCTGGCACCCGACGTGGCCCGGGAGTACGAGGCGGCGATGGAAGAGCCCGGGGCACTCGCCGCGGCCCTCAATTGGTACCGGGCCACGGACCCCGCCGACCTGGAGGGACTGCCGCCGGTCGTGGTGCCCACCCGCTACATCTGGTCGACGGGCGACCAGGCCCTACCCCGGGAGGCGGCCGAGGCGACGGCCGAGCGGGTGGCCGGCCAGTACCGTTTCGACGTCCTCGACGGCGTGAGCCACTGGGTTCCCGAGGAAGTGCCCGACGAGCTGGCCCGGCTGGTGCTGGAGCACCTCGGATCGACGTAGCTCGGGTCTGCGAGAATGGCCGGATGCTCACCGACGTCCAACGCCAGTTCCGCGACACCCTCCGGCAGTTCTGCGACGAGCGGATCGCCCCCCACGCCGCCGAGGCCGACCGGAACGCCGCGTACCCGTGGGCTTCGTTCCAGGCCTGCCGGGAGATGGAGCTCCCGGCTCTCGGGATACCCGAGGCCTACGGGGGCGCCGGGGCGGACCACGTCACCCAGGCCATCATGGTCGAAGAGCTGGCACGAGTGTGCGCGTCGACGTCGGTCACGCTGCTCATCTCCAAGCTGGGGATGATCCCGGTCATGAACTGGGGCTCCGAGGAGCTGAAGCGCCACTACCTGCCCCGAGTGGCATCCGGTGAGGCTCAGGCCAGCTACTGCCTTTCCGAGGCTGACGCCGGCAGTGATGTGGCCGCCATGCGCTGCCGGGCCCGTCGGGACGGTGACGACTACATCCTCACAGGGGCCAAGTACTGGATCACCAACGCCGGGGTGTCGGACACCTACACCGTGTTCGCCAAGACCGACCCGACAGCCGGGCACCGGGGCGTCTCGTGCTTCCTGGTGGAGGCCGAGTGGGGGGTGAAGGTGACCAAGCACGAGGACAAGATGGGGCTGCGAGGCAGCCCCACGGGTGAAGTCGTGTTCGAGGAGGTCCGGGTCCCGGCGTCTCACCTGATCGGAGAGGAGGGGCGCGGCTTCCACATCGCCATGCACACCCTGGACCGCAGCCGTCCCACCATCGGCGCCCAGGCGGTGGGCATCGCCCAGGGGGCCATCGACTACGCCGCCGGCTACATGGGCCAGCGCCAGGCTTTCGGCCAACCCATCGCCGACTTCCAGGGATTGCGCTTCATGCTGGCGGACATGGCCATTCGGACCGAAGCGGCCCGGTCACTCGTCTACCGGGCCTGTGCCCTGGTGGACAGCGACCCGGCGGGCGAGCTGACGCTGTTCGGAGCCATGGCCAAGTGCTTCGCGTCGGACACGGCCATGGCCGTCACCACCGACGCCGTCCAGCTGCTGGGAGGCTACGGGTACACCAAGGAGCTCCCGGCAGAGCGGTTCATGCGGGACGCCAAGATCACCCAGATCTACGAGGGGACCAACCAGATCCAGAGGGTGGTGGTCGCCAAGCAGCTCTTGGGGTGACTAGCGCTCCACTTCGAGGATGATCTTGCCCATGGCGCCGCGGTGGTCCATGAGGGACAGGGCGTCGGCGGCTCGCTCGAGGGGGAAGGTGGCGCCGACCACCGGCGTGAGCTCGCCGGCGGCGAGCAGCGGCAGGAGGTCGTCCCACTGCCGGCGTAGGAAGCCCGGGTGGCGCATCCAGTAGGCGCCCCAGCCGACGCCTACCACCGAGATGTTGTTCAGGAGCAGGCGGTTCACCTTCACCGTGGGGATGTCCCCCCCGGCGAAGCCCACGACCAGCATCCGTCCGTCAGGGGCCAGGCACCGCAGGGAGTCGGTGAACCGGTCCCCACCGACGGGGTCCACGACGATGTCCACGCCGTGGCCGGCGGTGAGCTCGGTGACGGCATCCTTGAAGCCTTCGGCGAGGACCGTGTCGTCGGCCCCGACACCGCGAGCCACTTCCGCCTTCTCCGGGCTCGAGACCACGGCGATGACCCGGTTGCCGTGGGCGTGGGCGAACTGGATGGCCGCCGTGCCGATCCCCCCGGCCGCGCCGTGGACCATCAGCACCTCGCCGGGAGCCATCCGACCGCGGTGGACCAAGGTGAAGTGGACGGTCAGAAGGTTCATGGGGCAGCCAGCGGCCTGGGCGAAGCTGAGCGAGTCGGGGATCGGGAAGACCTGTGTCGGCTCCACCGCCACCACTTCGGCGAAGCCCCCGAGACCCGGGAAGGCGGCTACCCGGTCCCCGGTCGAGAAGCCGCTTCCGGCCGGGGCCGACCTCACCACGCCGGCCACCTCGGTCCCGGGAATGAAAGGGAGCGCCGGCTTCATCTGGTAGAGGCCGCGGGTCTGGAGCAGGTCGGGGAAGGCCAGCCCGGCGGCGTGGACGTCGACCAGCACTGCCTCTTCATCGGGAACGGGAACGGGAACGTCGGCCACGGTGACCGCACCGGGTCCGTCGAGGGTGGTGACCTGGATGGCTCGCATGAGGTCCACCATGGTGCTCGATCGGGTGGCCGGGCGCCACTCCAGTGGTAGCGTGTAGAACAGGTTCTAGATTGCGTGGCACCGAGAGGAAGGAAGCTCAGCATGGCCAACCCAGTGATCGTCGAGGCGGTCCGCACTCCCATCGGCAAGCGCAACGGCTGGCTCTCGGGCCTGCGGGCGGCCGACCTCTTGGGGATGGTCCAGGTCGAAGTGGTGAAGCGAGCCGGCATCGATCCGGCAACGGTCGAGCAGGTGGTCGGCGGGTGCGTCACCCAGGCCGGTGAGCAGGGCTTCAACGTCTCTCGGATGGCGTGGCTCTCCCAGGGACTGCCCTACGAGGTGGCGGCGACCACCATCGACTGCCAGTGCGGCTCGTCGCAGCAGGCGAACCACTTCGTGAACAACCTCATCGCCTCGGGCGCCGTCGACATCGGCATC
Source organism: Actinomycetes bacterium (assembly GCA_021791635.1). Taxonomy (GTDB): domain Bacteria; phylum Actinomycetota; class Acidimicrobiia; order Acidimicrobiales; family RAAP-2; genus JAJYWF01. The sequence continues at coordinate 8,452 of JAJYWF010000029.1, forward strand.
GCCTGCGGGGTCGAGTCCATGAGCAGGGTGCCGCTCGGCGCCAACGCCGTCCACGGTCCGGGAAAGCCCATCCCCGACGACTTCCCCTGGGATATGCCCGATCAGTTCACCGCCGCCGAGCGCATCGCCGAGAAGTACGGGATCACCAGGGCCGACGTGGACTGGCTGGGCCTCGTGTCCCAGCAGAAGGCGGCGGTGGCGGTGGCCGAGGACCGGTTCGGCCGGGAGATCACCCCGGTGGAGGCTCCGGTGGTCGGCGCGGAGGGCGAGCACACCGTGGTGGCCCGCGACCAGGGACCCCGGGAGACGACCGCCGAGGGGCTGGCCTCGCTGACGCCGGTACTGCCCGACGGGATGCACCACGCCGGGAACTCGTCGCAGATCTCCGACGGCGCGGCCGCGGTCCTGTGGATGACCGAAGAACGAGCTCGGGCCGAGGGACTGCGCCCGCGGGCCCGGATCGTGGCCCAGGTGCTCGTCGGCTCGGACCCTTACTACCACTTGGACGGTCCCATCGCCGCCACGTCCAAGGTGCTGGCCAAGGCCGGGATGACCATGGGGGACATCGACCTGTTCGAGGTGAACGAGGCGTTCGCCTCGGTGGTGATGAGCTGGGCCAAGGTCCACGACGCCGACATGGACAAGGTCAACGTGAACGGCGGCGCCATCGCCTTGGGCCATCCGGTCGGGGCCACCGGGAGCCGGTTGATCACCACCATCCTCCACGAGCTCGAGCGCAGGGACGCCACGTTGGGTCTGGTATCGATGTGCTGTGGCGGGTCGCTGGCCACCGGCACCGTCATCGAGCGCCTGTAGCGTGACGGCGGTGGAGTCCACCGAGCACCTCACCTACGAACGCCGGGGCATGACGGCGATCGTTACCATGAACCGGCCCGAGGCCAAGAACGCCCTCAGCCTGCCGATGCTCGTGGGCATGGCCGACGCCTGGGCCGAGATCGACGGGAACGACGAGATCCGCTGCGCCGTGCTCACCGGGGCCGGCGGGACGTTTTGCGCCGGGATGGACCTGAAGGCCATGGGCGACTCCGACCGCTACCAGCACCGTATGGCGGAGGACCCCGATCTCCACTGGAAGGCGCTGCTCCGCCACTACCAGCTCCGCAAGCCGCTCGTCGCCGCCGTCGAGGGGTGGGCGGTGGCCGGCGGCACCGAGATCCTCCAGGCTACCGACATCCGCGTCGCCGGCGAGGGGGCCAAGTTCGGCGTGTTCGAGGCCCGGCGGGGGCTGTTCCCGCTCGGTGGGTCCACGGTCCGGTTGCGCCGGCAGATCCCCTACACGATGGCCATGGACCTGCTGCTCACCGCCCGGGAGGTCTCGGCCGACGAAGCTCTCCGGATCGGCCTCATCGGCCGGGTGGTGCCCGACGGTACGGCGCTGGAGCACGCCCTCGAGATCGCCGACGTGGTCTGCGCCAACGGGCCCCTGGCGGTGGAGGCCATCAAGCGCTCGGTGCGCGAGACCGAGGGGATGTCCGAGGAGGACGGGCTGGCCCGTGAGCTCGAGATCGGTTGGCCCGTCTTCGCCAGCGACGACGCCCGGGAGGGACAGAAGGCCTTCGCCGAGAAGCGTCCGGCCGAGTTCCGTCGCCGGTGACCGGTTCCCCGCGCAACGATCTCGCCGCGGCCGTGCGCCGGGTCAGCTCGCTGGTGGTCGGTCGTCCACTCGACGACGAGCACCTGGCCTCCGCCGCCGCCCTCGTGTCGTCGGTGGCCGACGACCTCGAGCTGGCCGCCGGACCGGGAAAGGCGCCGCGGAGCCAGCCGGACAGTGACGGCAATCCCCAGGACTTCTTTCCCACCAGCCCGGTCATCGGGTACGCCAACCCGGTGGCACCGCCGGTCGACCTCTGGGCCGTCCGGACCGACGAGGGGAGCCTGGAGCTCAGGGGACGGGCGCTCTACGGCTACCCCTACGAGGGTCCCCCCACGTGCGTGCACGGCGGGGTCATCGCCGAGCTCTTCGACGAGCTCCTGGGTTCGGTGAACATCCTGACCGGCCGGGCCGGGATGACGGGAACGCTCACGGTGAGGTACCGGCGTCCCACTCCGCTCCTCACCCCGCTCGACCTGGTGGCGCGGCAGACCGGGTCCGAAGGCCGCAAGATCTTCGCCTGGGGCGGCATCTACCACGAAGGCGAGCTCACGGCCGAGGCCGAGGGCATCTTCATCGAAGTCGGTGCGGCCAAGATGCTCGAGATCATCTCGGCCAACGCCGATGAGGCCGAGGGGGACGTGGTCGACCCCGAGCTCGAGGAGCTGCGCGGCGCTCAGGCCCAGTAGGGGTCTCGGAGCTTGCGCTTGTACAGCTTGCCGTTGGGGTCCCGGGGCAGCTCGGCGACGAAGTCGATGGTCTTCGGCGTCTTGAACCGGGCCAGCTTGTCGGCGCAGAAGGCCAGGATGTCGGCCGCCAGCTCCGGCCCGGCGTCGGCTCCCTCAGCCGGCTCGACGACCGCCTTCACTTCCTCGCCCCAGTCCGCGTTGGGAATGCCGAACACCGCCGCGTCTCCCACCGAAGGGTGCATGAGGAGGACGTTCTCGATCTCCGCCGGGTAGATGTTGGCCCCGCCGGAGATGATCATGTCGATCTTCCGGTCCCTGAGGAACAGGTACCCGTCCTCGTCGAGGAAGCCCACGTCGCCCACGGTGAAGTACTTCCCGATCCGGTTGCTGCGGGTCTTCTCCTCGTCGTGGTGGTACTCGAAGTCCCCGGTCTGCATGGACATGTAGACGGTCCCGATCACACCAGGCTCGATGACCCGGTTCCCGTCGTCGTCGAAGATGGCGATCTCGGAGATGGGCCAGGCCTTCCCCACCGTCCCGGGCTTGGCCAGCCACTCCTCGGTGTTCACGACCGTCCCACCGCCTTCGCTGGCGGCGTAGTACTCGTCGATCACCGGACCCCACCATTCGATCATCTTGTGCTTGACGTCGATCGGGCAGGGCGCGGCAGCGTGGATCATGTGGCGCAGTGACGAGTGGTCGAACCGGTTGCGCACGTCCTCGGGGAGGGCCAGGAGGCGGTGGAATTGGGTGGGGACCATGTGGGAGGTGGTGACCCGGTAGCGCTCGATGAGGCGGAGCATGTCCTCGGGCAGCCACTTGTCCATGAGGACCACGGTGTGCCCGAAGTGGATCGAGGCGCCACCGAAGCGGAGGACGGCCGTGTGGTACAGCGGAGACCCGACGATGTGGACGTTGTCCTCACCGGGGCTGATGCCGAACAGGAACAGGATCCCGCCGAGCCCAAGGGCGGCCTGCTCGGGGGTGGCCCCCGACAGCGGTCGGAACACGCCCTTGGGGTTCCCCGTGGTGCCCGACGTGTAGTTCATCACGTCGCCGATGGTGCGCCCCTCGGGGAGGGTGGACGGCTGGGTGTCCCTCATCCGGGCGTACGAGCCGAAGCCGGTGATCTCACCCACGGCCAGGCAGGCCGTCCCGGGGATCTCCGCCTCGTCGGCGGCGTCGACGCAGGCGTCGGCGAACCGTTCGTGGGCCACGAACACCTTGGCCGCCGAGTCCGAGAGGATGTAGGCGATCTCGGGTGCGACCAGGTGGTGGTTGATCGGCACCAGGTACCAACCGGCCTGCAGGCACGCCAGGTAGAGCTCGATGGCCTCTTCACAGTTGGGGAGCACCGTGGCGACGACGTCGCCGGTCTCGAGGCCCAGTCCCCGCAGGCCGTGGACGACCTGGTTGGCCCGACCCAGAAGCTGCCCGGCCGAGAGCTCGGCGCCCTCGGGCGTGACCAGTGCCAGGTGGTCCGGGTCCTCCTGGGCCAGCGCCCAGAATCCAAGATCGCCCATCGTGGTCCCTTTCTTTCCGATGATGCCCGTCGGGGCTAAGGTAGAACATGTTCTAACTTGGCGTCAACAGGCGTACTGGGAGTGGAGGTGCAGAGATGGGTGGATTCCTCGAGGGCAAGGTCGTGGCGGTCACCGGAGGCGGTGGCGGCATCGGGCGCGCCGTGTCCCTGGCTGTCGCCGACGAAGGAGCCGCCGTCCTGGTGGCCGACTACGGGGTCGGCATGGCCGGGGAGGATCCGAGCAGCGAGGTGGCCGACAAGGTCGCGGCCGAGATCACCGACGCCGGAGGCCGGGCCGTCGCCGTGGCCGACGACATCTCTACGATGGGGGCCGGCGAACGTCTGGTGGCCACGGCGGTGGAGCGGTTCGGGCGGATCGACGGGGTCGTGGCCGTCGCCGGCATCCTGCGAGAGCGGATGCTGTTCAACATGAGCGAGGACGAGTGGGACGCGGTCATCGCCACGCACTTGAAAGGCCATTTCACCGTCTTCCGCGCCGCAGCGGCGGTCATGAGGAAGCAGGAAGGTGGTGGGTCACTGGTCGGCTTCACCTCCGGGGCGTTCGCCGGGAGCGTGGCCCAGGCCAACTACGCCGCGGCCAAAGGGGGCATCGTGTCCCTGGTGCGATCGGCCGCCGCCGGGCTGCACCGCTACGGCATCACGGCGAACGCCATCGCCCCGGTGGCCCGGACCCGCATGTCAGCCAACGTGCCCATGGAGCTGTCCGAGATGGGGGATCCCGAGGACGTCGCCCCGATGGTCGTCTACCTGCTCTCGGACCGGGCGAAGCACGTGACCGGGCAGGTCTACACGGTCGTGGGCTCGAAGATCGCGGTGTGGAACCAGCCTGCCGAGGTCCGATCGGTCTACGCCGAGGGACGCTGGACGCCCGAGGGTATCGCCGACCGGCTGGACTCGACCGTGGGCCAGGAGCCCATGGGTCTCATCGCCAAGCTCGAGGCGTACCGGGCGGCCGCGGCGTCGGGCGAGAAGCCCAACGCCTGAGTCAGCTCGGAGCGCGCCGGCCCTCGGCCATGGCCCGTAGGGCCGACACCTGGGTGGAGTTGCCGATGACCACCAGGACGTCTCCCCCTTCGACGCGGGTCTCGGGGGAGGGGTTGGTCCGGAACTCGTCGCCGGGGTGACGGAGGCCCAGGACCAGCGCCCCGGTATGGGCGTGCACGCGCGCCTCGCGCAGGGTCCGACCGGCCATCGGCGACTCCGGGGGAACGTCCACCTGCTCGAGGCGGAACTCCAGGCTGCCGTCGTGCATCACCACGTCGAGGAAGTCGGCGACGTCGGGTTGCACCGCCAGGGCGGCCATGCGCGTGCCACCGAGGTCCTGGGGGTTCACGACCCGGTCGGCGCCGGCCTGGACCAGCTTCGAGACCGCCGACTCCGATGCCGTGCGGGCCACGATGAACAGGCGGGGGTGCATGGACCGGGCGGTCAGGGTCACGTAGAGGTTGTCGGCGTCGGCGTTGAGGGCGGTCACCAGGGCCCGGGCCCGGTCGATCCCGGCGGCACGCAGGACGTCCTCGTCGGTGGCGTCGCCGCACAAGGCCAGCCCACCGACCGTGGAGATGCGATCGGGCTGGGAGTCGATCACCACCACCTCCATGTCGGTCGATCTCACTTGACGGGCGATGGAGCGTCCGACCCGCCCCCAGCCACACAGGATCAGATGGTCACGTAGCTCGGCGATCTGGCGTTCCATGGCCCTCCTCTTGAATTCGTCGGTCAAGTGGCCCTCGACCAGCGTCTCGACCAGGACGCTGAAGGTGTAGCCGGCCGTGCCCACCCCGGCCAGGATGAGGAAGATGGTGAAGACCTTCTCCCCGGGATCGAAGCGGTGGACCTCGCCGAAGCCGACCGTGGTGACGGTGATCACCGTCTGGTAGACGGCGTCGAGCGCCGAGTACCCGAAGACCATGTAGCCGACCGTCCCTCCGACGAGCACGGCCAGCAGGCCGGCGAGACCGGTGCGGAGCCTCCTCATCGGACGGAACCGCGTGGTCGACCCGACTGGGGGGGACCTACGGTTCAGGCGCACCCGCGGCGGCCGTCACCGGCCCGTCGACCTCGGGCCGCCCACCGGGCGCGCCGGCCAGGAGCCAGGCCCGCCAGTGCCGTCGCACCGGTACCAGGACGGCGATCCCGGCCACGAAGAGGGCCACGCCGGCGAGCTGCACCAGCTCGGACCCGAGGTGTCCGGGGTACGAGAGCCAGAGGCGCTGGTCCACGGTGCGCTCGATGCCCCACAGCACCATGCCGGCCCCGATGACCGCCCCGCACGGGTACCCGGTCCGAGGGGACCCGTCGGGCCAGCGGTCCAGACGTCGTTCGATCCACACCAGCACCAAGAAGATGGAGAAGTCCTCGATCGACTGGATGATCGGTACCGGGATCCGCTTGCCCACCTGTGTGGCGTAGTACATGCCGAACCACTGGTGGGTGGGGTGCCCTCCCCCGGCCACCATGAGCTGGGGACCGAGCAGGCGCCCCATGGACCAGGCCGCCGCCAGCACCGGCGCCACCAGGTCCAGGGCCCGCGGCGTGGAGAGCTCGGGGCACTTCCGGCGGACGTACAAGATCGCCGTCGGAACGGCCAGTATCAGCCCGCCGAAGGACGAGAGACCGCCGTGCCAGATAGCCAGGATCTGCGCCGGGTCTTTCGTGTAGTAGCCGAGGTTGGCCAGGACGTGGGCGGCGCGGGCGCCGACGATGGCGGCGACGATCACCCACACGAACATGCCCACCAGCCAGTCGGTGCGGTACCCGCGGGCGCTCAGGCGCCGGTCGAAGTACCGGTAGGCGAACCAGAAGGTGACGGCCAGCCCGATGCCGTAGGTGTGGACCTCGAGCGGCCCGATGTGGAAGGCGACGGGGATGGGTCTCATGGCGCCTCCCCAGTATGGCCGTGATCAGGGGCGGCCGGCGCCGGCGAAGTTTCCTGTGTTCAAGCGGAGCCCGGTGATCCACACGTAGGCGCCGGTGTAGGGGGCCTCGATCATCTGCCCCCCGCCGATGTACATGGCCACGTGATCGCTGCCACCCGGACCGTAGAAGAGCAGATCGCCCGGTTGGAGGTCTGTGATGGGCACCGGGGTGCTGTCGGCCATCTGTGCCCCCGAGTAGTGGGGCAACGGCACTCCGGCCTGGCCCCACGCCCAGGCGGTCAGCCCCGAGCAGTCGAACCCGGGATTAGGGGTGCCCTTGGGTGTCTCGGCCGCCCAGCGATAGGGGACGCCGAGCTGGCTCTCGGCCGCGGCCACGGCGGCGGCCCCCGCCCCGCCGGCCGACGGTGGAGGTGGCGTTGTGCTCGGTTGGCCCGCCGCCTGCTGGGCTGCCGCCTGCTGGGCCGCGGCCTGCTGGGCGGCGAGGATCTGGGCCTGGGCTGCGGCCTGGGCAGCCTGCGCGGCCTGGGCCTGCTGCTGCTTGATGAGGGTTGTGATCTGGCTGTTCACCTGGGCCAGCGCCGCCTTCTGCTGGGCTTCGATGCCCTGGGCCCGTTGCTCGGCGCTCTGAGCCGTCGACACCGCCTGGGCCGCCTGGGAGTCCTGGGCCCGAAGTGAGCTCTCCTGGGCGTTGAGCTGGTTCTCGGAGTTGTGCAATTCGGCCACGGCCGTGCCCAGGTTCCCCTCGGCGATGCTCGAGTACTCCCGAGCCGCCAGGGTGGAGGACTGGTTGCCGGAGAACAATGGGTTCTGAGTGGCGGCAGACCCGCCGGTCACATAGGCGTCCACGGCCGCTCGGCGGAGGGTGGCCTGGTCCCTGGCCACCACGAGATGGGCCTGGGCCACCTTGGCCTGGGTGGCGGCGATCTCCTGGTCGATGCCGGCCTTCTTCGCCTGGGCGGCCAGGTACTGCTGGTCGAGGGCTGTGATCTGCTGACCGGTGGAGGTGATCTCCTGCTCGATCTGGGCAGCCTTGGCCTTGGCTGTGGACAGCTGGCCGGCTCCGGCCGAACCGACCAGGACCACGCAGGACCCGATGCCGAGGAGACCGGCCAGGGGTCCCGCCGCCCACCTGAGCCCGCGACGAGTGTGACCGGCTGCGCTCACAATGCCCGACATCCTTACCCGAGGACTGGCCCGATTGCAAGTACCGAAACGGCCGGCATGCGCTGAATCAGTACGACTGGAGGTACGAAAGTGCTGTTCAGAGCTTCAAACAGCGCTCGAGTGGTCAGCGGGGCAACATCGGAGAGGACGACGCCATGCCCACCACCGGCGAGTTCAGCGGGTGGCCGCCCATGGAACCGTAGAACTGGGCGTCGCCGAATGAGAAGATCCCGCCGTCGGCGGCCACCTCCCAGTAGCCCAGGCCAGAGGGGGTGGTGGCCATGCCGACCATGGGCGCGTTGAGCGGCTGGCCGCCCATCGACCCCAAGGATGTGGTTGTCCCGAAGGAGAAGATCCCGCCGTCGGCGGCCACCAGCCAGTAGCCCTGGCCCGACGGCGTGGCTTCCATGCCCACCATGGGCGAGCGAAGAGCCTGGCCGCCCATCGAGCCCTGGTAGCGGGCGCTGCCGAAGGAGAAGACGCCGCCGTCGGCGGCCACTTCCCAGTAGCCCTGGCCTGTCGGGGCGGCGGCCATACCTACCACCGGCGAGTTCAGCGGCTGGCCGCCCATGGAACCGTAGAAGCGGGCTGAGCCGAAGGAGAAGATCCCGCCGTCGGCGGCCACCTCCCAGTAGCCCTGGCCTGTCGGGGCGGCGGCCATGCCCACGACCGGAGCGTTCAGCGGCTGGCCACCCATGGACCCGTAGAACTGGGCGTCACCGTAGGAGAAGATCCCACCGTCGGCGGCGACCTCCCAGTAGCCGAGACGATCCGGCGTGGAGGCCATGCCGACCACCGGTGCGTTCAGCGGGTGGCCACCCATGGACCCGTAGAACTGGGCGGCGCCGAAGGAGAAGATCCCGCCGTCGGCGGCCACCTCCCAGTAGCCGTTCGTCGTGACGGCGGTGTTGGCCAGCGGGTAGGCGTAGTACGGAGGCGCCGGCGGTGTGATCTTCTTTGTCGATGTCGAGGGTGTGGCCACCTTCTTGGATGTGGTGAACGACGGGGAAGTCGGGTAGGTCGTGAGGCCTACCTCGAAGTTCGAGATGAGCCCGGGGACGGTCACGTTCACGCCCAGGTCGGTCTCGGTGACCGTGGGGCGGATCGCCGATCCGTTAGGGCCGCTGGCCGTGAACTGGGCCACCACGGTCGGGAGGGTGAGCGAGGAGCCACCTTTGATGTGCACTGTCGGTGTGAGCTGCTCTTCCAGGTAGGGGGTGGTGGTGGCAGTGGGGAATGTGGCTCCGGGCTTGGTGGCCGTGCACGTCTTCTTTGTGGCCGGGTTGAACGTGCCGAAGGCGGTGCAGTAGGTCACCGTCGCCTTGCCGGCGGTAGCCGCTGTGCCCCCGATCAGGTGGGCGCTCCCGGGGACGTAGGTGGCGTTTGCCGGCACCGGAAGGATCGCCGTGAGGTCGTTGACGTAGTTGATTGTGGCCTTGAACACTGTGAGGGCCAGGGTCGAGGGGACGACCTGGCCGGCTTGGGCGACGGCGACGGTGAACGTCGAGCCGGGTATCGTCGCGCTCGGAGCCTGCGCTCCGTAGTAGAACACCCGGTGGGAGTACCCGCCGAGGATGGGGACCTTGTAGGCGTCGTTGACCGCTCGTGCCGGACCGAAGGTGACGGTGGCTGTGCGGCAGTTGGTGGACGGGGCGGTGCAGACCGAGAAGCCGACTGTCTGGGTACCGGTCGTGCTGGCGGCCGGGGTGTACTTGATCACGCCGTCTGTGGCGGTGGCCGTCCCACTTGCCGGCTGGGTCGTGATCACGAGGGTGGCGGGGTCGGCGGTCCCGCCCGTGGCCAGGCTGCCGACGCTGAATGTCACCGACGCCAGCGCTGTTGTCTTGGGGAGGACGCCCGCAGGCGCGTAGCTGGCGAACCCGTTCGCCACGGTGAAGGCGGGTGGTGTGGCGGCGCCGGCCGACGCGACGTCGACGACCGCAGCCGCGGCCACGGCCAGGAGCCCGGCGGCGGCCGTCCTGAGCAGCCATCCCCGACTGATGTTTCGATCCGGACGTGTCTCGGGCATGGATCTTCCCCTTTTCCGTAAGTCGGCTTCAGCCGGAGACAGTACCGACACATATCGGAGCGGTTGGTGTCGTCCTGGTATTTGCCAACCCGGCACTGTCTCAGCGTGGAAATATAGCGATAAAACAGTCGTGACCAGGGATATTGTGCGATCGGACGAGGCGGCACAGGGGAAAATGCCATCAAATCCATGGGAAAGATAATGAATTCCTTTTCCCAGCATAGATCCTGATATTACAGGATCATTACGATTGGGAGAAGAGTCGTGAAGAGGTCCGATCGGGGAAGCCGGGTCGCGTCGGACCGTCCCGCCCGCCGCACGTCACGGCCGCGGTGCCGCCGGTAGCGACAACGGTGCCGCCGGCAGCGACAGCGGTGCCGCCGGCAGCGACAGCGGTGCCGCCGGCAGCGACTACATTCGGTCGTCATGGGCACCCACATCGAATTCCCGAGCAACGGCACCGACGGTCAGGGCTACCTGGCCGTCCCCGAGAGCGGGACCGGCCCCGGCGTGGTCGTGATCCAGGAGTGGTGGGGGCTGGTCGACCACATCGAGCACGTGTGCGACCGCTTCGCCGCCGAAGGTTTCGTGGCCCTGGCCCCCGACCTCTACCGGGGCAAGAAGGTGACCGAGCCCGACGAAGCGGGCAAGGCCATGATGGCCATGCGCCTGGACGCCGCCGGTCGTGACATGAGCGGGGCGGTGGACGAGCTGCGCCGGCGCACCGGTCACGACGCCGTCGGGGTCATCGGCTTCTGCATGGGCGGGGGGCTGGCGCTGGTGCTGGCCACCCAGCGACCCGACGCCGTGAAGGCGGTCGCGCCCTGCTACGGGGTGATCCCCTGGCCCGACGTCCAGCCGGACTACGCGGCCATGTCGGCGGCGGTGCAGGGTCACTACGCCGAGAGGGACGACTTCTTCACGCCCGAGGCGGCGAACTCCCTGGGTGAGCAGCTCCGGTCCATGGGCAAGGAGGCCGAGATCATCGTCCACCCCGGGACCGACCACGCCTTCTTCAACGACGACCGTCCCGAGGTGTACAACGCCGCCGAGGCAGCCAAGCTCTGGGCGTCGGTCGTCGAGTTCTTCCGCCGTCAACTGGGCTGAGTAACATCGGGCCATGTCCGCACGCTCTCGAGATCTTCCTCGCCGATCCTGCCTTTCTACTCCGGGGGCCACGGAGAAGTTCCTGGCCAAGGCCCCGACGGTCGCCGCCGACATGACCTTCTTGGACCTGGAGGACTCGGTGGCTCCCCTGGAGAAGGTGGCGGCCCGGGCGAAGGTGGTCGACGCCATCAAGAACCTCACCTGGGACGAGCGGGTCCTCTGCGTCAGGATCAACGCCTGGGACACCGAGTGGACCTACGGCGACGTGATCGAGGTGGTGGGCAACGCCGGCGAGCGCCTCGACGAGGTCATGCTGCCCAAGGTCCAGTCGGCGGCCGAAGTCGTAGCCCTGGACCTGCTCCTCACCCAGGTGGAGAAGAACTGCGGCCTGCCGGTGGGCCACGTGGGCATCGAGGCCCAGATCGAGACCACCCGCGGTCTCATCAACGTCGAGGAGATCTGCGCCGCCTCACCCCGGCTCGAGACCATCATCTTCGGACCGGCGGACTTCGCAGCGTCGATGGAGATGCCGGTGCTCACCGGGGGGGTGGCCATCCCCGAGTACCCCGGTGACCACTTCCACTACGTGTTCTCGAAGATCCTCATGGCCGGCCGGGCCAACGGTCTCCAGGTCATCGACGGCCCCTACCTCTACGTGCGGAACCTCGACGGGCTGCGCGAGTTCGCACAGCGCACGCGGGTGCTGGGCTACGACGGGAAGTGGGCGCTCACGCCGGACCAGGCGGCGGTGTTGAACGAGGTCTACTCGCCGACCCAGGAGCAGTTCGACCGGGCCTTCGACATCCTCGACGCCTACGCTCGGGCGACCGAGGAGGACCGAAAGGGTGCGGTCATGTTCGGTGACGAGATGATCGACGAGGCCAGCCGGAAGATGGCGACCAAGTTCGTGACCCGAGGCGAGCGAGCCGGCCTCACCCGCTCGAGCGGCTGACCCACACCACCCAGCCCGACCCGAACTCTCAGCCGGCGTCTTCGATCAGGCGGCGGGCGACGACCTTGAGGGCCAGCGTCTCGTCGGCGCCCTCGAAGATGGAGAGCACCCGGGCGTCGACGAAGTACCGGCTGACCGGGAACTCTTCGGCGTAGCCCATCCCGCCGTGGATCTGCATGGCCTCCCGGGTCACCCACTCGGCGGCCCGGCACACGTAGGCCTTCACCATCGACGCTTCGAGGGCCCCCTGGCCTGCGGCCATCAGACGGGCCACCTGGTACGAGAACTGACGGGTGGCCTGGATGATCACGGCCATTCGGGTCAGCTTGGCCCGCGTGAGCTGGTAGTCGAGGATCGGCGCTCCGAACACCTTCCGGTTCAGGGCGTAGTCGTAGGCCGCCTCGTACGCGGCCTGCATGACCCCGAGGGCCCGGGCCGCAGTCTGCAGGCGTCCGTTCTCGAACCCCTGCATCTGGAGGTAGAACCCCTTGCCCAGACCGTCGACGCCACCCACCAGGTTGGCGTCGGGGACGAACCAGTTCTCGAACGCCAGCTCGTAGGAGTGCATGCCCCGGTAGCCCAAGGTGTCGATGGGCCGGCCCTCGAGCCGCCCCGACCCCTCGGTCAGGACGAACCCCTTCCCGTCACCGCGGGGCTTCTCCACGATGAACATCGAGAGCCCCCGGTGGCTCTTGGCCCGGTCGGGGTCGGTGCGGGCCAGGAGCATGAGGACGTCGGCCCGGGCGGCGAAGGTGCACCAGGTCTTCACCCCGTTCACCAGCCAGCCGCCGTCGGTGGGGGTGGCGGTCGTGACGATCCCGGCCACGTCGGACCCGTAGTCGGGCTCGGTCACCGCCACGGCCGCCAGGGCCTCGGCCGAGGCCAGCATGGGCAGCCACCGGCGCTTCTGCTCGTCGGTGCCACCGTGCACCAGGGCCCGGGTGAGGATCTCGGGACGGGTGATCAGTGACCCGCCGATCCCCAGCGAGCCCCAGCTCAGCTCCTCGGTGGCCACCACCATCCCCATGTAGTCGCTCTCGCCGCCGCCGGCGAAACCGCCGTACTCCTCGGGCACCGAGAGGCCGAACCCGCCCAGCTCGGCCAGGCCGGTGATGATCTCCTCGGGAATGTCCCCGTTCGTCCGGTGGACGTGCTCGGCGTGGGGCCGGACCCGCTCCTCGGCGAACCGGTGGAAGGTCTCGGCGACCAGCTCGAAGTCGTCACCCAGGTGGCGCGGCCCCTGCTCGCCGCAGAGCTCGGCCAGCACCGCCGGGTCACGGTGGACCGAGGTGAACGTCCCCGCCGGAGCGAGGACGCCGGCCTCCACTCCCCACAGGCCCTCCCGCCCGACCAGCTTGGCGGCCAGCTCGGCTACCACGTCGGCCACGAAGACGCAGGCGATCCGTCCCTCGAGCTCACCCCGGAGCCCGTACTCGACGGCCGCCCGGGCGGTGGCCACGGCCGCCGCGGCGTGGGCCACGTCGTAGGCGACCACCTGGTTGGTGTCGATACCCCCGCCGGCGGCCAGCGTGGCGACGCCGGCCGTCACCACGCTCTCAGCCAGCTTGACCGCCGCCTCGGCTCCCTCCATATCGGATGTCACGGCCCGGGACACTACCCGCGCCCGGCGGCCCGCCGTCCCACCACGGTCACCAGCGGAGCCAGCACCACCGGGTCGTCGCCCGGGTCAACGCCGGTGAGCGAGGCCAGGTAGTCGGCCACCGGTCCGGGCCCGGCCCCGGCCGGGGCTTCGGCCCAGGCGTCCACGACCTCGAGCCCGGCGTCGCGTACCAGGGCCGGGAGCAGGGCCCCGACGTCGGGATGGCGGGCGCCGGGCATCGAGAGCGGTGAGCCGCCCACCCGACCGGCCGAGGTGATCGGCTCCTGGGCCACGACCCAGCCACCGGGGCGTACGGCCGAGGCCATGCGGGCCAGCACCACGGCCGGGTCGAGCACGTGGAGGAGCAGGAAGCGGCAGAAGGCCAGGTCGACCGGCTCGGGGAGCAGCAGGTCCTCGCCGGCCTGGGTGATGGCCAGCACCTGGCTGTGGGCGGCGGCGGCGGCGGCCACGACGTCGCGGGCCGCCGGGTCGCTGTCGACGGCGTACACCCGCCCGTCCCGTCCGACCGTCTCGGCCAGGGCCACCGACACGTCTCCACCCCCGGCACCGACGTCGACGACGCACCAGCCGACGCCGATGCCCAGACGGTCGAGGGCGGCGGTAGACGTCGTCGCGCAGCCCCTGGAGCGTGGTCACGGAACGGCCTGACTCGCGGAACGAGACCGGGTCACGGGAGCGGCAACGGCGTCAGGGGCATCGTCCTTCGATACTCGCACGGAGAGCCAGCAGACGGCCACCGCACCCACCGTCTCGACCGCCCACCAGCTCCAGTTCCCCCGCCACTTGGCGTCACCGAAGACGGTGGTGAAGGTCGCCAGCCCCCCGGCGGTGGCCAGTCGCCACCGGGGCCCGTTCGCCGCGGCCACCAGAGCCACGGCCAGCACTGGCCACACGTAGTAGGCGACCATGACCGGCTCGAACAGGACCCGGAGGCCGAAGCCGGCGGCCATCACGCCGAGCGTCAGCTCGAGCCCGGGTCCCCGGCGACCGACCACCACACCCAGGACCACGGCGGCCGCCACCGAGGCCAGGCGGAACGGTCCGGCCGCCACCACGTCGTGGGGCCCCACCACCGGGGCCAGCGACGTCCACAACGTGGTGTGGTCGACCAACGGGAAGTTCGGCTGCTCGGCCAGCGCCCGCCAGGTCCCGTGCCAGTTGGCCGCCAGGGGGGCGGCGACGAGCAGGGCCGTGGGAAGGACCAGCCTGCCGGCCAGGGCGGCCCACTCCCGCCGCGGGTAGCGCACCACCAGAACGGCCAGGGCCAGGACCACCACCGGCTGGGTGGCGAAGGCCAGGCCCAGCAGCCATCCGGCCCGGGCCCACCGCCCGTCGATCACGTCGGGAACGGCGAACAGCAGGAGGGCCAGGGCCAGGGCATCCTCGGGGTGGCCCCACCACACCACGACGTTCCACAGGCCCACGACCTCGAAGCCGGCCAGCACGAAACGCCGGCCGTTCGACACTCCGAGACGCCGGGCCAGGCCGTCGGCGGCGAAGAGGACCGGCAGCCCGGCGGCGATCGACGCCGCTTCCACCAGGAGCCACCCGGTCGGGAAGGTGATGACGCCGGTGTGGGCCACGCTCAGGTGCAGCGCGCCCGAGAGAGCGACCGCCGGGGCCAGGACCACCAGGATCCCCGGCAACGTGACCAGGGCGGTGGTCGGGGAGTACACGGCACCGACGTGGCCGTGGACGTACTCCCACGCCGCCATCTGGGTCCCCCACAGGTCACCGGGGACGTGCCAGCCGCGCCCGGCGCCGACGACGGCGTTCCACCACGGGACGAAGACGCAGGCGCCGGCGACGATCACGGCCGAGGCGGCCACGGGAGCGGCACGGCGGCGGGTCCACGACGGGAAGTCGACCTGCACCGGAGGAGTCTTTCACGGGGCACCGGCGTCGTTCGCTAGCCTCGGCCCGATGAACCTCACCATGCTGCTGTGCGACGCCGCCCAAGTGGCCGACGGCAAGCTGTACATCCTGGGCGGCGGCTGGTCGATGACCGGCCCCGACCCGGTGCCGTCGGCGATCGCCTTGAAGATCGACGTCGACTGGAACGAGGCCGAAGTGGTCCACCACTGGGAGCTGTTCTTGGAGGATGCCGACGGCCGGCCGGTGCTGGTCGACACCCAGGAGGGCTCCCAGCCGGTGGAGGTGCGCGGCGAGTTCAGCGTCACCCACCCCGTGGGCATCCCCGAAGGGTCGCCCATCGACGTGGCCCTGGCCGTGAACCTCGGCCCCATCCCCCTGGCTCCGGGCACCCGGTACGTCTGGCGCCTGGTGATCGACGGCGAGTCGCTGCCGGGGGGCTCGCTCAGCTTCACCACCCGGGCCCGGCCCCCGGTGGCGTCGTGACCGTGCACGAGCGGCCTTTCGGCCGCTACTACGAGGACTTCGTTCCCGGCGACGTCTACCGCCACTGGCCGGGCAAGACCATCACCGAGTACGACGACCACCTGTTCTGCATGATCACCATGAACCACCACCCCCTCCACACCAACGCCTGGTTCGCCGAGCACGAGACGGTCCAGGGGCGCAACGTAGTGGTCGGGAACCTCGTCTACTCGCTGGCCCTCGGGATGAGCGTGCCCGACGTCAGTGGCTCGTGCATCGCCAACCTCGAGGTCGAGTCACTCGTCCACCGTCACCCGACGTTCCACGGCGACACCATCTACGCCGAGACCAAGGTGATCGACAAGGTCGAGTCCCGATCGAAGGACGACCGGGGCGTGGTCACCGTGGAGACCAAGGCGTTCAACCAGGACGGGATGGAGGTGTGCTTCTTCCGCCGCAAGCTCATGGTCTGGAAGAGGGAAGCGGCGCCGGCCCGCCAGCGCCCCTACCGCGACGACGTCTGGGAATAGGCGCCCTGCCCCCATCGCCGCCCTCGCCGGCCACCGTGCCCGATGGCGCGCCCCTGACGGCATCGCGCCTGGACGGGCTGAGCCGGGCGGTCCTGGCCTGGGGGGCCCGACGCGACCTGCCGTGGCGGCGTACCGGCGACCCCTGGTCGATCCTGGTGAGCGAAGTCATGCTCCAGCAGACCCAGGTGTCACGGGTGGAAGAGGCCTTCAAGCGGTTCGTCGCCCGGTTCCCGACCCCACGGGAGTGCGCCGGCGCTCCGAGCGCCGACGTGGTCCGGGCCTGGGCCGGCCTCGGCTACCACCGCCGGGCCCTGGCCCTCCACCGCACGGCCGCCCTGCTGCTCGAGCGCCACGGGGGCCGGGTGCCGGCGACACGCCGTGAGCTCGAGGCCCTGCCGGGTATCGGCCCCTACACCGCCCGTGCGGTGCTGGCCCTGGCCTACGGTCACGACACGGTCCCGGTCGACACCAACGTGTCCCGCATCGTGGCCCGGGCGGTGGCCGGGCACCGGCTGCGGCCGGCCGAGACCCAGGACCTGGCCGACCGCCTCGTCCCTCCGGGCCGGGCCCGGGAGCTCACCCAGGCCATGTTCGACCTCGGGGCGCTGTGCTGCACCAGCCGCAACCCGCACTGCGACCGATGTCCCCTGGTCCGCCGGTGCGCCTGGCAGCGGGCCGGGGGGCCCGATCCGGCCGGGTCGCCCCGTCCCCAGAGCCCCTTCGCCGGCTCGGACCGCCAGGGGCGCGGCCGGCTACTGGCCGCCCTGCGCCAGGCCAGCCTGCCCGAAGACGACGTGGCCGGGGCCGCCGGATGGCCCGAGGATCGGCAACGGTCGGCGCGGGTAGCAGCGGCTCTGGTGGCCGAAGGGTTCGCCCGCTGGGAGTCCGGCGCCCTGGTGCTGGCCTGACCTACCCGGTGGCCATGGTGACGATGGGCTTGTTCAAGGGCTTGCCCCCCATGGACCCGAGGAACGGCGCTGTGAAGGCGAAGAGCCCGCCGTCAGAGGCCACCTCCCAGTAGCCGCCG